>NZ_JBSFVA010000039.1:0-84579 GCF_053592075.1 Nonomuraea sp. NPDC002799
TTGGTGATCGTGGGAGCGCCCCACTTCTTCTCCAGCACGACGTTGCGGCCCTTGGGGCCCAAGGTCACCTTGACGGCGTCGGCGAGCTGGTTCATCCCACGCTCGAGACCGCGCCGGGCGTCCTCGTCGAACGCGATCATCTTGGCTGCCATCGTTCGCTCCTGCTCTTGAGGGGGTTTCGCCGGAACGGCGCCCGCGACGGACGGCCCGCAGGCAGGTGAACGACCTGCCGCGGACCTCGCCGGCCCGGCGTACGCCCGGTGGTTGGCACTCTTCGAAGGGTGCCAGGCGTTCTCCCGCACCCTACCTACAATTTGCGTGGCGCGCACATGGTGCGCGGCGCGCAGCATCGGATATAGTTCCTTCATGAACGACGACGCCATGGATCTGCGGGCGCGCAACAAGCAGGCCACCAGGGAGGCGATCAGCCATGCCGCGCTGCGCCTGGCCATCGAGCAGGGCCCCCACGGGCTGGCCCTGGTCCGCGTCCACGACATCGCCGAGGCCGCGGGCGTCTCCTCACGCACCTACAACAACTACTTCTCCAGCCGCGCGGAGGCGATCTGCGCCTTCCAGGCCGACCAGTCGGCGCGCGCCGGTGCGGCGTTGCGCGCTCGCCCCGCCGGCGAGCCGCTCGGCCAGGCCGTCATCGAGGCGCTGGTCGAGCTCTACACCAGCCCTGAGCCCGACCGGGCCGGCCTGCGCATGATCATGTCGACGCCCGAGTTGGAGGGCGAGGCGCTGAAGGCGTTCAGCATGGCCGAGGGCTCGCTCGCCGAGGCCATCGCGGCACACACCGGCGCCGACTCCGGACGCGAGCTGTTCCCCGCCGTCACAGCCGCCGCGATCGCGGGCGCCATCCGCGTGGCGGGGCGCCACTGGCTCGGCCCCGGCAACACCGAATCCTTTGCCACCGTCCTGCGCCGCGCCCTGTCCTGCATCGTCCTCACCGCGCCTCCCGAAGGCCCGCAGGTGTGACGGGCGGCAGGCCGCCGTGGGACGCCGGGACGGCGCAGCGGTTGGGGTCACGCCGCGTCGCCGGAACGGCCTGTCACGCCGCGTTGCCCACCACCCGTTGCGGCGTGATCCGGATCGCCACGCGCACCGCCTCCGGAGGGAGCCGAAGGTACTCCTCACCGGCCCCTGCGCCCGCGTACTTCTCCGCCAGCCGCACCGCCAGCCGCCTTCCCTCGTCCTCGGCGACTGTTGCCACCCCTCGGACCTCGACGTATCTCTCGGGGTCCGCGAGGTCGAACACGCTGAGGCTGGCGCGCGGGTCACGTTCCAGGTTCAGGACCTTGCGCCTTCCGGCCTGGGAGGAGATGACCACGTCGTCGCCCTCGGTGCCGACCCAGACGACCGAGGTCTGCGGGCTGCCGTCGGGGTTGAGGGTGGCGAGGATGCCGATGTTGGGGGCGTTGAGGATCTTCCGGGCCGAGTCGCTGAAAGGGACACTCATGATCGGCAGCATAGGGGCGGGCCCCTGCCCGCACCCAGGCGAACTTGTCTGACGCCGCTACCTGCGCTCCGACCACGGCGCTCTGCCGTGGGCTGAGTCGGCGCTGCCACCGCCCTAGTCATGGGCAGGGCCGGCGGTGCCACCGCGTCTGCGATCGCTGTGTCAGCACGAATTTCGGCGAGCTCACCGGTGGGTATGTTCACCATCCTCTTCATCAGCGGCTCAACACGCCGGTGCCGGCATCACGCGTGGTCACCGCGTCTCCAGGCGAACGGACGGATCCACGTGTCATCCCTCTCGGCCAGCCCCTCCAGCCCGAGCCCCGCGTCGGCTGCCGCCCCCACCTTCGTACTGGTCCACGGTTCCTGCTCCAGCTCGTTCATGTGGGCCCCCATCCAGCGCGAACTAGCGTTGCTCGGCCACCGCAGCTTCGCCGTCGACCTGCCGGGGCATGGCCTCGACGCGCAGTACCCGGTCGCCTACCAGGCCCCGCAGGACCTCGCCGCCTGGGCGGACGAGCCGTCGACGCTGGCCGGGGTCACCCTGCGGGACAACGTCGACATGGTGGTCGACGTCGTCCGCCGCGTGGCCGGGCACGGGCCGGTGGTGCTGGTGGGCGCCAGCCTCGGCGGGACGACCATCAGCGGGGTGGGCAACACGGTGCCCGAGCTGGTAGATCGGCTCGTGTACGTCTCCGCGTGGTCCTGTGTGGAACTGGCCAGCCCCATCGAGTACATGCAAAGCCCCGAGTTCGGTGACAGCCTGCTGGCCCCCCTGGCCGCGTTGAACGTGGGAGACCCGGCTCGGCTCGGTGCCGGCCGGGCCAACTACCGCACCGCCGACCCGGCTCTGCTCGCCGCTCTGCAGGCGGCGGTCATGGCGGATGTCACCGACCAGCAGTTCCGCGCGTACCTCAACATCCTGCAGCCGGACGAGTCCATCGCCGTGATGACGTCCGACGCCCGCGTCCACGCCGGGACCTGGGGCACGATCGCCCGCACCTACATCCGTCTCACCGGCGACCGGTCGCTTCCCATCGCCATGCAGGACAGGCTGATCGCCGAAGCGGACGCGCTGACTCCCGGCAATCCCTATGACGTTCACACCCTGGACACGACACACGCCGGGTTCCTGTTCAGAGCGGCGGAGGTGGCCGCCATTCTCGACCGGCTCTCTGTGCGGCCCGGCCGATGACGCGAGACCAGGCCGAGCCACGCGGGGACGTGGCCGCCGGTCCGGCGCCGGGAAAATGACGTGCACGAGATGGCCGCATCTGTGCATGGTGTGTCAGTGGATCTCACCGACGCGGCGCACACCTGGCGGACCCACGGGTTCGTCGTCCTTCCCGGCTTCATTCCGGCCGATGAGCTGGCGCCGGCCGTCGGCGAGCTGGGACTGCTCTTTCCGTCCGCCGAAGGGTTCCACGACGGCGGTGACCCACGTCGTGAACGTTTCCTGGGCGACGAGTTCGCCGGAATCGACACCTTCCCCTTCTCCAGCGTCGAGCTCAGCCTGCTGGCGGTGCACCCGCGTCTGTCACGGCTGGCCGCCGCCTTACTGACGAACCAGGACCAAGTCCAGGACATTCGGCTCTACTCTGCCGAGGCGTGGGCGAAGTACACCGGTGCCGCCGACTACGACCAGGTCATGCACCGGGACTATCTCAACCACACGATCCTCGTGCCCACCGACGCCCCCGGCTTTCAGCAGGTGGAGATGTTCGTCTACCTGGTGGACGTTCCCGACGATCTCGGGCCGCCTCATCTCGTCTCCCGGACCCGCACGGCGGGCCTGCCGGCCAAGCCCAACTGGTATCCGCGGGCCGATGTCACCGACGGCGAGAGCGGCTTCGTCTCCACCAGTGGCAGCCCGGAGCTGTATGAGGCGGAGGTGTCAGCCGCCGGACCGGCCGGGACGGTCGTCGCCTTCCAGCTCGGCACCTTCCACCGAGGCACCGCGCTGACCGCCGCGCGCGGTGTCCGCTACAGCATGCATCTGAACTACCGGCCGGCCGCCGTCGAATGGGGCCAGCGTCAATCCTGGGCCGATCGCAGCCACGAACCCGCCTGGTACCGGTTCGTCCAGCGAGCCACGCGGCGCCAGCTTGAGCTCTTCGGGTTCCCGCCGCCCGGGCACGCCTTCTGGACGCCCGGCACGCTGGCCGCCATGGCGCTTCGGTATCCGGGCCTCGATCTCTCGCCCTGGATGAGCCCGTCCCCGCGCAGCCAGGCGATCTGACCGCTACCGCTGAACGAGCCCGTCCCCGCGCAGCCGGCCGACCCGACCGCTACCGCTGGATGAGCCCGTCCCGGCACAGCCGACCGACCCGACCGCTATCGGGTGGCGACATAGACGGCGTTGGTCGCCGGCCGACCCTGGAGCGGGTTGTCGAAAGCGACCACGTGGGCCTCGACGGTGGCGAAGACCTGGCGGAGGGTGTCGAGGAAGCCTTCATGCGGCGGATCGTTCGACCACAGCGCGAAGACGCCACCGGGATGCAGGTGCCGGGCCAGCCGACGCAGGCCATCCGGCTGGTAGAAGCCGGCGTGGCTGGGATGGAGCACATGATCCGGCGCGTGGTCGATGTCGACCAAGATGGCGTGGAAGCGCCGCCCCGGGCTCGCGGGATCGAAGCCGGCCGGTGCGGCCGCCATCGCGAAGAAGTCGTCGTGCAGAAGAGTGCACCGGGGATCGGCCGTGAGGCCCGCGCCCAGCGGCAACAACTCCCGCTGATGCCATTCGATGACCTCCGCCAACGCGTCGACCACCAGGAGAGACCGTACGCGCGGGTCCTCCAGAGCCGACCGTGCGGTGTAGCCCAGGCCCAGCCCGCCGATCACGACGTCGAGCTCGTCGTGGTCCGAGGCCGCGAGGCCGAGCTTGGCGAGCTGGATCTCGGCCTCGGTGAACAGGCTCGACATCAGGAAATCGTCATCGAGCTTGATCTCGTACACCTCGACGCCGAGCGACGGCTCCTGCCGTCGGCGCAAGCAGAGATCGCCCATGGGGGTGGGCCTGAAGTCGAGCTCCTCGAACCGGATGCCCATCGCGTTCTCCCGTCTGCTCGCCGCACGTGGTGAGAACGCTGCGGAGCGGCTCGCCTCGGCCGGTCGGTGCCGAATATCCGGTCACCTTACGCGACCGGCGCGTGCACCCAGGCCCATCAACACGGAAATACGCAGGCCCGCCCGCCAAGGGCCCAGCGAGGTGGCCGGACTGCCCGGTTGGACTTTCAAGTGGGATGAACCTCCACAATCGTCGCCATGGACGGCACCACGGACCTGTTGAGCATCAGCGCCTTCGCGCGGCGCGTCGGTCTCGCCCCGAGCGCGCTGCGTTTTTATGACGACTGCCACGTTCTGCGACCTGCCCACGTCGACGGGTTGACCGGTTACCGCTATTACCGGCCCGACCAGGAGTCTCGGGCCCGCCTGGTGCGAGATCTGCGGAAGGCGGACCTGCCGCTGGCCGACGTCACCGCGGTGCTCGACGGCGCCGCTGAAGACGCCCGCGTTGTGCTGGAGCGGCACCGGAGCAGGATGCGGAATCGGATCCAGGCGGCCGATGCCGTGATCACGGCGGTTCTGCGCTCCTTCTCCGAGGCCGGCTCTCCGGCCTGGGTACGAGTCGGCGGGGTGGAGCTGGCCAGCGCGGCCCGTCAGGTCGTGCCGGCCGTCGGCCACGACGAGCAACATCCGGAGCTCGGATGCGTCCTCGTCGAGTTCGACGATGCCGAGGTCCGGCTGGTGGCCACCGATCGCTACCGGTTGTCGATGCGCATCCTGCGACCGGCGGCGATGGAGGGGCCTTCCTGCCGTTTTCTGGTGGACGCGGCCGCTCTGATCGACCTCGGGGCATGGGCCGCCCGTTCCGCCGAGGTGACCATCGAGATCGGACCGGACGGAGGCAGAGCACGCACTACGTCCGGGTCCCGCACCATCCCGGTGGCCGACGGCCGGTTCCCTGCCTACCGTGACATGTTCTCCGCCCTTGCTCCCCCCGAGCGCCGCGTGATCGTGGACCGGCCGGCGCTGCTCGCCGCCGTCTACGACTGCGGCGACGTGCCGGGGATCGTCCTGAGGCTGGGCGAGGACGAAGTCGTCGTCTCGTTGCCTGATCGTTCCTGCGCCACGGCCCTGCCTGCCATCGGCCGGGAGGACGAGCCCCTGAGGATCGGCTTCGACCCGGCCGTCCTGGCACCGGCCCTGGAAGCCGGCGTCGGCCCCGACGTCCTGCTGGAGATCTCCACCGTGACCCAACCGGTCGTCGTGCGTTCCGCGGACCAAGGCAGCTTCACCACCTTGGTCATGCCGATCATCGTCGACGCCTGACCTTTCCGCGACACCTTCCGAAACCCAACCTTCCGAGGAGCAGAGATGGACCCCGAGAACGTCGTCGTGCGGTTGTGCACGCAGGGCATGCAAGCCGAGGGCGAAGGCCGGGAGGCCGACGCGCGCGACCTGTTCCTGCGGGCCTGGGAAGCCGCCGAGAACGACTACGACGCCTGCATCGCCGCGCATTACCTCGCCCGGCACCAGCCGACGCCGCAGGAGACGTTGCGCTGGAACCAGGAATGCCTGACCCGTGCCGACCGGGTCGGCGACGACCGCGTCCGCGGCTTCTACGCCTCACTCCACGGCAACATGGGCCGCGCGCACCTGGACCTCGGTCAGACCGGCCCGGCCCGTGCGCATTTCGAGTCGGCGGCCGGGCATCTGGCCGACGTTCCGGCGGGCCCGTACGGAGAATGGCTCGGTCTTCGCATCGCCGCCGGGCTGCGGGCCACCGACACAGCCGCGGATGAGGATCCGGTTCACGCGCTCCTCCTGCGGCTGTGCGAACGTGCCGATCTCGAATCGCTGAGTCTGCTGCTGCCCGCCTACATGGGCAGTCTCGGCAGGCCGCAGGACGAGGAGCGCATCACGAACGCCCTGCGCATGCTCCACGCCGAGCGCCGCCTTCCCGATCCGGAGCAGGCCGCCCTCAGCCACGCGATCAAGCTACGGTCCGCCGCTTAGGTCGTTCGCGGCGAAGCTGCGGGCGCACCGGGCCGGGCCGCCACCGAGAAGTACCTCCGGACCCTGGTCGGCTGCCTGGGCAAGGCCTGGGGCGGGGACAAGGCGAAGCTCAAGATCACCTACTCGCCCGACGGCAAGAAGAAGTACAAGTCGTGGTCCTTCCTCACCCGTGACGGCATCCATGTCGGTCTCGCGGACGACTGGGTCAAGGCCGGGAACGACCGGCGGATCTTCCACGAGATGGCCTCTGTCTACGGAGAGGTGGTCCTGTTGCGGACCGGGATCGCCCAGGCCGCCCACACGCTGGACTACGACGGGGACGAGAAGCTGCTCAAGCAGCAGGAGCGCCGCTACGCCTACCAGAAGGACTGCCTGGCCGGCGCCGCGGCCAAGGCGCTCGGGCGACCGGCGAAGAACTCCTCCCTGAAGGGCAACGAACGCTACTGGTTCGAGCAGGGGTACAAGGCGGGCGGCCCCAATACCTGCAACACCTGGAAGGTTTCGGACGCCAAGGTCGCGTGGGCGGCTTCGGCAGGTCCGCGGCACTGACGACGCGGGCCGGCGTGAGGATGGGGGCTCCTCCAGCCGGCGATGCCGGGCGCCGGCCGTGACACCGGCGGGGCCGGCGCGCGGTCGTCCGTCACCATGCCCAGCAGAAACCCGCGACGGCATTCTCCAGGTACGGCAGAAAGCGATGCGCACGATTCTCCGAATCCAGCGCCACCGCCTCGCGCTCCACCACGTTACCGTCGCGGTAGTCGTCCCAGGCGGCCCACCAGACTTTGTCCGGCAGGCGGCGCGGATGGAATTGGACGACGATATCGATATTCTGGGTACGTGCGTTGGCAGCGCGCCGATACTCCGTGTCCACGCCTCCTTCGCGATGAAAGTCCCTTCGGTATTCGAATGAGGTGCTCTCTCCCTCGCGCAGGAATGCGGAAAGTCTGATGTTGACGATCGACGGATCGACCGCGAGGTCGGGAACGGGCGAGATATATCCACCGTGCACCATGACGATGTCGGTCGTCCTGGCGGATCGGAAACACGGATAATGGCCGACGTCGTCCTCGCACGCGACGATGGTGTGCGCGGAGTGGTGCGTGACGGCACGCCCGGTCACGCCGATGATCCGCCGCTCGAAAAGCATGACGGTCCGGTGCCGTTGCGGCACGGGAAGGTTCTGCCGGACCCGCAGGGTGTTCGCGACCGGACCATGGGCGATGATTCTCGCCGTGGTGTACGACTCCCGCAACATCTGCTCGTCCTCCGGGGTGAGGCAGAACGCCTCGATGAACCAGTTGAGCGTTTCCGGGCTCAGCACCTTTCCTTCCAGCGCGCGCCCGACCCGGTCCTTCAGCTTGCGGTCCAGCCTTGTCTCCGACTCGGGAAACAGACCTGAGTCCATCAGATAATGGGTGATCACCATCGCGATGGCGTGCTTGTTGATGACATCCGCCGGCGATCTTCGCTGCTGATACCGCTGCCACTGCGTGCGATATTCCCGGCGTTGCAGAAGCAGGTGGCGAAGGACCCGCCCCGCCGCCCTGGTGCCGTCCGGCACGTGATCGTCGAGCATGGTCGCGCCTCCCAGTCTTATGCGACACATCAGCGACAGACCGCTGCTTAGCTTACATCTGAGGCGAACCAGCGGAACAGCCGCAGGTCGCCCTGTTTCGCCGGGGCGGGGGCGATCCTCAGCGGGGGGCTGAGTGTCGTAATAGATATCTATGTCGGATATCTACTCATTTGCTCGATTAGGTGGATGACAATGATGTCGCCGGATGGATCTTCACAGATCATTGATCTACGCACGCTGTATGAGCGTTCAGGCATCGGGCCTCTCACAAAAGGCGATCACGTCAATGGAGTGCGCGTTCTCGGCTTCGGATTCGCTCTGCTGCCCGAGCCGTTCGGTAAGGACAACGACCGGCTTCTGCTCCAGGGGGACGAGGACCTTGAGCACCCGCCGAAGCGGACCCTGCCGTCCTGCTCCGACGAGGAGAACGGCGTTCAGGTCGAGCGATCCGGCGACCATGCCGCACATCGGCTCCGGCCGGCGACCCTGCTGCCGGCAGGGACGGTCGAGCCCGGATTTCCCGTCGCCGTCGACACGGCGATTCCGCGCTGGTCGCCGGTGGGCGACTTCATCCGATCGCTGATCGAGACGATCGTCGCCGAGGAGCACTCGATCTGGCTCGTGGGGGGCGCCGTGCGTGACCTGATCGCGAACGCCGGCGAGCCGGTGAACGATCTCGACTTCTGCGGGACGATGTTGCTCGGCACGTTGTGCGAGGTCGCCGACGAATCACTGGCGCTCGCCGGGCTCGGCGATCACCGCAGGAGCGTTTCGCCAGGGCGGGTGTTCTCGATAGCTCCGGCCGTGGCCGCGCGGCGGATCCTGGAATACAAGTCGTTGAGCCTGACGGGTTTCCGGTTCCCCGCCTCGGGCGGAGATCTGCTCGATGACGTCCGCACCCGCGACCTGACCGTCAACGGCCTTTACTACGATCCCCGCCACCAACTGATCATCGACCCGGCGGGGAACGGCATCGAGCACCTGAATGCCGTTCCCGTCAGAATCGTGCCGCTGTTCGCCGGGGACGACGTCGTGGAGCAGGCGCAGGTCATCCTGCGTGGCCTGAAGTTCAAGACGCGCTGGCCCGAGGCCGACGTCACCGCGCTGGCCGCGTGGGTCAGGGCCCTGCCCGGCGATCTCGCCGGGCAGGTGCCCGAGGACCGGTGGCGGGCGTTGCGCGGCATGTGGCGCCGGTGCGTCCCGCGAGAGCACCGGGCCGCGGCCGCGAAGACCGCCGGAGAGCTGGGGCCGGCCGCGGACCGCCTGATCCGCGTCCTGGAGAACGGGGGCTCCGATGACGCATAGACCGCTCAGCAACTGGGTCGCCTCGGTGCGCGGGCCGGAGCTGCCCACCGTGACGTGGGAGCCCGTCGCGGACGTCAACGACGGCGACGAGCGCGCCGACGCGCGCCACCTCACGACGTTCACCGACGGCTGGCAGCGACGCCGTTTCGCCCTCGACCTCGGCTACGGCGCCCTCGGCCTCATCCACCGGCGGACCGGTCAGGCCGTGGTCGAGCTGAGCGAGACGAGCCGGCCGATCGCGGTCACCCCGGCGGGGGTGGCGCTCATCGACCGGATCGAGGAGCACTGGCCCGAGGCCGACCTCGACTCCGGCGACCTGGACGTGCTCGGCAACGAGGACCTCCCGCTGCGCCATCTGCTCCTGTCGCGTCTCGCCGACGAGGGCCATCCCCGGGCGGAGCTGTTCCACCTGCTGCCGTGGCACCTGGTCTCCGAACTCGCCGGCCAGGTGATCGCCGCCCTCCGCGGCTCCTCGGCCGGTCCCGACGTACGGCTGCGGCACTGGTTCACCCCGGCCGGATCACGCTTCACCGCGGCTCTCGACCAGCTCGGCGCCGGCTTACGGGCGCGCAACGCCGCGGTCGTCAGAGCCGGCGGAACCGCCCTGTGCGCACGCCTGCTGGAGCTGGACGTGCGGCGCGTGCCCCGGTCGACGCGCCGGGTCCTGCGCCGGTTGCTGCGCGAGCTCGTCGCGCGCGATCACTTCCTGACGTACTGGGCGGAGCGAGCGTCCGCCTCGCTCCTGGGTGAGGGCGAGGCCGGCGCGGATGAGCCCGCGCTACGTCTGCGCACCAGCCTGCCGGCCGCCGCCGAGAGTCAGCGAGGCGTCCGCCGACACTCCCGGCGGCTTCGCCGGGATCCGTTCGTCGTCGATCTCACCGTCACCGGCACGGGCCGGCTGGAGGTCGGTGTGGAGGCCGGTCTGACGGCGGGCCACGCCGCAGCGGTGGCCGCGACCTACCAGGTGATGGTGCTGCGGCTGGAGGTACGGACCGGCGACGCCGGGCAGACCTACGTCATCCCCCTGCAACGCCTGCCCGGCGCTCTGGCGGGCGCCATCACCGTCCCCCTCCGCACCGGCGAGACCGAGATCGAGTACGACGTCGGGCTGACGGGGCCGCCGATCGGCGTGACGGAGGCGCGGCTGCTCGCCCCGGAGGACGTGCGGCGCTCGCTGCGGGCTGTCAGGACACGTATGGGTCTGCGGCCCTGGCAGGACCTGGCCGACGCTCTTCCCGCCGGTCATGTGCTGCGTTCGATGGTGGACGACGCGATCGGGCGAACCCGGTGACCCCCGACGACGACCGTCCCGTCAAGGACCTGGTAGACGGCTACGCCCCGGCCGGGCTCACGGAGATCCAGCGGATCTGCGGCGACCTGGTCGGCCCGGCCCAGCCACTGGCCGGCCTGCTCAGAGAGTCGGTGGCGGCCGGCGACTCCGCGTCGCTGCGACGCCTTCAGACGGAGACCACGCCGCTGCACGACCTCCTCAACAACTTGCTGCCCACCGAGTATCCGACGCTCCCCGAGGACGTCGTCGCCGGGCTCGGCCCGCCGTTCGCGGCCAAAGACACCTCGGCGGTGCACGCGGTGCGGAGCGTGGCCGGCCTGGCGCGGAGCCTGGTCGAAGCGGAGACGGGCGACGACTGCCTGCGGACGGGCCTGGAGTGGTGCACGGTGGCGCGCACCTCGCCTTCGTCACTCGCATGGCCCGGGGCGCCCGGCGGTCTCGGCGACCACGGTGAACCGCTGACCCGGCGGCTCGCCGCCCTGTCCGCCATCGCCGAGGAACACCCACGGCTTTCCGGGGCCGCCCTGCCGGTCGCCGTCACCTTGCTGAGCCTCACCGGCCAGCCGGTCCCGAAAGGGCCGAGCGCGAGCCTGCACGTGCTGTTCAGTCTCGGTGACCGTGGCCTGAAGGCGCGGCTGACGGGAACCTTGGTCCCCGCGTGGCCCCGAGGCCTGGTGGCCGACCCCGGCCGCATGATCCTGTTCACCGCCGACCAGGACTTCCAGCTCGCCCTGGCCCGAGCCTGGGATCAGGCGGGCAGGTCACTCGACGGGACCGTGCTCTGGTCCATCGAGAGCACGGACGGGCCGGTCGGCACCGTCGCCGGCGCGTCGATCGGCGCCGCGTTCGCCGTGCTGCTGGACGAACTGCGGCGACGGCACCGCCCGTTCTACCGCAAACCTGCGCTCTTCCGGCTGGCCGCCCCGAACATCGTCATCGGCGAGATCGACGACTGGGGCAATCTGCAGCCGGTCGAAGGGTACGGCCAGAAGCTGGAGGCCGCGGGCAAGAACGCCAGGGTGATCGTCCCCACCCCGGACGAGCAGCGGGCCAACCAGGCCGACCAGGGCGTCGTCATCGTTCCGGCGCCGACCTGGCGTGCCGCCGCGCACCAGGCGCGCCGGCCGGACCTGGGGCCCATCTCCCGCTGGGCCCTCATCCCCCTCCTGGTGACGGTGCTCATCACCGCGGGCATCGTGGTGAACCGGCAGTTCGCCGTCGGCCAACGGCAGAGGGAGGCCATCTCCCGGCAGACCTTCCAGCGGAGCGACGAACTGCTCACGAAGAACCCCGTCGTCTCAGGACTGCTCTCCGCCACCGCGTGGCATTTCGACCACACCCCCGAGGCCCGGTACGGCATGCTCGCGCTGATCGCCACCTCCGCCGCAGCCGTCCTGCAAGGGAATTCCTTGTCCGTACTCGGGACGGCCTACAGCCCGGACGGTGCGACGCTGGCGGCCATCAGCGGGGACCGCGTCGTACGGCTGTGGGACGCGGCCACCGGCCGCCCGCTCGGCACTCTGCACAGCAGCCACTCGGACGCGAACGCCGGGCTGGCCTTCAGCCCGCGCGGCGACCTCCTGGCCACCAGCGACAACGACGGCTACGTGCAACTGTGGAACGTGCCGGCCCGGAAGGCGATCGGCGAGCCGCTGAGGCACGGCACCGACCACGTGGAGTTGCTGGCCTTCGAGCGCGATGGAGCCGTCCTGGTCACCGCGAGCTGGGACGGCACCGTGCGGAGATGGGACGTGGGCACCCGCCGTCCCATCGGCGAGCCGTTCCAGCACAACGCCGGCTCCCCCCCGACAGCGCTGAGCCCCGACGGCACGACCCTGGTGACCAGGGTGGACGGCAGGGCCGCCGTTCAACTGTGGGACCTCACCACCGGCCGGCGCCTCGGTGCTCCGCTCGCCGGCGACGCCGGCGTGGCCGAGTTCAGCCGCGACGGCAGGCTGCTGGGCGTCGCCGGCGACGAGGGTACGCGGGTGTGGGAGGTGAAGACCCGCCGTCCGCTCGGCAGGGCCTTCAAGGTGCCCGGCGTCACGACGGCGGTGACGTTCAGCCCGGACGGCGCGACGCTGGCCACCGGCGCCATCAACGGCCCCATCCGGCTCTGGGACGTCGCCACCGGCAGAGCGGCCGGCAACGCGTTGCCGGGGCACACGAGTTCGGTCACGGCACTGGCCTTCGATCCACGCCGGGCGACCCTCGCCTCGGCCGGGTCCGACGGCACCACCCGGCTGTGGAACCTCGACCTGCTCCGGCCCACCGGCCAGCCGCTCGGACGGCACCCCCGCCAGCCATTCGGACGGCACGCCGGCGCCATCTCGGACGCGGCGTACCGCCCGGACGGCGGCCTGTTCGTCACCAGCAGCCGGGACGGCACCACCCGGCTCTGGGATCCCCACACGCGACTGCCCGACGGAGGCCCGCTCGTGGGACACCACGGCCAGGTCAACACGGTGGCCTTCAGCGCGGACGGGAAGACCCTGGCCACCGGCGGCGAGGATCGAAGCGTCCGCCTGTGGGACGTGGCCACGCACCGGCCGGTCCGCACGCTGCCCAAGGCGCACGACGGCGCCGTCCTCGCGGTCGCGTTCAGCCCGGACGGCCGGCTGCTGGCCTCGACCGGGGACGACGGCACCGCCCGGCTGTGGGACGTGGCGACCGGCCGGCAGGCCGTCCAGAGCCCGCTTCGAGGTCACGAGGGCCCCGCCAACTACGTCCAAGCCGTCGCGTTCAGCCCGGACGGGCGGACCCTGGCCACCGGCGGCGTCGATGTGACCGTCCGGTTGTGGGAGGTCGCCACCGGCCTGCAGATAGGTGATCCGCTGTTTCAGGGTGACGCCGTATGGAACCTGGCGATCAGCCCGGACGGCACGACCCTCGCCAGCGTCACGCGCGGCGGCTCCGTCCTGTTCTGGAACATGGCCACCCATCAGAGCATCGGCGATCCCATCACCGTCCCGGGCGGCGTCGTGGACGGAGTGGCCTTCAGCCCCGATGGCCGCACCCTGGCCACCGGAGCGGAGGACGGCACCGCCCGCCTCTGGGACGTGGCCACCCACCGGGCCCTGGGCGGTGCCCTCGCCGGCCCCGAGGGAACGACCCTCGTCGCCTTCAGCCCGGACGGCACCACCCTCGCCGCCTCGGGAGCCGACGGGATCACCCGGCTGTGGAACGTCGCCCTGCCCGCGGATCCCTTCCCTGCGGTGTGCGCCATCGCGGGTCGTTCGCTCACTCCGGAGGAATGGCGCACGTACGTGCCGGGAGCACCGTTCGAAGAGCTGTGCCCGCACCGAACGTGACCGGACGCATCACATCGACAAGGGAAGGTGCTGAAATGAATTGCCGACGTCCTTATGTCCTGGCCACCGTTCTCGCTTCCTGTCTCGCGTTATGCGCGACATTCCTCACGCCGTGGCCGGCGAGCGCGGCGATCGAGACCATCTCCGTCAACCCGGCGAGCGGCCCTCCCGGCACGCAGGTCACGGTGACCGGCGAGGGCTGGCCCGGCGACTGGACGGTGCCCATCGGGACGGCCGTGTCCCCCGGCGCCCTGGTCACCGGCCGTTCCGACGCGCAAGGCGAGTTCACCGTCAAGCTGACGATCCCCGACCGCGCTCCCGCCGGACCACTGCGGATCTGGGCGGTGATCGGCAACGGCGGCAGCGCGGACGCCTGGTTCACCGTCGGGCAGGCGGCCGGCAAGAAGCCGGCCGGCAAGAAAGCGCGTTGCGCCGTCAAGGTGATCGGCGTGCACGGGATGGGAGAAGGGCCCGATGACCACGGCTACGGGTTCGATTCGAAGAGTGTTCTCGACACCCTGAGCCGGGTGCGGAAGCTCGCTTCTGACCACCGGAGGCCGGCGGTGGAAACGGTCATGCTGCGCTATCCGACGACCACACCGCAAAGTCTGTTCTCCGGACGTGGCGGGCCGCTCCAGCCGATGCGCAAGATGGCCGCCGCCGTGAAAGTAGGGGTCACACGTCTCGAGGACGAGATCGAGAAATGGCAGCGCTACTGCTCCACCACGAAGTTCGGGCTCGTGGGGTACTCCGAAGGCGCGTGGGTCATCGACGCGTACCTTTCCCAGCGGGCGGATGAGGACGGCTGGAAGACGGTCTACGACCTCGTGCGCGGTGTCCAGGTGTACGGGGACCCGCAGTGGCCGGACAAGTACGCGGTGGGTCCTGGGCAGGCCTTCTTCCTGGCCAAGGGGTATCCCGAGTTCAGGCTCTCTGCCAGCCCGTACGAGCAGGACGTCCTTCCGTTCCAGAGCTTCTGCCTCAAGGGCGACGTCATCTGTGATCGGGGCCGCAAGGCGCTGATCGTCGATGCGAAGGCGCTCTACGCCTGCATCCACTCGACGCCGACCTGCGTGCATCAGCAGTACACCAAGAAAGCCACCAAGCGAGGCGCGGCGTGGCTGGACACCGTGCTCTACGACTGACCCGCGAGGGGGACCGACGTGACCGAGAACCATGAAGGCACCTCCTACGTCAACACCGCCGAGTCCGGCGCCACTGTGGGGACGCAGGTCGGCGTGGTCAACGGCAACGTGACCGTCTACGAGGTGTCCGGCGAGGACCCGCCGGAGAAGAAGTACGAGGTCGCGCTCAACTGCCTGCGCGGCAACATGCCGCGCCGGGCCGAGGAGCTCATCCGGCAGGTCGTCGCCGCCGGTCACCAGTCGGTCGACATCGCCTACCACTGGACCCTGGCGATCCTCAGCGGGCGCTCGTTCGACCATCTCGGCCAGGCCGAGTTCACCGGTCTCCAGGAGGCGCTGAAGCTGGCCGGCGAGCACCCGTCCGGCGCCTGGAGCACTCCCATGGAGGTCGTGTTCCGGCTGATCAACTGCCTGACCACGCAGGAGCAGGCGCAGATCTGGGACCCGGCCGAGTTCGACGAGGTGCTGGCGGCGTTCGAGCGGCTCGACGAGGACCGCAAGGAGGAGATCAGGCGGCACCTCGACATGATCCTCACCGGCGGCGTCCAGGACCGCATCGACGCGGTCTACGCCGCGCAGGCCGCCGAGCAGCGGATGGGCGGCGACCGGACGGAGCGGGTCTGGAAGTTCTTCGAGCCGGAGCCGGCGCCGCCCCGGGGGCCCGACCTGGTGGAACCGGTGCTGAAACGCTCGGGCCGCGTCCAGGCCGTGATCGCGGCGCTGCCGGCCGTCGTCGCGCTGCTCCTCTTGCTCGCCGCCGGGATCGGGTCGGCGCCGGGCACCCTGCTGCTGGTCCTGCTGCTCCTCGCCGGCGGCCTGTACGCGCTGGCCCGCTTCGGCGTCGAGCGGAACGCCCGCGTCCTCGTCCTGAAGGAGCACGACCTGGCGTACGGCCGCGCCCTCCCCGCGTCCCCCGAGCAGGAGGAGGAAGAAGAGGACGAGGACGACTCCCTGCCCGACGAGCAGGACGAGCACGACGACCGCGAAGAGCAGCGGCGCGTGGAGCGCACCCGCCGCAAGGAGGAGTTCCGCGCCGAGGTCCGCGACTACACGGCCTACCGGTTTCACCGGCACCGCCCGCGACGCGGGTCCGGCAGAGACGGCGACGACCGCCGCCGCCGCTGGGAGGAGGAGACGGCCGCCATCAAGGCGTCGATCATCGAGGAGGTGATCGGCCGGTACGGCACCCCGCCGCCCGCGCCCGGCGCGCTCCGCTGGCTGATCCGCTTCCGGGTCGAGACGATCGCCAGGGCCTGGCGGGACGGCAAGCTCCACCAGGACCGCGAGCGGCTGGCCGTCCCCGCGGCCACGGCGGCCGGATACCTCGCCGGCTGGGCCGCGCTGCTGCTGGGCAGCGGCGGGGCGCTGCTGGTCGCGCTGGAGGTGAGCCCCCAGCGCGCGGTGGAAGTGGCCGTCCTGCCCCTCGTGGCGCTGTGGATCGCCACCATCAACGGCCTGCACCGCCACTGGGTGGACCTGCGCGCCCACCAGCTGCGCGCGCAGACGGCCCGCGAGCGGCTGGACCAGGAGCGGCAGGCGTACGACCAGTGGCGGAAGGTGCTCGCCGACCGGCCGACGGACGCGGAGATGGCGCGCTGGCTCGACTACGACCTCATCCACATCAAGGCCGAGGCCCTGAAGCACTACACGATGGCCAACCGCGACGTGATCGCGCACGCCACGCTCACCGAGGCCGAGTTCGGCTGCCTGCGCGCCCGCGTCCTGTACGGACCGCCCCGCTACAACGCCTATGTCGTCACGATGTTCCTGCTGAACGAGAGCGGTGTCCGGCAGGTGAGCACACACCTCGACTTCGAGACCGGCATCACCGGCAACGAGCAGCGGACCCACTTCCGCTACGACGCCATCGCCTCGGCCCGGGTCAGCGAGGTCGGCATCCGGCTCGACCAGGGCCGCCGGAAGGTCGTGTTGCCGGCCGAGAACGACGAGGAACACGAGGTGGACCTCAAGTCGCTCATCATGAGCCACGCGTTCCAGCTCTCGCTGGTCAGCGGCCAGACCATCGACGTGGTCGTGGAGAACTTCGACCGCGGCCTGATCGACCGGATGCTCGAACGCCCGCAGCAGTTGTACGAGCTGGCCCTGGACACCTCCGGCATCCGCGGCGCGCTGCGCATCCTGGAGGCGGTCGCCGCCGAGGGACGCGACTGGATCGCCCAGGAGAAGGCCCGCCGCCAGCGCCGCCTCGTCGTCTACGGCCGCGACCGCCCCCCGCCGTCCGGGCTCGGCCAGGCTCCCCCCGCGGGGGCCCTGACGAACGGCTCCACGCCGCCGCCCACCGCGGACGCCACCGACGCGGAGGGCGTGTCCCCGCTGGAGGAGCTGCTGATCCGGCTGGCCGCGGACTACGCCTACCGGCCCACCCGGGTCACTCCCGGCCTCATCGAGCTCGTCAACGACCTGGGCGGCGTCGCCGCCTACCTCGACCGCGACGAGCTGCTGACGAACGCCATCGTGATCCTCGTCTCTCCCGCCACCTCCCTGACCCGCCTGGCCGTGCTGGAAGGCGTCACCGTCCCCTCGTCGACGGCGGTGCGCCGCGACGACGACCTGCGGCTGCTCCCCGGCCTCGGCACGGGGACCGGCCGCTTCGGCTATCCGATCGGCTGCGCCGACCTGGTGTCGTACGGGCGGCTGCTCGACTTCGTCGGCGGTGGCGGCCAAGCCCGGCCTGATGGCTGACCGATCATCTGCGTCGTGCGGACAACCACACCCCGGCCACGAAGGGCACGGCCGTGACGATGGCGACGACCCCGAGCGTGGCAGGGCCCTCTATCAAGAAATAGGTGCCCATCGCCCCGTAAAGAAGTCCCGTCAGGATGAGGAAGTAGGCCAGCCAGCGCGTCACCGGGGCGACGCGCCGGGTGTAACTGGCGTCGATCTCGCGTTCGGCCTGTTCACGGGCATGCAGGGACGCCGTCTCCAGATAACGGCCGACGTCGATGTTGCCCGCCACCAGTTCTCGCGCTTCTTCGGTGAACAGCGGCGTGATGATCGCCGGCGGACGGCGGTAGGCCGCATCATCGGCCTGCGTGCCTTGATTGCTCCGATCACGCGAAAATGCCATGGGCTACTCCTGAGTGGCTTTGCCGATGGGCGTGGTGGCCTCGTCGCTGTCACGTGCCGTCGGGACGACATTGTTGATATGAGGAGGGACGGAACCGCCGACGCCTTCCCGCGGTGACTTCTCGGCGAGCGAACGGTAGGTGTGCACGTCGGCCAAGCCTGTCGCCAGAAGGTGCGCCATCATGATGACAAGGCCCTTGTCCTCATCGCTGAAGGACGCGTCCTGGTCGGAGTCCACGATGAAGAGCCCGAATTTCGCACCATTGGCTTGGACCGGCACGGCGACACACGATTGATATCCCTCTTCGTTGTTCTTCGTCGCATCATGGTCGGCGGCGGAGTTGACGAGCACGGCGTTCTCACCGAGGGCGATGTCGATCGCGGCCGCGTCTCTTTCGACCAGTGCGGAGCGCCGGCCGTCGTGATCGGGATTGATCTTCGCGGCGGGCATGCGGCCGCTCGGCCGGCCTTGGTAGGCCTCGCGCAGGAGCTCATGCCGGGCGTCGTCGAAGAGGTAGAGGGTGGCGCGGGTCTTGAAGATGCTGTCGGTCTTCTCGGTGAAGATCTTGCTGGCCAGCCCCACCGTCACCTGCGTCAATCCGCTGAGCGCCTTCTCCTTACGGGTCAGCGACTCGGCGGCGGCGACGTTCTGGACGGCCGTGATCACGGGCTGCCACTGATTGAGGAGCACGTCCACGAGGCTCGCCTTGGCCTTGATCGCGAGACTCTTGGCATTCTCCGCCGCACGTTCCTTGTAGAGATTGATGAACGCGTTGGCGGCGATGGTGGCGATGACACCAAGGATCCAGTAGACGCGCGTCGGCATCGAGCTCAATGTCGCCATGGCCGTGCAAACCGCCGTTGCCACGGTGAGCACAAAAGGCAGGCCGTAACGAAATGTTCCGCTTTTGGCGAGCCTTTTCCCACCTGTCTGGTTTGTGAGACTTTTCGCACCTGCCACAGAGCCCTCCTCGCTATCTAGAGGCGCCCCCAAACCATACAGGTGCGAGCTGGTCCCATCGCCCTTCTTGGGACATTCTCCTATAGCAGCGATGACAACATCACTCACCCATTCTCTGTAACGCGTCCGCATCGGCCAGAAAAGGTGACGACCTCGCCTCTCATCAACGCAAGAGTTGTTCGCTTTCGACCGATGGAATGGCTCACATCGGCCGCCGGCAACGGGGAGTCCGGGAGAAGCGGCTGGCATGGTCTCTGCCCCTCCCCCGACCCTGGCGGGCGCTCGCGCAGACCGGAGCAGTGCTCACGCATAGCGTTCACCCGGCTACAGCTTGAGGATAGGCTTCCCTCATCGACGCTCCAACCCCAGTGAAGCCACATGTTTGAGGCTCCGCACCTGAAGAGCCGAAAAATTTCACGGCACCAGGGATTGATGAAGAGATCTTTCGAGGATATCTTCACGATCATTCCGCCCCTCTTCCGGGACGGTGAGATGCCGACATGTCCCCCACGGCAGCCCCGCTCTCTCCGTGAGCACCGTCTTCGACCATGCCGTCACCCATGGGCTCATCGACATCAAGGACCTGCGCGTTCAACCGTGTCCCTCCCCTGTCAAGAGGTGAGCATGACCGCAAGACCGACGGCCCTCAGATTCGCGCCCCTCGCCCTGCTGGCCGCCCTCACGACGACGCTGCTTCCCCAGGCCGCCGCCGCGGACCCCGTCGACATCCTGGCCACCTCCCACAAGAGCCCGTTCACCTGCGGAAAGACTTTCAACGCCAACAACTGGTCCCCCGGCCACAGCCCATCGGGTTCCCTCGACTGGCAGGACTACGGGAGCGATGACGTCAACGGTGAAACCGTCCGTGCCACCGCCGCGGGCACCGCGTACTTCTACGACGCGGGCAGCACGAGCTATGGCAAATGGGTGGAGGTCTATCACAGCGACAACACCAGAACCCGCTATGCCCACCTCGCGACCATGGCGCGGGCGGCCGGCGGCTCGATGAGCGTCAGCCAGGGCACCACGATCGGCACCGTCGGCTCCACCGGCGGCTCCACCGCCCCGCACCTGCACTACGAGCAGCGGAGCTCCGGCGGAGTGGTGGACACCAGTCCCACCGTGGACGGCGTGACCGTGTCCCTGGGTCAGAAGAAGGCCATCACGAGCACCAACTCCTGCGGCGGCAACCCCTACACGCCCGAAGAGGTCTGCGGCAGCGGTTACGCGGTCATCGACTCGGCCGCCCTCACCGGCGGTCGCACCTATCTGCTCTACAACTCGGGCAACGGCGGCAACTGCGTCACGACGCTGAAGACCACGAACGTCGGATCGGCGTCGTCCATGTCGGCCTTCCTCGAACCCCAAGGGGAGAGCAGAACGACGAACTCGGGGAGCTTCAGCTACTACGCGGGGCCCGTCATCCGGGTCGCGGCCGGACAATGCGTCAAATGGGGCGGCTCCATCGGCAGCAGTTCGTACACCAGCCCCTTCGAACACTGCGGCTAGGTGAAACCCCTGCCCCCACGCCGCCGCCAGGGTGGGGGCAGCAGGAGCGCACCCGGGGTGACAAACCGCCATAATGGGCGCTTCAATGGGCACTGACCATGAACAACGCTGATGTGATCGCAGACCGGGTGATCTCACCGGTCCTGGTGGGCCGAGCCGCGGAGCTGCGGCGCCTGCTGTCGGTGGTGGCGCGCGCCCCGGCCGTCGTCCTGATCGAGGGCGAGGCGGGGATCGGCAAGACCCGGCTCGTCGGTGAGCTGGCCTCGGAGCGCGAGGGTCGCCTGCTGCTCGTCGGTGCCTGCGTGCAGATCCGCGAGCCGTTCCCGCTCGGTCCCCTCCTCGACGCGCTGCGCGGCGCCGGCGCGCACCTGGACCAGGCTCTCCTGTCACCGGTGACCGGCGCCCTGCATCCGCTGCTGCCCGAGCTGGCTCCCTTCCTGCCGCCCGCGCCCGAGCCGCTCGACGACCCCGCCGGCCGCCGGCATCGGGTGTTCCGCGGGCTGGCGGAGCTGCTCAGGGCGCTCGGCCGGGTGGTGCTCGTGCTGGAGGACCTGCACTGGGCCGAAGAGCAGACGGTCGACTTCCTCGGTTACCTGCTGGCCGATCCGCCGGCCGAGCTCGCCCTCGTGCTCACCTTCCGCGGCGAGGAGGTCGGGCCGGGCATCAGGGCGCTCATGACCCGGCGGCGCGCCGAGGTGACACCGGCCCACATCGTCCTCTCACCGCTGAACGTGAGCGAGACCAACGAGCTGACCGCCTCGATCCTGGGCACCGCGAAGGTGTCGGAGGAGTTCGCCGCCTATCTGTGCGAGCGCACCTCCGGCCTGCCGTACGCCATCCAGGAGCTGGTCGCGCTGCTGCGCGGCCGCGGGATGCTGATCCAGCACGGCACCGGGTGGGCCCGGAAGACCATCGACGAGCTGGACGTCCCCGCCGGGGTGCGCGACTCCGTGCTGGAGCGCGTGCGCGGCTTGAGCGGGGACGCCCAGGCGGTGGCGGAGGCCGCGGCCGTGCTGCAGGTGCCCGTGCCGGTGTCCGTGCTCGTGGCCACCTGCCACGCGCGGCCGGAGGACGCCCGCGCGGGCCTGGACGAGCTGCTGGAGCGCGGCCTGTTCATCGAGCGGGCGGGCACCGCGGCGTTCCGGCACGCCCTGGCCGTTCAAGCGGTGTACGAGAGCATCCCGCTGCCCAGACGGCAGTCGCTGCACACGCGCGCGGTCGCGGCCGTGTCGCGGCAGCGTCCCGAGCCTCTGGGGCAGATCGCGCACCATCTCCGCCTCGCCGGCGACCATGACGCCTGGGTCGACGCCGCGGAGAAGGCCGCGACCCAGGCGGTCGCCCTGGCCAACGACGCCGAGGCGGAGCGCCTGCTGGAAGCGGTACTCCGGCACGCGCCCCTCGACCCGGCCAGGGAGGGCCGGCTCGCGGTGCGGCTGGGCTGGGCGGCCGGCCACACGCTCCCTCCCGGCGAGGTCATCGACCTGCTGGGCGGGGCCGCGGCACGGCAGCCGGCCGGTCTGGTGCGCGGCGAGCTGAACTTCCTCATCGGCCTGGAGTTCGAAAGGTCGGGCGCGCTGCGGGAACGATCCCGCCGGATCGCCGACGCCGTCCCCGAGCTGGCGGACAATCCCGCCCTGGCGGCCGCGGCGATGGTGGGGCTGAGCATCCCGAACGGCCCCGACGGCATCACGCTCGCCGAGCATCTGTCCTGGCTCGACCGGGCACTCGACCTGATCCCGGCGATCGCCGAGCCCGAGCGGCGGGTCTCCGTCCTCGGCAAGGCCGCCATGGTCCTCACCTCTGTCGGCGACCCGCGCCGGGCCGCGCTGACCGAGCAGATGCTGGAGCAGACCGGGCGCCGCCCGGCCAATCGGTGGGAGGTGGTGGCCTACAACTCCCTCGGTGAGGTCGCCGTACTCGCCGGCCACCATGACGCCGCGAAGGAGTTGCTGCTCACCGCGCTCGCGGAGGCGGCCAGGCACGACGTCACCCGCCTGACCGAGTACAGATGCCGGGTGAACCTCGCGGTCCAGGCCTACTGCAGCGGCTCGTGGCACGGGCTGGACGAAGAGGTCGCGTTCCTGCTGGATCGGTTCGCCGAGCAGCGCTACTACCGGGTCAGGACCGAGATGGTCGGGGCCTGCCTGGCGCTCGCGCAGGGCCGGCTCGACGGCCTCCGCTTCGACGACCTGGTGCGGGAGGGACTCGAAGGGGGCTCCGGGGACATGGTGCCGCTGGTGGCGAGCGCCCTGCTCAGGCTCGCCACCGAGCAGGGCCGGGTGAACGCGGCGATGGCGAGCACCGCCAAGGCGTTCGCCCTGTGGGCGGAGAAGGGCTTGTGGCCGGTCGGCGTGCGGGCGGTCCCGGCTCTGGCCGAGGCCCTGGTCAGTGTGGGGCGCGCCGAGGAAGCCGCCGAGCTGGTGACGCGCCTCGATCGGGAGCTCGCCCCGCTGGACGCCCCGCTCGCGGCGGCGGCGCTCGATCACGCCAGAGGCTTCCTGACGGGCGACGCCGGACGGTTCACGGCCGCCGCCGCCGCATACGACCGGCTCCCCGCTCCCTACGAGGCGGCGCAGGCGCGCGAGCAGGCCGCCCTGCGGCTGTTCGGCGTCGGTGACGAGCGGGCCGCCGGCCTGCTGGCGGCCGCCGTCGAGGTGTACGGCGAGCTCGGCGCCCACGGGGATCTCGATCGCGCCACCAAGCTGGGCAGGCAGTGGGGCCTGTCCGCGCCGGCCCGCCATCGGGGCGGCCCCCGCGGTTACGGCTCGGAGTTGTCACCAAGGGAGAGCGAGGTGGCCAGGCTGGCGGCGACCGGCCTGACCAACAAGGAGATCGCCAAGGAGCTCTTCGTGTCGGCGAAGACCGTCGAGAAACATCTGGCCGCCGCGATGCGCAAGCTGGGCCTGCACACGCGTGCCGCGATCGCGCACCGCCTGGCCGACCTGCAATAAATGGGTCATTCACCCCATAGATAACTCCCTGTCACATCCTTGACTCTTGTCACATGCCCGAGCGTGCTCCCGAAGACAAGGACGACCACGAGCAGGATGCCGAGAGCGCACCGGCGCCCGAGCTCGATGACAGTTGGGTCGACGCCTGAGGCGCGCCGCAGGCGCCGCCCCGTCCCCCGTTCAGCAAGAAGACAGGAACGCATCATGTCCAGAGTGTTAGTCGGGGCCGCCGTCACGGCGCTGGTCGCCGGCCTGCTCGCTCCCGGGGCCGCGAACGCCGCCCCCAAGGGTGAGAACGACGTCACCGCACTGAAGGGCTCCAGCGCCCATCAGTGGACCGTCACCCTGATCACCGGGGACACCGTCCACCTCACCCAGGACGGCAGCGGCCGCTACACCGCGACCCCCGAGGCCCTCCGCCGCCCGGACGGCAGCACCCCGAACTTCCGGAGCGAGGCGAGCCCGGAAGGGATCTTCGTGATCCCGGACGACGCGCAGCCCGCCGTCGAGGCGGGGCTGCTGGAGCGCCGCCTGTTCGACGTGCGATACCTGGCGGCCAACGGCTTCGCCGACGACGCTGACCAGCAACTGCCGCTGATCGTGCAGTACCAGGGCAACGCGCCGCAGGCCTCGGTCGCGGCCACCGCGCAGGCCCTGCCCGCGAGCACCGCCGAGCGGTCGCTGCCCAGCATCCACGGCGCCGCAGTGGCCGTGGACAAGGACAGCGCGCCGACCTTCTGGTCCACCCTGCGCGGCCAGAGCGCCGCGACGCCCGGCAAGCAGCTCAAGTCGCTGACCGGCGGCATCGGGAAAGTCTGGCTGGACAGAAAGGTCAAGGTCGACCTCGCGGAGAGCGTGCCGCTGATCGGCGCGCCCGAGGCGTGGAAGGCCGGGTACGACGGCTCCGGCACCACCGTCGCCGTCCTCGACACCGGTGTCGACGCCGCCCACCCCGACCTGGCCGGGAAGATCGTCGCCAGCCGCAGCTTCGTCCCCGGTGAGGAAACCGACGGCCACGGCCACGGCACCCATGTCGCCGCCACCGTCGCCGGATCCGGTGCCGCCTCCGACGGCTCCCGGAAGGGCGTCGCGCCCGGCGCCAGGCTCGCCATCGGCAAGGTCCTCAGCAACGCGGGATCCGGTGAAAGCTCCGCCATCATCGCCGGCATGGAGTGGGCCGTCGGCGAGGCCAAGGCGAAGATCGTCTCGATGAGCATCGGCGGTGACCCCAGCGACGGCACGGACGTGCTCTCGCAGGCCGTCAACGAGCTCAGCGAGTCGACCGGCGCGCTGTTCGTCATCGCCGCCGGCAACGCCGGGCCCGACAAGGAGACCGTCGGCATGCCCGGCTCGGCGGCGTCGGCGCTGACCGTGGCCGCCACCGACAAGGCCGACGCACTCGCGGAGTTCTCCAGCCGGGGGCCGCGCGTCAACGACGGCGCGCTCAAGCCGGACATCGCCGCACCGGGCGTGGACATCATCGCCGCCCGCGCGGCCGGCACCACCATGGGCACCCCCGTCGACGACCTCTACACCTCGGCCTCGGGCACCTCGATGGCCACCCCGCACATCTCCGGGGCCGCGGCCATCCTCGCCCAGGTGCACCCCGACTGGCGCGGCGAACGGCTCAAGGCGGCGCTCATGTCGACCGCCAAGGACGCCGGGCACACCGTCTACCAGCAGGGCGCCGGCCGGGTCGACGTGGCCCGGGCCGTCTCCCAGAAGGTGACCGCCACCACCCCCAACGCCGACTTCGGTTACATCCCGGTCGACCACAACGAGACCGTGGACAGGACCGTCACCTACGCCAACGACGGCGACGCCGAGGTGACCCTGACGCTCGACGCCACCATGAAGGACACGACGGGCACGCTGACGACCAGCGCCCCGACGGTGACCGTCCCGGCGGGCGGAACCGCCGAGGTCACCGTCACCCTGCACCCGGACGGTCTCGTCAAGGGCAGCTACACCGGCGCCCTGGTGGCCGCCGACGCCGCGGGGGTGCACGTCACCACCCCGATCGGCCTGGTGCGCGGGCCCAAGCGGGTCCCGCTGACCGTCCACGCCATCAACAGGAACGGCCAGGCCCCGGGGGCCATGGAGTTCTTCACCGGGGCGAGCTCGGTCGACGTCCCCGACGTCTACGGCGTTCGCGGGGCTTCCTACCTGGGGGACGGCGCCTACCAGTACCTGGTCGAGCCCGGCACCTACTCCGTCTCGGCCGGCATCGTGCACCAGTCGTCCGACGGCGGGCCCGGCCCGGTCGCCACGCTGCTGAATCCCGAGGTCGTCGTCCCGGAGAGCGGGGCCGAGGTCACCCTGGACGCCCGCAAGGCCGTTCTCCTGCGCTACGACACCCCGAAGCCGATCGACCTGAGGCACGCTGTCGGCGCCATCACCACTGTGCGCACGGCATGGGACGGCAGCCCGGTGACCTCGGGGGAGATGGGCCTGCTCGGGATCGGAGACCGGTACGTCTCCCCCACCCAGAAGGTCACCAAGGGGAAGTTCCTGTTCTCGACCCGGCTCACCGCGACCAACGAGCAGGTGGCCGTGCGCGCCGTGGCCCCGCAGAAGTACTCCATCGCATCCATGACCAACGAGTACTTCGACAAGGGGCAGAGCCTGGGTCCGGAGGAGGTCCCCTTCCCGGCGGGGCTGAGCCGCCACAAGCTGGCCTACGTCGGCGCCGCCGGTCCCGAGGAGATCGCCGCCACCGACCTTCGCGGGAAGCTCGCGCTGCTCGTCGTCGGCCCGACCGGGTACTGCGAGATCCCCATCGACCGCGTCCAGCAGCTGAAGGCCGCCGGCGCCGTGGGCATCGTGCTCTTCGCCGACAGCTCGGTCACCCCCTGCCAGACCCCCGTCTCGAACCATGGAGCCGGCAAGACGGAGCTCCCGGTGGTGCAGATCACCAGGACCGCCGCGGAGAAGCTGCGTACCCAGATGGCCCGCGGCCCCGTCACCCTTGAGATCACCAGCACTCCCGACATCGACTACACCTACCAGCTGCAGGAGTACGAGGAAGGCAAGATCCCCAGCGACCTCACCTACCGCTACTCCCAGAACCGGCTGCGGACCGTGGACACCGACTTCCACACTCCGGACGGTCCTGGCGTGCAGACCGAGACCTGGCACAGCTTCAAGCCCCTGGAGACGACGTCGTTCTCGGTGGCCTTCGGCTTCACCGGACCTGCCCAGCGGCCCGAGTACTTCAGCGGGTTCTCCGCGGACACGCTCCGGTTGGGCATCGTGAACACCGGCGGCGGCGAGGCCCTCAAGATCGTCACGACGATCGAGAAGCCCGGCAAGGAGACGCGGAACTGGGGGGCGGGCGTGCTCACCCCCGGAAGCCTGATCATGCCCTCGCTGCCCGGGCAGCAATACCGGCTGGAATGCCCGATGTGCCGGGCCGGCGATATTTTCCTGGCCAATTTCAGCCTCGTGAACGGCGACGGCCGGCAGGGACGAGAGGACGTCTACTTCAGCGCCCTCGCGAAGTTGTCCAAGGACGGCCAGGCGCTCCCGCGCTACCAGGGCAGCATCTACCCGATGTACCAGCTGCCGAAGGAGGAAGGCGTCTACCGGCTCGAGCAGATCGCCCGCAGCAACAGCAACGTGTGGACGTTCCGGTCCAAGGCCCGGGCGAAGGACACCGCTACCGGCACCCACACCTGCGCGCTCCTGCCGCAGCTGACCGGACCGTGCGGGCCCCAGCCGCTGGTGTTCGTCGGCTACGACCTCGGGGACACCCAGGCGCTGGACAACAGCGTCCAGGCCGGGCGCAAGCACACGTTCGACATCGACGTGAACCACGCGCCGTCCATCGAGAAGTTGCCGGCCATCGCCGGGCTGAAGCTCTCCTACAGCACCGATGACGGCCAGACCTGGAAGAACGCGTCGGTCAAGAAGGGCAGGGACGGCGTGTACACCACCACGCTCACCTACCCGGCGCTCGCCCAGACCAAGGGCGCCGTCAGCCTCAAGGCCGAGGCGTGGGACAACGACGGCAACAAGGTCGAGCAGACCACCACCCGGGCGTTCACGCTGAGGTGAACACCCTGAAGTAGGACGATGCCGGGAGCGCGCCACGCTCCCGGCATCGTCGTTTCGGCCGGGGTGCCCAAGCGAGGCCGATGAACTCGGCCCAGGGTGTCAGGCGAGGCCGAGGGCGTTAGACGAGGCCGAGGGCGTTAGACGAGGCCGAGGGCGTTAGACGAGGCCGATGAACTCGGTCCGGCCGAGGAAGAACGCCGCCCGCACGTTGTCGGGGCCGACCAGGTCCTGGATCTCGATCGCGGCCCGGCCCGAGTTCCCGTAGCCGGCCGAGACGTCGTCGGGGACCAGCCCGCCCAGGTCGGGGTCGGTCCTGGAGAGCTCCAGGAAGTCGGTGGTGAGCAGGTCGACGAAGCCCTCGTCGAGGATCTGCGGGTCGGCCACCCGGCTCGCCGCCGCCACGTAGCCGGGATGGGCCAGGCCGTGCAGCAGCTCGTGCAGCATGGCCCGGTAGAGGGAGGGCCGCCAGGCCGCCCGCGGCCCCCATTCCGCGCCGGGCAGCAGGTCCGGCAGGTAGATCCAGCCGGTGGCCCCGTTGCGGTGCGCCGGGGTGCGGCCGATCAGGTCGCCCACCAGCGCGGCCAGCTCGGCGTCGTCGGCCAGCCACGTCCGCAGCAGGTCGTCCAGCGCCTCGCCGTCCTGGGTGTGGTCGTAGCCGAGGGCGTCCAGGGCGGCGCCGTAGGCCGGATCACGGCCGATCAGGTGCACCTGGGCGCGGAGGAAGTCCAGGCGGTTGGTGTCGTCGTCGAGCCGGGCGGCCGCGCCGATGACGCTCTCGTCGAGGGCGAAACCGTCGTTGAGCGGGCCGTCGGCGCGGGCGCCGGTGAACAGGCCGGTGTTGTCGCGCACGAAGGACTGCACGGACCGGGCGGTGCGCTCCATCCACGTCAGGTCTTCCGGCTCCGCCGGTTCGGCCGCCCACCAGGTGCGCTGCTCGGCCAGCCGGCCGGTCAGCGCGGGCAGCACGGCCGAGGTCAGCGCCGCCGGGTCGAACGGGCCGGCGGCCGCCGGCCCGTAGATCTCGGCCAGCCGCGCCAGCGCCGGGGCGGTGGGCGTCGTCAGGCTCGCGGGCAGGGCGCTCTCCAGCCAGCCGCTCAGCGTGAGGATCTCGTAGGCGTAGGGCTCGCCGGAGGTGCCGGGGTCGAAGCGGTGCTCGCGGGCCAGATCGACGAGCAGGGACGAGGCCCGCAGGCCGTCGAACTCGGGTCCGGCTCCGGCGGCGTTGCGGACCAGCAGGTTCAGGCCGTGCATGACCCATCGCTGGTCGGCCGGGTCGTACGCGGCGACGTCGATCCAGCGGGACGGGTAGTCCGCGGCCACCTCCCCCCGCAGCTCCGTCTCCAGGGAGCGGAAGGACTGTTCGGCGCCCTGCTCGGCGATCAGGTCGTCCAGCCCGGGTTCGGCGCTGGTGATCGAGTCGGGCCCGGTGAGCACGGCGTCGCGTTTGGTCTTGACGAGGGACATGGGCTCCGCTCCCTACAGGCCGATGAGCTTGGTCTCGCCCAGGAAGTAGGCGGCCTTGATGTTGTTCATGGACAGGCTGTCGGCGATCAACTGGGCGTTCGTTCCCGCGTCGGCATAGCCGAGGGTCAGGTAGGAGGGGTTCGGCTCGGCGAACTCCTCGTCACCAAGGATGATCTTGCGGGTGGCCTCGTCCTGCCGCACTACGGCGATGAGCTCGGTGAAGATCTCCACGGTGATCAGCTCGGTGAAGCCCTCGGTGAGGATCTGCTTGCGGCCGGCCACGACCGCATAGAGCTTCTCGTGGGTGAGGGCGTGCAGGAACTCGTGGATCAGGGTACGAGCCCGCCGCCAGCGGAAGTTGACCTTGCTGACCATCGCCGTGTTCTGGTACCACGGCTGCACCATGATCTTGCCCTGGCCCTTGGAGTGGCAGGCGGTGAGCTGGCTGACCGCCTTGAGATACTTCACCAATCTCGGGTCGGTGAGCAACTCGTCGTAGATGGCCTGGAGCACGAGCTTGTCCTCGCGCCGGGACGGGTCGAAGTTCGCCGCCACGAAGGGACGGCCGTAGTTCTTGCCCCAGCCGACCAGCTCGCCACGGTTCATGAGCCAGCCGAGCAGCTCCGGGCGGTCGCCGGGTTTGCTCTCCGTGCTCACCAGCTCTTTGCTGTAGGCCCAGCCCTTGTAGTAAGGACTCTCCAGGGCGGAGAGCGCGAAGTCGCCGAACCGGTCCTTCAGGAACTTCTGGATGAAGTTCCCGATCACCCCGATGTCTTCGAGCTTGTGCGGTTCGGTGAGTTTTCCCGAGTTGGTCCGCCACATCTTGTACTCGGAGCTGACCACCTTGACCAGCTCTATCCGCATCCGGTCGCGAAGGGTATGCGGATCGAGTTCCCCGATGGGCTTGTGCGGATTCGCGCCGGGGTTGTAGATGGTGATCAGCCACTCCTTCGTCCGCCGGTCCGGCATGACGCAGTCCATCAGGAGTTTCTCGCGCATCAGGCCGCCGACCTGGAGGACCTGCATCTCGAACCCTCGGTTGGGCGCGGCCATGGACATCCTGATCTGCTTGTTGGTCATCTTGATCAGGCGCTGGACGATGGCCTCGGGCCGCACCCCCAGCTTCTGGAGGGTCTCGTAGTTGTCGCTGATGAGACAGAGCGCCCGCATCAGCCACTGCGCCATGGCGGGATCGTGGTTGCCGATCGCCGCCATGAACTTCTCGCCCATCCGGAAGTTCCGCCCCAGGATCTGCATCACCCTCTGGTCGATGAACTTCGCCTCCTCGCCCTTTCTCAGGTTCTCGATCGGGGTGTAGTCCACGATGAGCGGCATCCCGTGCATGTCCATCACGTACGACACACCGGTCCCGATCTGCTGGACCGCGTCGTCGAGAGCCTCTCTGATCACCTGCTCGACCGCGTTGTCGTCATCCGGCTCGATGACCTGATCGGGGCGCCGGACCGGCTCCTTCGTCTCCTTCTGCTCCGCGGGCTTGTCGTCGGTGCGGATGATGATCTCCGGGCTGAGGGGAACGAGCACCCGGCCGCGCGGGCGGGTGGGCCCGGCCACGATCGGCTGCTGCGCCGGCCGGTTGGGGACCAGCGGGACCGTCTGCTGCGGCGTCGTGTTCGTGATGATCCGCGGCGAGGGGGGCCGCTGCACCGGTGTGGTGATCGTGTGGTTGTTGTCGCTGATCGGCGTGACGGTCTTCTTCTTTTTCCCGAAGAGACTGGGCAGCAGCTTCAGCTTGGGCTTGACCTTGTCCTTCTTCATGGCTCACCTCAGGTAGGGCGGGTAGCGGGTCCGCCGGTCCGCCCGGGGGCGGACCGGCGATGTCGCGATGTCAGCCGGCGCGGTAGGTCAGGACCAGGCCGACGTTGATCAGGGCCTCCCGCTCGCCGTCCACGGTCAGCGTCCACTCCCCGGCCCGCAGGCCGGGGATGCGCAGCGCCTTGCCGTCGTCGATGAGCTGCCCGTTCAGGCGCAGCCGGGCCGAGCCCCAGTCGGCCACGTCGTAGCGCGCGTACATGCCGGTGATCTGGTCCCCGATCATGTCGGCGAACATCTCCGGCACGATCGGCAACACCAGATCGCCGCCGTCGGCGAAGACCTGCCACTGCTCGGGGAACTCGCCCGCCACGTCGATGTAGCGGGCCGCCGCGTACGGCCGCCGCATCCCGCGCACCGCGTTGGCGAACACGTCGCCGCCCTGCTCGGCGGTGTACTTGACCAGCAGGGTCACGTCGAACAGGTCGTAGGGACGCCGGCCGGTGATCTCCATGCGCCACGTCGAGACCGCGCCCGTGCCCTCGAAGGGCAGGTAGCGCTCGTCGTCGAAGCGCAGCTCGAACAGGCCGTTGTTGTCGCGGTGCTCCTCGGTGTCGGACAGGGCGATCTGCTGGCTGGGCCGCCAGTCCGACCGGACCGACGCGGGCGCGTCCCCCTTGGCGTCGAGCAGGTAACGCACTGCCTTGGCGTCGGGGGTGAGCACCGTCTTGTGACCGGTCTGGGTGAGCACGGCGTTGACGTCGAGCTGCCCTTCCGGCCCGGCGAACACGACCGAGACGGTCTTGACCCGCCGCCGGTAGTGCCCGGGGAAGTCCCGGTCGAACAACTCCTCGGTCAGCGTGAACTCGCAGCGGCCCTCGTTCTTCAGCGCGAGCACCGCGAGCGGGTCGAGCTGGAGCAGGGAGATCCGCTTGGTGATCTCCAGGCCGCGGTTGTCGGAGGAGGTGTAGGCGTGGCCGAGGCGTTCGACGTCCACCGCCAGGGCCTCCCCGGCCAGCAGGCCGCCCCGCCGGCTCTCCCAGTAGACCGGCTGGATGTACGACTCCGACGCGCCACGTTCGAACTGGTAGGCGCGCTCGGCCGCCTTGGCGATCTCGTGGGCCAGGCCGTAGGAGGCGAAGTACATCGTCGCCAGGCGGCCGGCCTGCCACTGGTAGAGCTCGGCGCTGGTGAACTTGCCGGACAGGAACGTGGCCACGGCCTCCAGGTCGGTGATCTCCTGATCGGTGATCTCCAGCTCGCGCCGGGCGGACAGCAGGCTCGCCTCGGCGGCGGCGATCTGGTGGCCCAGCTCGCGCTGGTCGGCCTTGGCCAGCATGACCTGGAAGTTCCAGTCGCCCTCCTGGCGTTCCTGTTCGACGCGGGCGCCGTACAGCTCGCCGAGGACGCTGAAGGCCTCGCCGAGGGTTTCGGCGATCTCGGCGCCGGTGTCCAGCACCTTGCCGACCTGCTCGCCGCCGATCATGGTGCCCAGGATGAACGGACCGGCCAGGACCTGCGGGGCCGCGTAGGCGATGGCGGCGCCGATCTTCAGCCCGGCGGCGGCGAAGTGCGAGTTGACGCCGTGGGTCATCGCGCTGATCTGGGACTGCTGCAGCGAGGTGAGGCCCGCCTCGATGAGCTTCTCGTAGTACTCCTGCCGGGCCGCGGCGGCCTGGCGGGACGCCTCGACCTGGGCGAGGTACTCGGTGGCCGACTCGACCTGGGCCTCGCGGACCGCCCGCGTCATCTGCCGGATGTTGCCCTCCTGCCGGGTCTGCAGCAGGGTCAGCTCCTCGGCGTCACGGCGTTCGAGCACGCCCAGGAGCTCGCCGCCGAAGCCGCGCAGCCGATCGACCAGGTCCTGCGCCTTGCGGTACAGGAAGCCGAACCGGTAGTGCGGGACCGGCGCCGACAACCCGGCCGTGACCTGGTCGGGGGTCAGCCCGGCCGCGGCGCCCCGGACCAGGGCCATCACGTCGGCGGGCGGCTCGAACAGGGGCAGCGGGCGGCTGACGCCCAGGATGTCGAGTGAGGCCCTGATCTTGCGGAGCCGGTCCTCGACCCGGTCCCAGTAGTCGCCCAGCATCGTGTTGCCGGGGATGAAGAAGTAGGGGTTGGCCACGCCGCGGTGGATGGCCCCCATGCCGTCGAGCAGCGTGCCGCCTGCGGTGACGACCTCGGCGGCCACGCCGTCGGACGCGGCCGGGTCGAGCTCGTCGTAGGTCTTCGCCTGGGACAGGTGACGCGGGCCGACACTCTGCGGGCGCCGGCCGAGCAGGTCGTAGGCCAGGATGTAGAGCATCCTGGCCTCGTCGAGGCTCTCCATCGTGTACTGGCGGAACAGCAGGTCGCCCCAGTCGAGCACGTTGTCGAGATAGGCCATCACGACGGCCCGGCGATAGGCGGCCGGGCGCAGCTCCGCGATGGCGTGCGGGTCGAACGGGTCGTCCCGGTAGGCCCGCAGCAGGGCCTCGTGGTCGCCCATCAGGTCGTACTGGCGGCGCAGGCGGGCGATCATGCCCATCTTCTCGCGCAGCCGGTCGTGCACCTCGAACGGCCGGGCCCGGTCGGCCAGGCCGTCCAGCAGGTCCAGGTCGGCGGTGGTGGCCGCGCGGGCGTGCTCGAAGACCGGGGCCAGCGACTCGACGTCGGCCAGGATCGGGCGCAGGTCCTGGCCGACCTCCGCGGGCAGGTTCGCCAGGTCGATCCGGCAGCCGGCGACCAGCGCCCGCAGGTCGATCGCGAGGAAGGGCAGGAAACGCCAGTAGCGGTCCGCCTCGGTGGGGTCGAAGACGTACTCGTACCAGGTCTTGGCGTCGGCGAAACGCTGGGCGGCGTTGAGCGCCTGGGCGATGAGCAGCGGCGCGTGGAAGAAGATCTCCCAGTAGTAGCGGCCGCCCGCGCTCTGGAAGTCCAGGTGTGTGCTGACCGGCACGCCGGCGACCTCGGGCTGCACCAGGATCGTGGTGGAGCCCGCCGTCTCGGTGCTGAAGGCGGGCAGCTCGTCGATCTCCTGGGTCTCCGGGGCCAGCAGCGCGGGCACGCCGCCGACCAGGAGCCTGCGATTGAGCTCGAACGCCGTGCTGGAGGTCAGCCGGACGATCTCGTGCGGCAGCGTGACGAACTCGTAGGGGCGCAGCAGCACGCCGGTCTTGGGATAGACGGCGTACCGGCTGCCGAGGAACAGGTACAGCTCCGACGCGGTGTCCAGCGCGCCGCTGTAGGCGGTGGTGAAGTCGGGCGGCAGCGAGCGCCAGTTGCCCTCGATCGGGATGAAGTCGCCCAGCTTCGCGGGGTCCTGGGCGGCGGGGATGACGGAGTACTCCGTGCCGCTGAGGATGTAGCGCTGGTCACCGCGCTGGAAGACGGCGTCCACGGCGCGCGGCAGCGCCTGCGGGTAGCCGGGGTCGGTGAGCTCCGGGATGTCGGTGCCGTCGACGGTGTAGCGGTAATACTCCCGGCCGCTGGTCAGGAACAGGTGGTCGCCGGACACCCAGGCCGCGCCGACCGCCCCGGTCGTGTTGAGCGCCGTGGCGATCTTGCCGAGCGCGCGGCTCTGGTGCTGGGTGGCGTCGGTGCCGACGGTGTAGGTCTCTTCGCCGAAGAAGTACGGCGTCCCGTTCACGTCGGCCGCCGCCCGGAGCGTCGTGGGCAGTTGGTCGGGATTGTCCTTGAGCTCGTGCGTGTAGTCGTCGTCGGAGCGGCCGGAGGTGACCTTCGTGTACGCCTCACCGTGGATCAGGAACAGCGCGCCGCCCTTGACCAGCGCGGCCCGCACGCGGGCCCGCTCCGGGATCGGCCACCTGTCGCGCGGCCGGCCGGTGCTCAGGTTGCCGGTCGTCACGTCGCGCTGGACGTGGTCGTCGCCGTTGACGAAGTATTCCGCGCCCTTCCAGGTGAACACGGCGCCCATCGTGGTCCAGCGCGGGATCTTCTCGTCGTTGGTGCTGAGCTGCTTGGGGTAGCCCAGATCCATCCGCGCGTCCACCAGGGCTCCCTGGTAGCGGTAGTACTCGTTGCCGGTGAACACGTAGGTGAACTCGCCGCGTACCAGCACCGCGTCGACCCGGCCGTTCTTGCCCAGCTCACGGTCGGGCACGTTGCCCCAGCGGCTCGCGGTCGGCTCGGCGGCCGGCTCGGCGCTCGCCTTGGCCCTCGACTTCGCCCTCGCCTTCGTCTTCGCCGTGCTGGGCTGGGTGGTGACCAGGAACTCGGCGGGTTCGGTGGCGTTGGTGAAGAAGTAGCGGTCCCCGAGTTCGAACGCGGCGTCGATGCTCGTCCATTCGGGCAGCCGCTTGCCGTTGTCCTTGAGGTCCTGCACCGGCGGGTCTCCGCCGGGGTCGGCGATGACCGGGCGCACCAGGAAGCTGCCGCCCTTGTGGTCGACGCTGAACCAGGGCCCGTCGGACGATCCGGCCGGCATGTTGAACGGGACGACCGCGCCGACCGGCTCGGCGAAGACCTTGCCGGCGTCGATCGGCGTGGCGGGCTGCGTGGGCTTGTCGATCGGCAGGGCGTACAGCTCGGGGGTGAGCACGAACGAGGAGTCGTGCTTCTCCTCGCCGATCGTGTACGCGCAGGAGACCACGATCGAGTCGTGCGTGTCCGCGCCCGGGACGGTGGCCGAGGCCTGCACGAACATGGACTCGACGGTGACGACGCCGTCGTGCGGCGGCCCCGGCGGCAACGCCTGCGGAGCGACCCACTCGCGGTTGAGGTTCTGGAAGGAGTAGAAGATCCGCACCCGGTGCTGGGGCGGCGGCGCCGAGACGTTCTGGTGGTCGCCGTCCGTCCTGGTGGTGATGACGGTCTTCCCGGTGTCGGGCGCGACCGCCTCCATCAGGCTCCAGAAGACGAAGACGCGGCCGAAGGCGTGCACGGGCTCGACCCGTTCGGCGTCGATCTGCACGTCCACCTGGTCCCACGGCTCCCAGCTCGCCGACAGGCGCTCGCTGTCGTGGAACGCGGCCTCCCGGAAGTACCAGCGACGCGGATCGGTGCGGGTCCGGCCGAAGAGCACGAGCCGGCGGGTCCCGCCGGTGTCCTCGTCGGCGCGGTAGACGTAGGCCCCGGCGATGGCCAGGCGGCTGACCTCGGTGTACTCGTCGAGGTAGCGCTTGTAGGCGCCCTGGACCGTGTCGGCGGTGATCTCGCCCTGCAGCAGGTCGTCCTCCAGCGCCTTGAACGCGGGCGTCTTGGTGTCGCGCAGCTCGGGGCGGAGGTAGTTCTCCGGGTAGAGGAAGACCTTCCGGTTGGCCTCCCAGATCCGGTAGTTCTTCAGCCACTGCCACCAGGTGCGCAGCTTCGGCTTGACGTCCTCCTCCGCGCTCAGCTCCTCCAGGTCCAGGAGGTAGCGGTGCAGGTAGAGCTGGGTGGCCGCGATGGCCTCGCGCACCCGCGAGGTGGTGCCCTCACGCCCCATCTCGATGTCGATGAGGGCGTGCTCGTAGATCTCGGCCGCGTCGGCCAGATCGGGGTGCAGGTGCAGCACCGCCGGGACCAGCGCGTCGCGCCTGCGCACGTTGAGGTCGTTGTGCGCGAGCGGGACCGCCGCCTCGGGCAGCAGGGCCAGAAGGGTGTCGGCGGTGGCGCCGTGCAGCGCCGACGGGCCGGCGCCCATCCTGGCGGCGACCGCGAACAGGCGGGTGAGCTTGAGCAGGAACTCGATCTCGAACCGGTCCTCCTCGGCGGGGAACTCGGTGATCAGGCGTGCGTTGCGCTTGACCCAGCGCAACTCGTCGAGGTCCCACGGGAACAGCTCGCACAGCCGCTCGTACGGCTCCGCCGCGCCCTTGGCCAGCAGCCCGGCCAGGCCGGGGTGGCGCCGGCTGAGATCGGCGAAGGCGACGATGGTGTGCATGTCGGTCAGGCGATAGTCGGCCGCGTCGGACCAGCGGTGCCTGAACGGTTGCGGGAAGGTGCGGTCGAGCACGTCCAGGCGGCCCGAATAGCGCACGTACTGGTCGTTCTTGGCCAGGTAGACGGCTTCGCCCAGGGTGAAGGCGCCGGTGATGCCCTCCTCGAACGGCTGCGGCAGATCGCCCCAGTCGTCGTCGATGGTGCGCGGGTAGCCCGGCTCGGCGAGGTCGAGCTTGCCGGGCAGGTAGCGCACGTACTGGTCGCCGGCGAAGGCGTACAGCTCGCCCTTGCGGCCGACGAACGCGGCGTCGATGAACGGGGTGGCCGCGAACGTGTTGCGGATGCGGCCGAACCGGGCGCTGACGAGGTCGGCGGCGCCGTCCACGGTGAAGCGGGCGCCCTTGAAGAAGTAGACCTTGCCGTCCTTCAGGAACGCGGCGTCCACGCCGTCCTCGAACTCGGCCGGCAGAGCTCCCCAGTCGCCCTCGATCGTGCGGGGGTAGCCCTCGTCCACGTAGCGGTAGTCGGCGCCGGTGTAGCGGACGTACTGGTCGCCGGAGAACAGGAAGGTGTGCCGGTCGCGTACCAGCGCGGCGTCGACCTTCTTGCGGTCGGCGATCGTGTTGCGCACCTTGCCCAGCAGGCTGATCGGGTACGTCGCCACCGGCGACGTCGAGACCGCGTGCACGAGGGGGCCGGTGACCAGGCAGGCGGTGCGGCCGCCCGCCACCGCCGCGTCCACGCCGTGCTGGGCGACGGCGTCGTCGAAGGACTCGGGCAACCCGGCGAAGGCCGCCTCCCTGCGGAGCTCGCGCACGACGGGCTTGGGGTAGCCGGCGTCCACGTAGCGGTAGCCGGGACCGGTGTAGCGGACGTACCGGCTGCCGCCGAAGAGGTAGGTGTGGCCGCCGAAGACCACCGCCGCGTCCACGGCCGAGCCGAACGGGTTGACCGAGCGGCCCCAGCGCTCGCGGATCTGGACCGGCGCGGTGAACGCGCGGCCGGCGTAGGTGGTGAAGGTCTCGGTGAAGAAGAAGTGGGTCGCCCCGTCGGACCCGGTGAAGGCCGTCCGCAGCCGGTCGCCGGTCGCGACGGTGAAGCCGCGCCAGACGCGCTCGATCGGCCGCGGGTAGGACCACTGGCCGGTGGCCTCGCTGAATTGCACGCAGCGCTCGCCGCTGAGCAGCACCATCGTCTGGTTCTCGAACAACACCGCGTCGGGCATGGGGAACCCGTCCGGCGCCTTCCAGAACGTCTCGTCGGTGATCAGCGGGTAGCCGGGGTCGGGACGCTCGTAGGGGCCCTCCTCGCCGGTGTAGACCAGATAACGCGTCGTGCCGTCGGGGCCCGGCCGCTCGAACAGGTACGTCGTGCCGCCACGGTGGTAGGCCAGCGCGACATTGGTCAGCCCGCCCCAGTGCTCGGCGATGGACTTCGGCTCGCCGTCGATGACGGCCGCCGAGTCGCCGTAGACGACGAACTGGTCCCCGCTGAACAGGTAGGTCCTGCCGTCCCGCCCGATGAACGCCGCGTCCACCGCATTGTCCTGATAAATCGTGTTACGCGGGCGGCCCCACTCCTCGTCGAGCGGATAGTCCTTGCCGATGGCCGTGTTGAAGCACATCGTGCCCTTGAACAGGTAGGTGTTCCCGTCGGCCCCGGTCAGCACGGCGTCGAGGCCGTCCCGGTAACCCTCGGGGACGCCGCGCAGCGCCGGCGGCCGGACCGGCTCGCCGCGCACGGGCCCCTCCAGGGCGTGCTGCCGCCGCCAGCCCTGGTCGGTCTGCACCATGATCGAGCCCTGGTCGGCGTAGGCGGCCGTGATGCCGGGCAGCTCATAGCAGCGGTAGCGGCCGTCGGAGACGGCGTGCCACTGGCCGTCCCTGAACAGGTAGACGGTGCGCCGGTCGGCGAACGCCGCGTCCACCCCGTCGAGGGTGACCTTCAGCGCCCCCAGGCGGGGCTCCTTGGCCAGCGCCGACAGGGCGCGCGGATAGCCGTCCTCGATCGCCCGGTAGTCGTGGTCGCGGTAGCGGACGTACTGGGAGCCGCTGAACAGGTAGGTGTAGGTGTGGGTGACGTCGGCGCCGTCGATCTTCTCGGTCACGTCCATGACCAGGGTGGCGTCGACCCGGCCGGTGCGCTGGATCGTGTTGGCGACGTTGCCCCAGAAATGCGCGGTGTCCGCCGGATAGCGGTCGTCGATCTCGGTGTAGTCGGCGGTGGAGTAGCGGACGTACTGATCGTCGGAGAAGACGTAGGTCTTGCCGTCCTTGCCGACGAACGCGGCGTCCACGTGGCGGAACGGAATGCTGTCCCAGCGCGCGAGCAGGTCCCTGGGCTCCGACCACCAGCGGTGCCGGTGGTCGAAGACGGCGAATTGGCCACCGCTGAACAGGCAGGTCTGGTTGTCTCCCCCGGTGAAGACCGCGTCCACGCTGGTGAACGCGTCGGGCAGGTTCAGCCAGTTCTCCGCCAGCGGCTTGGGGAACCCCTCGTCCGGCTTGGTGTAGTCGCGGGTGGAGTAGCGCACGTAGAACGGGGTGTCGTCGCCGTAGACCCGGAGGCGGTCACCGGCGCGGCGCAGGGTCAGCACGATGCCGCCCTCGGCGCTCACCCGCCACTCGGGCGAGGCGCCGGTCACGGCGGCGGCCGGGCCGACGGCCACGCCGTGGTCCTGCAGGCGGCGGCGGAGCGCGGGCGAGCAGGCGCCGTCGGCCAGTCCGGCGTCGAAGGCGGCGGGCAGATCGAGGATCAGCCCGACCGGGCCGAACAGGTGGGCCGAGCCGTCCATCACGAAGGCGGCGTCCACCCGGTCGAGCCCGCCCCAGTCGCCGGTGACGGCGCGCGGATAGCCGAGGTCGACGACGGAGTAGTCGGCGCTGGAGTAACGGATGTAGCGGTCGCCGCTGAACAGGTAGGTCTTGCCGTCGAGCCCGACGAACGCGGCGTCCACCCGGCCGCGGGGCAGCACGTCGGCCTGCAGCCCCCACTTCTCGGCGGTCGGCGTCACCTCGGGCACGCCGGACTCACCGGACTCGCCGGGCCCGCTGAGGGCGGTGGTCTTGCCGTTCTTGAACAGGTGGACGGTCCCGGAGCCGTCCTCGAAGGCCGCCTCGACCGCGCCCTCGAACTCGACGGGCACGTCGGACCGCCACGTCTCGATGCGCCGCGGGTAACCTTCGGCCACCCGGACGCCGTCGTTCTCCGGGTTGTCGGTGTAGCGCACCACCTGGTTGCCGGCGAACAGCAGGTAGCCATCGCCGTCGGCGTAGGCCGCGTCGATGCGCTCGGCGCCGTCGAAGGCGTTGAGCACGCGGCCCCACCGCTCGGTGAGCGGCCGCTCGGTGACCCCGTCGAAGGCGCGGTCGCCGGACAGGACGTAGGTGCTGCCGTCGTGGCCGTGGAAGACGGCGTCGACCGCGTCCCGGAACGCCTCGGGCAGCGGGGTCTCGCCCTGCCACCACTCGGTGATCGCCCTCGGGTAGCCCTCGTCGGCGTCGCCGTAGTCGTCGCCGGAGTAGCGCAGGTACTGGTCGCCGGCGAACAGGTGGGTGCGGCCCTCGGCGTCCACGTAGGCGCCGTCGATCTTCTTGGGGTCGGCGAAGTTGTTGCGCACCTTGCCCCAGACCCGCTCCTTCGGCGCCCAGCGGGTGCCGCCGGGCTCGCGGGTGAAGCACAACGAGACATCGGGGTAACCCCGGCCGACGATCCACTCGGTGCCGTCGGGCAGGGTGAAGGCCGCGTCGATCGCGGACAGGCCGGCGAAGTGGGGTGACAGCTCGGTCAGCGGCTTCTCCCTGGTGTCGGTCAGGGCCAGGGTCCGGGCCGAGTAGGTCCAGTAGACGCTGTCGTGGAACAGGTAGATGACGCCGTCGTGGCCGGTCAGCAGCGCGTCGAAGCGGTCATGGCCGGGCGGCAGGACCAGCGGCTCGGGGAACTTGCCGACCAGGTCCTGATCGTGGAAGGCCACGGTGACCTCGTCGGCGTCCAGGCCGAGCTTGCCGGCCAGCCGGGCGAAGCGGCGTAAGCGCCGGTAGACCCGCCGGAAGTCGGGCCCGGCCGTGCCGCCGTCGAGTGCGGGGGCCACCAGCACGTCGAGCGCGCCGGGCGCCACGGCCGCGCCGATCGCCTCGATGACGGGGCCGGACACGCCGAACACGTCCTGGAGCAGGGTGAGCAGGGCGTCGTGCTGGATCGTGGCCAGGTCCCCGAGCACGCCGGCCAGCTCGCCGATGGCGGCCACCTGCTCCTTGGCCACCGCGTGCAGCAGGAAGAAGACGTCCTTGGCGTAGTCGTCCACGCCGGGCAGGGTGAAGTCGACCGCGCTGGTGACGGTGCGGAAGTAGGCCAGCCGGCGCTCGGGCACGCTCAGGGTCTCGGTCAGGTGCCCGGCGTCGATGAGCATCGTGACCAGGCGGGAGCGCTCGTCGTCGTCGAAGCCGAGCTCGGTGACGGCGGCGAGGTCGAGGCGGTAGGGCGCCTGGCCCCGCGTGATGTCCGCGATGCGCGCGAAGACCAGCTCCCCGTCCTCGCCGGTGAAGCCGTCACCCAGGTCGAAGGTGCCTTCGACGTCGTCGAACTCGTGGCGTACCTCCTCCTTGACGCGGCCGTCGTCGGTGACCTCGCCCGCCAGCCGTCCGACGACCCGGGCGGCCATGGCGTCGTCGGCCAGGCCGGTGAAGTCGGCGGGGGTGAACAGGTACGCCTCGGCCTTGGCCGCCGCGAGCTGGGCCTGCATCGCGCCCAGCACGATGCGCCGTACCGGGTAGAACTCCAGGGCGAGGCCGAGGTCGGCGAGGTCGAGCGCGGCCACCGCGGCCTTGTCGCGGTAGACGCCCGCCTCGTCGACGACGCCGTTGAAGCGCAGGCTCTCGGTGAGCGCGGCGAACCGCTCGGCGGTCAGCTCCAGCTCGCCGAAGGCGGCCGGGTCGAGCGGGATCCGGGCCGTCCTGTAGCCCTCGACCCGCGCCTTGAACAGGGCCAGCACGGGGGGCTCGACGTCGTCGAGCGGCGCGTCCACGCGGAAGCCGGCGGCCTGCTCGGGATCGGCGAACAGCTCGGGGTCGAGGACCTCGCCGTCCTCGGTGAGGTAGCCGTTGTGCACCAGGTTGTCGTAGAGCTCGGCGCGGTCGGCGTCGGACAGTTGCGGCAGGGCGGCGGCCAGGTCGGAGGGGTAGAAGAGGCCGTCAAGCCCGGCGATGAGACCGAACAGGGTCTCCCGGAACATGCCGAAGCTGCCGGCCAGGGTCAGCTCCATGGGCAGCTCTTCGGTGGCGAGCAGCCCGTCGGGCTGGACGACGCCCCGGATGACGAGGTTGGCGTAGATCTTGCCGGCCAGCCGGTCGCCCAGGCCCAGGCCGCGGAAGTCGCCCTCGGTCAGCAGGGCGAGGTCGCCGACCGCGTGGTAGGCGGCGGTGACCACGGTGGCGGGGTCGATCCGCAGCAGGCGCGGGTCGTGCGGGGACACCACGCCGTCGGTGTACGTGGTCAGCACCCCGTGCAGGACGTGCGCGGCCCGCTCGTCGAACCGGTCGGAGATCAGCACCTCGGGGATCAGCGCCACGCCGGCGAACTGCTCGGCGATCCCGGCGATGACCTGGGCCTGCTCCTCCTCCGACTCGGGCGTGGCCGGCTCGCCGAGGATGGCGGTGAGGTCGTCGCCGGCGAACCCCCACGTCCGCATCCAGGCCACGACCTCGAACACCGTCTGGGCCAGCCAGAGCGAGCCGGCCGGGTCCTCGTCGCTTTCGAGCAGGCGGTGGACGCCGGGCCGGCCGTCGAGCACCGGCAGCACCGGGAAGGTCGAGTGGCGCTCGATGGCCGGGTCGGCCTCCAGCGCGGCCAGCACGGTGAACAGCTCCTCGACGGACATGCCGAGGGCGCCGGTCAGCCGGGCCACCCGGTGCAGCACGACCAGGCCGGGCCGGCCGATGCCCCGGTCGAACGGGCTCTCTTCGAGCGGGCCCGCGTACCGCGCGCGGAGGCGACGGACCACCTCGACAATCTCTGTCTCCGCCAAGTCAATGGAACGTGCCAAATTACGGCGATACGGACGGTTCTGGGGCGCCAGAATGTCCCCGGCGGGGAACGGGCCGTCCTTGATCTCGTGGGGCAGCGTCGCGGTGATGAGCGCCTCGATCAGGTCGAACGGCACGTCGTGGGTGCGGTGCAGGTGGATCGCGGCGGCCACGGCACGCAGCGCGACCGGCTGCAGCCCGGTGGAGACGGCGGCGGTCACCCGATCGAGGTCGGTGAACGACAACCCCGTCCTGCGGGCCAGCCGGATGAAGCGGTGAGCGCGGTCCAGCCACTCGTCGGGCGGCGGCCCGCCGGGACGCAGCACGAGCGTGCGGTCGTCGTCGCCGACGTCGACGACGGCGCCCTGGTGCACCCAGAACCCGCTCCGGGACCGCTTCAGCTCGGGGTCCTGGTAGAGCAGCTCGCGCAGTTCCTCGCCGGTCAGCGAGGTCGCGGTCAGGAACCGGTCGACGTCGTACAGCACGGAGATCAGCTCCCCCTCGGCCAGGCCGTACGCCTTGGCCAGGGAGGGGGCGTCGGGGCCCGGGACGGAGAGGAGGTCGACGTCCTCCGTGGTCAGCCCGAGGTAGTCGCGGGTCACCCGGTCGCGGTCGACCGTGGCGGCGAACAGCCGGTAGAACTCGACCGGGTCGGCACCCAGGTACTTCAGGTAGGTGGTGAACCGCGCGGCGTCGAGGGTGAACAGGTCGTACGGATGCCCGAGCGCCTTCATCTCCTCGTACGGCCGCTCGCCCACCAGGGCTTCGAGCACCTCGTTGACGATGTCGAGGTAGGGCAGCGCGGTGAAGGTGCCGTCCGCGTCGAGTTTGACCTTCCCGATGCCCGGCCGGCGCCGCAGCAGGGAGACGTCGTGGAAGGTCGCCCGAAGGAAGGTGAGCAGGTCGGTGAGATAGGCCGCCGGCGAATAGACCGACCGGGCCTCATCTCCTGCCCGCAGGTCGAGTTGTCCGAAAAGACGTTGATAGCTCGGTAATGAGGCATCGCTGCGCACGCGAAAGGTCCCCTCCGTGAGTAAGCCCCCGATTCGGCCGCCTTATGCTCGCCGATCCGGAGAAGAAGGGCTATCTACCCGGATGGTGACACCTTTGCTCCATTTGGTTTCCCGCCGAAGATTCCAGTTCAGGGCACCTGAGGGGGGCGGTGACAGTCCGTTCACCCGGTCGTCAGGCCGCGGCCGTCCAGGAGAAACGGCCGCCCCGTTATGAGGAAGGGCCGCCCCGTCCATCGACGAGAAGCGGCCCCGCCCCACGACATCGCCCGTCCTGCGGGCGGCTGCACCGGCGGCTACATCTCACTCGCCGCCGCGAGCGCGCGCTCCTTTCGGAGGTCAGCGCAGCTCGTCCGGCCACCACCACTTGCCGTCGTCGTACTTCTCCTGCTCAGGAGCCTTGTACTCCTCGACCTTCTCCTCCTTCACCGGGTCGGGCTTGACCTCCTCGTGCCGCTTCTCGACGTGGTGCCGGTCGTTGCGGGAGTGGTTGCGGTTGTGCACGAAGATGTCGATGTTCGGGGGGCGCCAGCGCGGGCTGCGCAGGATCGGCTTCTCGTGGTGAACGTACGTCGGCTTCGAGACATGCCGCGCCGGCGCGGACGGCGGGCCCCCGGCCTGGACGGTGGAGAAGCCGGCGTTCGCGCTGGCCACCCCCATGCCCAGGGGAAGGAGCATGACACTGGCGACTGCGCCCGTCAGGGCTACCGCCGCGAGCCGTCCAAGGCGCGGCGTCTGCCGAATCTTAGTATTCACGTGCTCTCGTTTCCTTCATGGATATTTCGGCCGGAATCCGGCACCCCCTTCTTGCTGAAGGGCGCCAGACTTAAGCAGACGTACCCATGCACATATTCTCAGTTACCTCCTTAAACCCAAACAACCCGTCAAAGCCCATAGATCTCATGAATAACAGTACGCACCGCGGAACCCACGGCAACGGGCGTCAGCGCAGGGTGGCGGTGAGGGTGCGGCCGTGGAGGTGGCGGGTCGTCGCCTGGATCAGGGTGCCGCCCGGCACGCGTCGCACGGTCACCCCGTCGTCGGCCGTGTCGAGCCTGAGAGACCTGCCGAGCAGGACGACGCTGACGCGGTCGCGTCGCGTCGTGGGGTCGGACAGGGCGACGACCGTGCGTTCGCCGGACCGGACGATGACCGAGGCCGGGCCGTCGATGAGCAGGCGCTCGACGTGGCGCGGGCCGTCGGCGAAGACGTTCGCGGCGACGAGACCGAGGGCCCTGTGCCTGATCGCCTGCACCTGCCGGTTGTTGGCCAGGACGGTCAGCGGGCCGTCCGCGTAATCGCGCAGGCGGGCCTCGGTCGCGTTCGGGAGCAGGGCGTAGGCCAGGGCCGGGGCGTCCCCGGCGGCGGGGTGGGCGACCGAGGCGGTGAACACGTTCTTGGTCACGCTGGTGTCGGGGTTGGCCGTGCGCACGACTCTGCGGCTGCGGGTCACCGTCTCCAGACCGGCCGCGACGGGCTGCCTGGTGAGGAAGGCGTAGCCGACCGAGGTGCGGCGGGTGCCGTTGGCGTAGCGCAACCAGCGCGGCGGCGTGGTGTCGCCCGCCTGCCAGGCCCCGCCGGTCCAGCGCTCGCCGGTCAGCGCGACCGTGTCACCGGGCGCGGCGATGCGGCTGTCCACGGTGGTCACCGCGGCGCGGCCGCCCTGACCGGAGACGCCCGCCGCCAGCACCACGATCTCGTCGTCGAGCATGAACCAGGACTTGGTCGCGCGGGCGTTGCGGTAGGCGACGAAGTCGTCCGGCAGGATGCCCGCCTGCTTGGCGGTGTAGGCGGCGTCGTCGGACTGGACCAGGCCGGCCGCGCCGTACGCGCCGAGCGTCGCGCCGCCGGAGAAGGCGTTCCCGGCGCGGGGGAAGTACACGTAGGTGTTCTGGGACTCCGAGGAGGAGGTGAAGTTGAGCGGGTGGCCGGGGTTCTCGTACCAGAACCGGCCGTACGACTCGGGCACCGTCCGCCGCTCCTCCACCGGCGCGGTGACTCCGGCCAGCCGGTACGGCGAGACGGCCGTGTAGTAGTCGACGCCGAAGACCTCGCGCTGGTCCTCGCCCGCGAGGTAGAGGTAGTACGCCCCGTCGCCCTGGAACCAGGGCATGAGGTTCTCGCCGTTCATGTACTCGTACTTGCTGATCCGGTCGGAGCTGCGCGCCAGGGCGAAGGCGTAACCGGGGCGGCGGTGCACGGTCCGATCCATGGCGTTGAACGCCACGCACCGCTCGGCCGGGTTCAGATCGGCGGCCGGGACGGCGGAGTCGGCGCGGATGGCCGCGTAGCGGGCGATGCTGACCGGGGAGACGAAGGCGGCCGTGTCGGCGGCCGGCAGGAACCTGACGTACTTCTTCAGCGCGAGCGCGCCGGCCGCTCCGACGTGGTCGGCCAGGTCGGCGACGGCCTCCACGATCACCCCGACGTCGGCGTAGCCGGTGGTGGTGCGCGAGACCGCCCGTCCCTTGACGATCTCCATCATCCACCCCTCGAAGACCAGCGGGGCGAAGCCGTCGGCGATCCAGCGGTACACCGTGCCGGGCAGCTCCCCGGACGCGGCCTCGCTCGTCGCGCCCTCCAGCGTCTTGAGGGTCTGGACGACGCGGGTCAGCAGCGCCCGCCCGTAGGAGCCGGTGTAGGCGACCGAGTGGTGCTGGATGAAGGAGCCGTCGCGGTAGTAGCCGTCGGTGACCCCGTGCTGGAGGTCGTAGGGGTCGATCGTGGCGAAGACGGTGACCTGGTCGGCGATGGCCTTGGCGACGCGGGCGTCGTCGCCGGTGAGCGCGCCCTGCAGGATCCGGTTCGCGGTGATGTCGGCCAGGTTCGCACCCGTGTGGAAGCGGGAGTCGAGGTCGACGTCGCCGTCCTTGCCGGCGCGCAGGTAGGCGTCCATCGAGGCGATGTAGGTGGCCGTCAGACCGGGTCGTTCCTCCCGTAACCCCTCGGGCAGCAGGGCCAGCGTCCTGCTCACGTGGGTGGGGATGCCGATCTCCCAGTTGTGCCAGTTGCCGTAGTAGCCCGCCGGCTGGTCGGCGAAGTAACGCTCGTGCAGCCAGAGCAGGCCGTCGCGGGCCCGCCGCTGCGCCGCGGTGTCGCCGTCGAGCTCGCCGCCCGGTGTGCGGGTCGCCAGCACGATCTCGTACAGGTACTGGTAGGCCAGCCGCAGGTTGACGTCGTCGGTGCCCAGCGTGAGGCCGGCGAACAGCTCGCCGCCGGCCGCCTGGTCCATGGCCGTGAGCCGCTGACCGGCGGTCCGGGCCATCGCCGCGATCTTTCCGGCGACCTCGGGACGGGCATTGACCTCCGGGGTGCCCGCGAAGATCGACACGGTGTTGGCGAGCAGCCGTGCGTGGTCGATCCCCGCCGCGGCGCGCGAGGGAGCGGCTGCGGCCAGCAGACCGGCGGCGGGGATCAGGGAGAGAACCTGGCGACGAGACAAGTGCGGCACGCGGGCTCCAGGCCGTCGAAGGATATGCCGGGGGGCAGCCTTCATGATCTACCTTTTCCGGCCCGGAAGTCCACCAGGCCGCGATCCTGCCGATCGGTCAGCGGGGCTGATACGACCAGCGCACGCCGGGCCGGACCGCCCCCGGCGGCGCACCGCGTGCACGGCCGGCGGCGTCAAGAACGCGCGGTCGGGCGCCGTGTTCGCGTAGGGGTTCCGTCAGAACCGGCCCGGCCGGGGCCGCCCCGAGCCAGGCTGGAACGATCACCAGCACGAACGAAGGCCACACATGCCGATGCAGCCGGGCCCATGGAGCCCAGAGGACCCCGATGAAGTGGAGATCGAGCGCTCCAGGCTTGCGGAGATCAGGGCCCGCCTGCCCGAGGCGGCCAGGCCGCTCGACCGGGTGCCGCCCCGCCTGGTCGCTCTGACGGTGGTGGAGTCGGCCTTCACCTCGTTCACCTACTCGCTGGCGCTGGCGTACAGCGAGGTCGAGGCGCTGACGTTGACGGAGACGCGCCACCGCGCCGACGACATCGCCCGGATCCAGGACGGCATGACGGCCTCCCTCACCACGTGGCGGCACGCCGAGCACGCGAGCTCCCTCACATGGAGCTGAGCTTCGCCGGCCTGGGCCGCAGCGGCCTCATGGTGGGCACGGGCGCGGCGCTGACGTTGTCGGCGCTCGGCGTGCCGGCCGGATGGCCGTTCGTGGGCCGGATGTACATCCACCAGTACGATCCGCAGTCCTTCTTCGACGCGGCCGGGACCTGGCAGGCGGTTCAGGACGACGTGGCCGAAGCCCGGCTGAACGTCGAGACCCTCGTCGCCGGGGTGGCCACGACGAGCTGGCGCAGCGACGACGGCCGGGCCTTCCAGCGCCGCATGGACGCCTACCTCGCCGGCCTGCGCGGCGTCGAGCTCCGCGCCGTCGTCACCGCCCTCACCCTGTACACCGCCGGGGCCGCGCTGGCGGCGATGATCCTGTTCCAGTTCCTGACCGCGGCGGCCATGGCGGCGGTGGCCGCCTGGGTGCTGACCGCCGCCGTCACGCCGCTCGGCCTGGCCGGCGCCCGCGTCCTGGCCACGCGGTGCCTGCTCAAGCTCTTCGAGGGTTACCAGGCGATCGAGTCGGCGATGGACACGCTGTTGCACGGCTGCGCCGCCGCGCTGACCGCGACCGTCGCCGTGGACGTGGGCGCGGCCGTCGCCCGCGGTGACGAACGCGCCCTGGACGACCTCGCCGCGGCGACCTTCGCCCAGGGCCCCATGCTGGTCTGGGGCACCGCCAACCGGATCGAGCGCGACCTGACGGCGCACGGCCTCAGCGGCCGCCACCCCGCCCGCCCGGGGTCGCCGCTGCCGCCCGGCCTGCCGCAACTGGCGGGCGCCAAGGCGGTCAACGACGTCACCGGCGGCAGCCAGACGCTCACCGGCCGATACGTGCCGCAGCAGGCCGCCGACGGCACCTACACCTTCCCCTGGGAGTGATCGTGGACTTCAAGCAGGCACTCGGCCTCGACCCCGAACGGCTCGCCGCCGACGCCGACCACCTTTACAGCCGGCTCGGCCGGTGGCCGCGCGCCGCCGCGACGGCCCGCGCCGAGTCCAGGGACGGCTGGGTGAGCGTCGAGTACGGCTGCGCGTCCGGCGTACAGGACCTGCGCCTGGACCCCCGCGCCCTGCGCATGGACGCGAGGCGGCTCGCCGAGACCATCCTCGATCTGATCCACCAGGCGCGCGAGCGGGCCGAGGCCGAGGAACGCGCGGCCGCCGAAGACTTCCTGGGCGCGGAGAACAGCCTCCTCGCCGACCGGCGGCGGGTCGCCGGGCAACTCCGCGACGCCACCGGCACGCTCCAGGAGAACCTGGAGCGCGCCGGCGCCACGATCGACCGGGTACGCGCCCTGCTCCGCCCCTGACCAGGGCATCATCGAGTGCGCGGACCGTCAGGCGGGTCTCCGGCCGTTTCTCGGCTGCGGGTGGCACATGTGCAGGCTCAGCCGCGAGCCGCCGTTCTCCTGATCGACGTGGACCTCGTCGCACAGATGCTGGATCGTCCACAGGCCGAAGCCGTGCGAACCGGTCGGGTCGACTTTGGCCTCGGCCAGATGGTCGCGCGTCAGGCGGCCGGCCTGGTCGAGCACCTCCACGGTGACCCCATGAGGACCGCCCCGGGCGGTGATGGTGCCGTCCGCGCCTCCGTGGTCGAGCACGTTGGTGACCGCTTCGTTGACCGCCAGCACCAGATCGTCTAACCGCTCCCCGCTCAGCCCGCTGTCGCGGGCGTGGAGGCGTATCTGGTGGCGGATACGGTCAAGATCAGCGCTGATAGGACAGCGCAACACGGATTCCATCGTCTCATCGCCAGCCCCGGGTGGACGTTCGGTTCTGTTGTGCGCGGACTTCCCCAGCTTCCCCCCGACAGATCGGCAAACACCACCGCCGCTTTCCGGCCGGGCGAGGTCATGGTTTGAAGCGGTAGCCCATGCCGGGTTCGGTGAACAGGTGTGCGGGGTGGGCGGGGTCGGGTTCGAGTTTGCGGCGGATCTGAGCCATGTACTGGCGCAGGTAGTGGGTCTCCTTGACGAACTTGGAGCCCCATACCTCGGTCAGGATCTGCCGCTGGCTGATCAGCTTGCCGGGGTGGCGCAGCAGCAGCTCCAGGATGTGCCATTCGGTCGGGGTGAGGCGGACGTCGCTGGAGATGGTTTTGTTGGTCAGGTCGATGACGTGCTCGCCGATGGCGATGCTGGCCAGCTCGGCTTCCTGGATGGAGGCGCGCCGGGTCACCGCCCGCACCCGGGCCAGCAGTTCGTCGATGCCGAACGGTTTGGTGACGTAGTCGTCGGCCCCCGCGTCCAGGGCGTCGATCTTGTCCTGGTTGCCGGCCCGGCCGGACAGCACGATGATCGGGATGGAGGTCCAGCCGCGCAGGCCGTGGATGACGTCCACGCCGTCCAGATCGGGCAGCCCGAGATCGAGGATGACCAGGTCGGGTGCGCTGTCGACGGCGGCGCGCAGCGCGGAGGCGCCGTCGCCGGCGACGTCCACCTCGTAGTGGCGGGCGGCCAGGTTGATGCGCAGGGCGCGCAGGATCTGCGGTTCGTCGTCGACGACGAGGATACGCGTCACGACGTCCCCGTTCGGCTGGAGATGGGCAGTGTCAGGATCATGGTGAGACCTCCCCCTGGTGTCTCTTCGGGTACGAGCGTGCCGCCCATCGCCTCGGTCAGACCGCGTGAGAGCGCCAGGCCCAGGCCGACGCCCGAATGGTTGTCACGGTCGCCGAGCCGCTGGAACGGCTGGAAGACGCGGTCGTGCGCCTCCGGCGGGATGCCGGGGCCGCGGTCCATGACGCGGATGTCCACATGGTCGCCGTACCAGCTCGCGCTGATCAGCACCGTCTTGTCCGGTGGGCTGTAGCGGATCGCGTTCGCCATGAGGTTGACCAGGACGCGCTCCAGCAGGGCCGGGTCGGCGAGGATGTCGGGCAGCTCGATGGAGATGTCGCCCTCGATCCGGTCGCGCAGCGGGCCGAGGTCGTCGATGGCGCGCGGGACGATCTCCTCCAGCGCGATCGGCTGCGGCGTCGCGCCGAGCACGCCGGCCTGCAGGCGGCTCATGTCGAGCAGGTTGGCCACCAGCCGGGCCAGCTTGTCGAGCGACTCCCCGGCGGTGGCCAGCAGCTCGGCGCGGTCGTGGTCGCTCCAGGCGATGCCGGTGTTGCCGAGGCTCTCCACGGCGGCCTTGGCCGAGGCGAGCGGGGTGCGCAGGTCGTGGCTGACGGCGGCGAGCAGCGCGGTGCGCATCTTGTCGGCCTCGGCCAGCGGCCTGGCCTGCTCGGCGGCCTCCTGCAGGCGTTCCTGGCGCAGCGCGACGGCGACCTCGGCGGCGAACGCCTCCAGCACCGTGCGGTCGGCGGCGTCCAGCGGCCCGCCCTGGGCGGCCAGGATCATGTCCTCGTCGATGACCACGTCGGTGTCGGACTGCCCCGGGCACGTCGACGGCGCGCCGCCGGAGGTGGCCACGATCCGCCAGACGTCCGGGTCGGACTGGTCGTCCGGGGTGCGCGCGGCTTCGGGGCGGCGTTCCAGCAGGGTGACCGAGGTCAGGCCGAACGTCTCGCGCATGCGTTCCAGCAGCGACGGCACGGCGGCCTGGCCGCGCAGCACGTGCCCGGCCAGCGTGGACAGCAGCTCGGCGTCGGCGCTGGCGCGGGCGGCCTCGCGGGCGCGGCGGGCGGCGATGTCCACGATCGTGCTCACCGCCGCCGCCACCAGCACGAACACCAGCAGCGCGAACAGGCTCTCCGGATCGGAGATGGTGAACTCGCCGATCGGCGGCGTGAAGAACCAGTTGAGCAGCAACGACCCGCCGACGGCCGCGGTGATGGCCGGCCACATGCCGCCCGCGAGTGCCACCCCCACGGTCAGGCAGAGGAAGAACAGGATCTCACTCGGCAGCGACAACATGTCGCGAAAGGGCGTCAGCACGGCGGTCAGCAGCGGCATCCCGGCCACCGCGAGCGCCCAGCCGCTCAGCCGCCGGGTGCGGGTCAGCGCGGCGCGCGAGCGTACCGGCCGGCGGCGGCCGCGCTTGGCCTCGTCATGGGTGATCATGTGGACGTCGATCGAGCCCGACCTGGCCGTGGTCTCGACCCCGACGCCACGCGCGAAGAGCTGGGCGAACCGGCCCCTGCGGGAGGCGCCGAGGACGAGCTGGGTGGCGTTGACGCCGCGGGCGAAGTCGAGCAGCGCGCGCGGGATGTCGTCGCCGACGACCTGGTGGTAGGTGCCGCCCATGTCCTCGACCAGGGTGCGCTGGCGGGCCAGGCTGGCCGGATCGGCTCCGGCCAGCCCGTCGGCGCTGGTGACGTGGACCGCGAGCAGGTCGGCGCCCTTGGTGCGGGCGGCGATGCGGGCGGCCCTGCGTACCAGGGTGTCGCCCTCGGGGCCGCCGGTCAGCGCGACCACCACCCGCTCGCGCGCCTCCCACGTGCTGGCGATGCCGTGGTCGGCGCGGTAGCGGTCGAGCTGGTCGTCCACCTTGCCGGCCACCCACAACAGCGCCAGCTCGCGCAGCGCGGTCAGGTTGCCGACGCGGAAGTAGTTCGACAGGGCGGCGTCGACCTTGGCCGGGGCGTAGACGTTGCCGTGCGCCATCCGGCGGCGCAGCGCCTCGGGCGCCATGTCGACCAGCTCGACCTGGTCGGCGCGGCGCACCACCTCATCCGGCACGGTCTCCCGCTGCGGCACGCCGGTGATCTCCTGGACGACGTCGTTGACCGACTCCAGGTGCTGGACGTTCACCGTGGAGATGACGTCGATGCCGGCGTCGAGGAGCTCGTCGATGTCCTGCCAGCGCTTGACGTTCTTCGAGCCGGGCACGTTGGTGTGGGCCAGCTCGTCGATCAGCGCGACCTTGGGCGCCCGGTCGATGACCGCGGCCACGTCCAGCTCGGTGAAGGTGGCGCCCCGGTAGACGATCGTCTTGCGCGGGATCACCTCCATGTCCTCCAGCAGGGCGGCGGTGCGGGCGCGGCCGTGGGTCTCGACGAACCCCACGACCACGTCCCGGCCGCGATCCAGCCCACGCCGGCCCTCGCCGAGCATCGCGTACGTCTTGCCCACCCCGGGCGCCGCCCCGAGGTAGACCCGCAGGCGGCCCCTGGTCATGAGCGGTCGAGCGCCAGGTTGAGTTCGAGCACGTTGACGGCGGGTTCGCCCATGAAGCCGAGCGCCCGGCCGGTGGTGTGCTCGCCGATCAGCGTCTTGACCCGCTCCAGGGCGATGCCGCGTTCCTTGGCCACGCGGGGCGCCTGGAGGTCGGCGTAGGCGACGGAGATGTGCGGGTCGAGGCCGGAGCCGCTGGCGGTGACCGCGTCGGCCGGGACCTCCGCGGTGGTCACGTTCCCGCGCACGGGCACGGTCCGGCCGGCCGCGTAGTCCTCGCCCGGCTTGCCGCACGCCACCGGCAGCCCCTGGTAGGAGGTGACGAAGGGCGCGGCCGGGCAGGCCTGGTTGACGCTGACGGCCCGGTCCGCGAAGACCTTCAGCACCGCGCCGACCCCGTCGGGGGCGCAGTACGGGCGGGCGCCGCTGACGCCCTCCAGCTCACCGGCCGCCTTGGACCGGGCGCACACCTGGGTGAGCAGCGACTGCTTGCCCTCATCCGGATTGCCCTCCTCGTCCTTGGCGCCGGGCACCGGCAACGTGTCCACGACGTCCTCGGGGCCCAGGTTACTGGCGCTGGTCGAGGTCGGGTCGTAGCCGTCACCGGCGGCCGACGGCCGGGACTGGAAGTACTTCTTGACCGGGTTGCCGTCGGCGTCGGTGAAGGACTGGCCGATGAGCGCGCTGCCGCGACCACCCTCGACCATGGAGCCGTTGGCGTGGCCGTTGAACAGCGCCTGGGCGACGCCGGTGGTGACCAGGGGGTAGATCAGGCCGAGCAGCACGGTCAGGACGGCGACCGCCCTGATCGCGGCGAGGTGCTGGCGGAGCCAGCTGGGCAGACGTTCCATTTAGCTCATCCCCGGAAGGAACTGGATCAGAAGGTCGATGATCTTGATGCCGACGAACGGCGCGACGATGCCGCCCAGGCCGTAGACGTACAGGTTGCGCGACAGGAGCTTGGAGGCGCTGGAGGGGCGGTAGCGCACCCCGCGCAGCGCCAGCGGGATCAGCGCGACGATGATGATCGCGTTGAAGATGACCGCCGACAGGACGGCCGACTGCGGGCTGGCCAGGCGCATGATGTTGAGCGCGTCCAGGCCCGGGTAGACGGCCGCGAACATGGCCGGGATGATCGCGAAGTACTTCGCGATGTCGTTGGCGATCGAGAACGTGGTCAGCGCGCCGCGCGTGATGAGGAGCTGCTTGCCGATCTCGACGATCTCGATGAGCTTGGTCGGGTTGGAGTCGAGGTCGACCATGTTGCCGGCCTCTTTGGCGGCGCTGGTGCCGGTGTTCATGGCGACGCCGACGTCCGACTGGGCCAGGGCGGGGGCGTCGTTGGTGCCGTCGCCGGTCATCGCGACCAGCCGGCCGCCCTCCTGCTCCTTCTTGATCAGCGCCAGCTTGTCCTCCGGCGTGGCCTCGGCCAGGAAGTCGTCCACCCCGGCCTCGTCCGCGATGGCCTTGGCGGTCAGCGGGTTGTCACCGGTGATCATGACGGTGCGGATGCCCATCCGGCGCATCTCGTCGAAGCGCTCCCGCATGCCCTGCTTGACCACGTCCTTGAGGTGGATCACCCCGAGGACCCGGCCCTTCTCGGCCACCACCAGCGGGGTGCCGCCGGAGGCCGAGATGCCGTCCACGACGTGGCCGATGTCGTCGGTCGGGTGACCGCCGGCGTCGCGTACCCACTTCATCACCGCCGTGGCGGCGCCCTTGCGGACCTCGCGGCCCTCCAGGTTCACCCCCGACATGCGGGTCTGCGCGGTGAACTGCACCCACTCGGCGCCCTGGATCTCCCGCTCGCGCAGGCCGTAGCGCTCCTTGGCGAACACCACGATCGAGCGGCCCTCGGGGGTGGCGTCGGCGAGGCTGGACAACTGCGCCGCCTCGGCCAGCTCCTGCTCGGTGATCCCGGCGACCGGGACGAACTCGGCCGCCTGCCGGTTGCCCAGCGTGATCGTGCCGGTCTTGTCCAGCAGCAGCGTGGACACGTCGCCCGCCGCCTCGACCGCGCGGCCCGACATGGCCAGCACGTTGCGCTGCACCAGGCGGTCCATGCCCGCGATGCCGATCGCCGACAACAACGCCCCGATGGTGGTCGGGATGAGGCAGACCAGCAGCGACACCAGCACGACGCCGGTGACGCCGTTCCCGTCGAGCGCGAGCGAGTCCGGCACGCCCGGGTTGATCAGCTTGGAGTAGACGGCCAGCGGCTGCATGGTGACGGTGGCGATCAGGAAGATGATCGTCAAGGCGGAGAGCAGGATGTTGAGCGCGATCTCGTTCGGCGTCTTCTGCCGGTTCGCGCCCTCGACGAGGGCGATCATCCGGTCGATGAAGCTCTCGCCGGGCTTCTGGGTGATCTGCACGACGATCTTGTCGGACAGCACCTTGGTGCCGCCGGTGACCGCCGACCGGTCGCCGCCGGACTCGCGGATGACGGGGGCGGACTCGCCGGTGATGGCCGACTCGTCCACGCTCGCGATGCCGTCGACCACGTCGCCGTCGCCCGGGATGGTCTCCCCGGCCTCGACGACGACGAAGTCGCCCTGCTTGAGCTCGGGCGCGCCGACGGTGTCCCACTCGGCCGAGGTCCGGCTCTTCAGCCGGCGGGCGGTGGTGTCGGTCTTGGCCTTGCGCAGGGTGGCCGCCTGCGCCTTGCCGCGTCCCTCGGCCACGGCCTCGGCCAGGTTGGCGAAGATCACGGTCAGCCAGAGCCACACGACGATGGCCCAGGCGAAGAACGACGGGTCGAGGACGGCCAGCACGGTGCTGAACACCGCGCCGATCTCCACGATGAGCATGACGGGGTTACGCCACAGTGTGGCGGGGTTGAGCTTCTTCAGCGCGTCCGGCAACGATTGGAGCATCTGCCGGGGATCCAGCAGGCCGCCGCCCACGCGGCCGTTCCGCTGCGCGGCCTTCTCCAGCACGGGGGTTGACATATCAGGACAGTCCTTCTGCGATGGGGCCGAGCGCGAGTGCCGGGAGGAAGGTGAGGGCGACCAGGATGATCGTCACGCCGACGACCATGCCGACGAACTGCGGCCGGTGGGTCGGCAACGTTCCGGCGCCCTCGGGCACGGGTGACTGCCGGGCCAGTGAGCCGGCCAGCGCCAGCACCAGGATGATCGGCAGGAAGCGGCCGAAGACCATGCACAGGCCGAGCGCCACGTCGTACCACGGGGTGTTGACCGTGAGGCCGGCGAAGGCGGAGCCGTTGTTGTTGGAGGCGCTGGTGAAGGCGTAGAGGATCTCCGACAGGCCGTGCGGGCCCGAGTTGAGCATGCTCGCGCGCTGCTCGGCGGAGCCCATCGCGAACGCCGTGCCGATCAGCACGAGCGTCGGGGTGACCAGGAAGTACAGCGAGGCGAGCTTGATCTCGCGGGCGCCGATCTTCTTGCCCAGGTATTCGGGCGTGCGGCCGACCATCAGGCCCGCCACGAAGACGGTGATGACGGCGAGGATGAGCATGCCGTACAGACCCGCGCCGACGCCGCCGGGGGCGACCTCGCCGAGCATCATGTTGAACATCGTCATCATGCCGCCGAACGGCGTGTAGGAGTCGTGGAAGGAGTCCACCGCGCCGGTGCTCGTCAGCGTCGTGGCGGCGCCGAAGGTGGCCGAGTTCGAGACGCCGAAGCGCAGCTCCTTGCCCTCCATGGCCGCGCCCACCGCCTGCGGCACGGTCGCGTTCCCGCTCAGCTCGAAGACGTTGGTGAGCAGCACGCTGGCCAGCGCCAGGATGCCCATCACGGCGAGGATGGCGTAGCCCTGCCGGACCTGGCCGACCATCTTGCCGAAGGTACGCGGCAGCGCGAACGGGATCACCAGGATGAGGAAGATCTCGAACCAGTTGGTCCAGCTCGCCGCGTTCTCGAACGGGTGCGAGGAGTTGGCGTTGTAGAAGCCGCCGCCGTTGGTGCCCAGCTCCTTGATGACCTCCTGCGAGGCGACCGGGCCGCCGGTGATCGCCTGCGTGCCGCCGGTCAGCGTGGTCACCTCGTGCAGGCCGGAGAAGTTCTGGATCAGGCCGCCGGCCACCAGGACGAGCGCGCCGACGAACGCGATCGGCAGCAGGATCCGGATCGAGCCGCGGACCAGGTCCACCCAGAAGTTGCCGATCGTCTCGGACCTGCGGCGGGCGAAGCCGCGCACCAGCGCGATCGCCACCGCCATGCCCACCGACGCCGACACGAAGTTCTGCACGGCCAGGGCGGCCATCTGGGTCAGGTGACCCATCGTGGACTCGCCCGAGTAGCTCTGCCAGTTGGTGTTGGTGACGAAGCTGATCGCGGTGTTCCAGGCGATGTGGTCGGTGACCGGCGCCATGCCCAGGCTCAGCGGCAGCTTGTCCTGCAGCCGCTGGAGGCCGTACACGACGAGGATGGAGATCACCGAGAACGCCAGCAGGCTGCGGGCGTAGACGCCCCAGCTCTGCTCGGCGTCGGCCCGCACCCCGAGCAGCCGGTAGACGCCCCGCTCGGCGACGTTGTGCTTGGTGGTCGTGTAGACCCGGTACATGTAGTCGCCCAGCGGCTTGTGCACCAGGGCCAGCACGGCGATCAGGGAGGCGATGAAGATCATCCCTGCGACGGTGGGGCTCATCAGAAACGCTCCGGGAACAGCAGCGCGGCGACCATGAAGATCACCAGTGCGACGACGACCACAAGACCGGTGGCGTTGATCGCGCTCACAGGCGCTCCACCGCCTTCACCACGTACCCGAAGATCACGAAGATCGCGATCGTCAGGGCGACGAAGATGACGTCAGCCATCCCGACTCCTCAGCTCTGGAACAATCCTTACCGCCCGGAATGAGCGGTTGCAGACCAAGGAAAACCCCAGAAAAAGGCCGTTTTGCCGTTCTTGACGACTTCCCTACGGCCGGGGGCCGATTCTTGACGCACTTCATACGCGCCACCCGCGGGTCACGTGTTGATGGCCGCCGTGAGCTGGTCGCGCCCGCCGGTGCCGGTCTTGCGGAAGATCGCCTTGAGGTGGTCGTTGACGGTGTGGACCGACAGGTCGAGCGTGCGGGCGATCTGCTTGGGCGCGGAGCCGGTGCAGAGGTGCCGCATGATCTGGCGTTCGCGGGTGGTGACGCGATACCAGTCGCAGAACGCGGGGAGCAGCAGCGCGCCGTTCGCCCGCTGGATCACGATCGCGACGTCACCGGCGTCGCCGAGCGGCTGCGCCTCGATCGCGGTCCACCAGCCCGACCCCACCGAGGGGACGCACAACCGGGTGGATCGCGGGTGCGCGCGCGCCACGCCCGCCATGGCGGTGAACGAGGATTCGAGCAGCCAGTCCGGGATGGCCTGCTGCGCCGTCAGCGCGTCCAGCCACGGCCGCACCTGGGATGTCGACGCGGTGACCCGGCCGTCGGCGCCGACGACCAGCATGCCCGGCGGCGGCTCGTGTGCCGAGGGCATGACGGGCTCCGCCGTCACATAGCCGCGCAGCGCGGCGATCAGCGCGGGCCCGACCCCGGCGATCCGCCGCGCGTCACCGTCGTCGAACGGCCGCCCGCCCGCCTCCCGCAGCAGGAAGAGCCCTCCCCACACACCGCGCGCGTCCCGCAGCGCGAGGCACAACTCCGCACCGGCTCCGTGCCTGGCCAGCACCCGGTGGCACGCGCCCGGGCGGAGTCCGGGATCGGCCACCACCACCGGGAGGGCCTGGCGGGCCAGGTGATCGAACTCCCGCAGGTCCGCCCCCACCCCGTCCGCACTCAGCAACTCGCGACCGAGATCGGGCGCGTATCCATGCCAGAACGCCAGCGAGCTCATGCCCAGACCGGTCGCCGGGTTCATCGCGCCGCAGCGCAGCGCGTCGTGCGCCACCACCGGCGCGATCACCCGTGACAACTCCGCGGCGATCGCCTCCAGCCCGGCCCCGGGCACCAGCGCCGCGCACAGATCCCGATGCAACCGATCACCGACCGTAACCATGACCCCAGTGTGGACCGCGCCGGACGGCGCGGGCCAGCGGATTAACCGTCTGAGATCGTCAGCCGATCGCGCGGGCCGGCGCATGACCGTCTGAGATCGTCCGCCGATCGCGCGGGCCGGCGCGTCGACCGTCCGAGATCGTCAGCCGACGTGGACGTGCGGGCGGCGTTCCAGGTCCGGCTCGGCCTGGCGCAGCACCTCGCGGGTCAGCGGCGGCACGTCCCCGCCGCCGAAGACCAGGTAGCGCGACATCGCCACGACCGGGTTGCCCTCGGTCCAGTGGAAGTAGATGTGCGGCACCGAGCCGGTGCGGTCGCGCAGGTGGAGCAGCAGGGCCGCGAGCGAGTTCGGGACGGCGGAGCTCTCGATGGTGAGGATCTTGTGGCCGTACCGCTCCTCGCCCCTGACGTGCAGCTCCGTCTCGAACTCCGAGGCGTCCGGCACCGACACCTCCACGAACAGCACCCGCTCGGAGCCGCGCAGCCGGTGGTTGAGCCAGGTCTCACGAAGCTTGTCGTGGTACTCGTCCTGGTCGCGCCGGTCCGGCTCGTTCGCGATCACGTGGAGGTCGCCGCAGGCGTCGTTGACGAACGCCTCGGCCAGCGGATCCAGGCGCACGTCCGTGACGCGCAGCTCGGTGGAGCGGGTGGCGCGGGAGATCAGCGACGTGACGATGATGGCCGCGATGAAGAACGAGGCGATCTTCACACCGTCCGGCCGCTCGATCACGTTGTCGATCAGCGTGTACGCCAGCACCGCCGTGATCATGGCGAACCCGGCCATCGCCCGGTGCTGGCCCTGCCTGCGGGCCGACAGGGTCACCGCCACCGCCGCCGACAACATGAGCACCAGCACACCCGTGGCGTACGCGCCGCCCTGCGCCTCCACGTCCGCGTCGAAGATGATCGTGATGGCGAACGCGATCAGCGAGAACACCAGCACCAGCGGCCGGACCGCCCCCGTCCACTCCGGAGCCATGCCGTAGCGGGGCAGATAACGCGGCACCAGATTGATCAGCCCCGCCATCGCCGACGCCCCCGCGAACCACAGGATCGCGATCGTGGACACGTCGTACACGGTGCCGAACCAGTCACCCAGGTAACCGTGGGCCAGATAGGCCAGCGCCCGCCCGCTCGCCCTGCCCCCTTCCTCGAACTCCGCGTGCGGGATGAGCACCGTGGTGACGAAGCTGGAGCAGATCAGGAACACGCTCATGATGAGGGCGGCGACGGTGAGCATGCGCTGGGCGCCCTTGATCCGCTGCCGGACGTCGCCCTTGACCACCGGCATCACCGCGACCCCGGTCTCGAAGCCCGACATGCCCAGCGCCAGCTTCGGCATCACCAGCAACGACAGGCCGATCATGGCCAGCGGGCTGCTGAAGTCCAGGCTGAGCGCCCGCTGCCAGTCCACCACGACCTGTGGCGCGGTGATGACGTGCGCGAGAGCCGTGGCGACCACGACCGCGTTCAGGCCCAGATAGACGAAGACGAGCAGCACCGCGATGCCGATCGCCTCGCCGAAGCCCATCAGGAACACCCCGCCGAGCCCGGCCAGCAGGACCAGCGTGACGATCACCCGCTGCCCGGCCAGGAAGTCGGGCACGAACGGGTTCTCCAGGATGTGCGCGGTCGCGTCGGCCGCCGACAACGTCATCGTGATCACGAAGTCGGTCGCCGCGAAGCCGAGCAGCGCCAGCACGAAGAACTTGCCCCACCACTGCGGCGCCAGCCGCTCCAGCATCGCGATCGAGCCCTGCCCGTGCGGGCTCTCGGCGGCCACCCGGCGGTAGACCGGCAGCGCGCCCAGCAGCGTCAGCGCCACCAGGAAGAGCGTGGCCAGCGGCGAGAGCAGCCCGGCGGCCAGCGCGGCGATGCCCGGCTGGTAGCCCAGCGTGGAGAAGTAGTCCACGCCGGTCAGGCACATCACCCGCCACCACGGATGCTTCGCCTCGGGGCCGTGCTCGATCTGCTTGCGGTCGGTCTGCAGCCCCTCCAGCAACCAGGAACGCACCGTCCCCTCCGTAGCGGCCGGCCGTTTCGCCAGCACCATCCCGGCCACCCCTCCGTCAAGACCGCGTAAACACGCATCGCACCCTACTGAGGCTTTGGGGGCGTTTGGCCTGGTGGGGGCGTCAAGAAAACGTATGGACGCGTATCACCGGGGCGTCATAGCCCGACGTCCCGGCGGAGCAGGTCGTCGGTCTCCTCACGCCGCACGACCACCCGGGCCGCTCCGCCGGCGACCGCGATGACCGGCGGGCGGCCGGTGGAGTTGTAGGTGGAGGCCATGGAGTGGTGGTAGGCGCCGGTGGCCGGCACCGCGACGACGTCGCCCGGCCGGACGTCGGCGGGCAGCGGCACGCTCTCGGCGATGACGTCGCCCGCCTCGCAGTGGTGCCCGACCAGGGTGACCTGCCGGTCGGGCTGGGCGGAGCGGCGGCCGATCAGCCGGGCGGTGTAGCGGGCGCCGTACAGGGACGGGCGGGGGTTGTCGCTCATCCCGCCGTCCACCGCGACGAACGTGCGCGCCAGGGTGCGCTTGACCGCGATCACCCGGTACAGGGTGAGCCCGGCGGGGCCGCTGATCGAGCGGCCCGGCTCAATGGTCAGCCGGGGCACCGGCAGGCCGAGCGCCGCGCAGCGCTCCGCCATCGCCTTGACGACCGTCCTGGCGTAGTCGCCGGGGCTCAGGCCGTGCTCGGCCTCCAGGTAGGCGATGCCCTGGCCACCGCCCAGGTCGAGCTGGGGCAGGACGATCCCGTAGGTGTCCCTGATGTGCGCGAGCTGCTCCACCATGAGGCGTGCCGCCCGCTCGTACGGCTCCGCCGCGAAGATCTGCGAGCCCAGGTGGCAGTGCAGGCCCACCAGCCGCAACTCCGGCCGGCGCAACACCCTGACCACCGCCGCCGCGGCGTCCCCCGAGACGATGGACAGGCCGAACTTCTGCCCCTCGCCCCCGGTGCGGATCGCCGCGTGCGCGCCCGCCTCGATGTCCGGGACGACCCGCAGCAGCACGTCCTGCCGCCGCCCCGGCGGGACCAGCACCGCCAGCCGGGTGATCTCGGCGAGGTTGTCCACGACGATCCTGCCGACCCCGTAGTCCACGGCTTCGTGCAGCTCACGAGGCGTCTTGGCGTTGCCGTGGAAGACGATCCGCCCGGCCGGGAAGCCGACGGACCTGGCGATGGCCAGCTCGCCGCCGGAGCAGACGTCGAGCCCGAGCCCCTCCTGGCGGATCCAGGTGGCCATCGCCCGGCACAGGAACGCCTTGGCCGCGTAGAGGACGTCGGCGTCCGGCAGCGCGGCGCGGAAGGCGCGGCAGCGCGCCCGCACGTCGGCCTCGTCCACCACGTAGGCGGGGGTGCCGTAGCGCTCGGCGATGTCCATGAGCGGCACTCCCCCGGTGCGGGCCACCGGGTCGAAGCCGGTGGTGGCCGACCAGGGCTCCGCGCCGGACGTCTCAGGACCGGCCTGGTCCTGCTGGAGGACGCACATCAGGCCACCTGCTGCGCGGGCCGGGTCATCGCGGCGGCCGGGTCGACGACGATGCCGGCGACGTCCAGCTCGGCGAGCATGCCACGCAGCGCGGGGGCCGTGAGCACCAGCCACCGCTGGCCGGGTCCGAGCACCTTGGCGAGCTTGAGCGGCGAGGAGAAGGCGACCGCCGTCCGCTTGCCCGCGGGGGTGCGGAACAGGCGCAAGGCCGTGGCGCACGCGCCGACCCTGACGGGGACGAACAATCGGGGCTCTGACATCTGCTTCCCTCCAGCAAAAATCCGTACACCAGGGACGCTAGAGCCGTCGCCCGGCACATTCCTCGATCCCTACGCGATCTCGACGCGGGGGCCGGAAATTCTGACGCGGCCTTGACGGCGGGCCGCCTCTTGCGCCCGCGCACTACCTGAACTACCGTCTGGACACATGTCCGGTGAAGCGATGATGGAGTCGACCCGCCGCCGGCTGTCCGACCGGCAGGCCGACACGGTGCGCCGCCTCACCGACGCGGCGGTCGCGGAGGTCCGGGCGACCGGCTTCGACAGGTGCACCGTGCGCAACGTGGCCCGCCGCGCGGGGGTGGCGCCGGCCACCGCGTACACGTACTTCACCTCCAAGAACCACCTGATCACCGAGGTGTTCTGGCGGCGGCTGAGCGCGCTGCCGCCGATCCAGCACGCGTCGGAGCGGCCGCGCGAGCGGGTGATCGCGGTGTTGCGGGAGATCGCGCTGCTGGTCTCCGACGAGCCCGAGCTCGCCGCCGCCTGCACGACCGCGCTGCTCGGCACCGATCCCGACGTCCAGGAGTTGCGGCTGCGCATCGGCAGGACCATCCGCAGCCGCCTGCTGACCGCGCTGAACCCCGGCACCGCCGGGCGCCCGACGCCGTCGGAGGCCCGCGTGCTCAACGCCCTGGAGTTCGCGTACGCGGGCGCCCTAGTGCACGCGGGCATGGGCTACAGCTCTTACGCCGAAATGGCCGACCGGCTCGCCGAGGTGGCCGAGCTGCTTCTGTGAGGTGATCGCCGTGCCTGTCTCCGCCAGCCCGTACGACGTCTCCTACAATCCCTACGACTACGCGATCCACGACGACCCGTACCCCGCCTACCGGCGGCTCCGCGACCAGGCGCCGCTCTACCGCAACGACGAGCTCGACTTCTGGGCGATCTCCCGGCACGACGACGTGTCGGCCGCCTTCCGGGACCACGCGCGCTACTCCAGCGTCAACGGGGTCTCCCTCGATCCGAGCGCGTGGGGCCCGGCCGCGCACCGGACCATGTCGTTCCTGGCCATGGACCCGCCCACGCACACCCGGATGCGCACCCTGGTCTCCAAGGGCTTCACGCCGCGCCGGGTGCGCGACCTGGAGGCCGACATCCTGCGGCTGACCCGCCGGCATCTCGGCCCGGCCGTGGCCGCGGGCGGGTTCGACGCGGTCGCCGACTTCGCGGGCAAGCTCCCCATGGACGTCGTCTCCGAGATGATGGGCGTCCCGGAGGCCGACCGCGACGAGGTGCGGCGGCTCGCCGACCTCGTGGTGCACCGCGAGGAGGGCCTCAACGACGTGCCGCCGGCCGGCATGGAGGCCGCGCTGGTGCTGGCCGGCTACTACCAGGACCTGGTCGCCGAACGCCGCCGCCGGCCGGGCGCGGACCTCACCTCGGCGTTGTTGTCCGCCCAGGAGGGCCAGGACCGGATGACCGACGAGGAGGTCATCGCGTTCCTGTTCCTCATGGTGGTGGCGGGCAACGAGACCACCACCAAGCTGCTCGCCAACGCCCTGTACTGGGGCTGGCGCAACCCCGGGCAGCTCGCCAAGCCGCTGGCCGACCCCGGCCGGGTGCCCGCCTGGGTCGAGGAGACCCTGCGCTACGACACCTCCAGCCAGATGATCGCCCGTACGGTCGCCGAGGACGCCGAGCTGCACGGCCGGGTCGTTCCGGCGGGCGAGCGGCTGCTGCTGCTCATCGGGTCGGCCAACCGCGACGAGCGGGTGTTCCCCGACCCGGACGTCTACGACCTGGACCGGGACGCCACGGCGCTGATCAGCTTCGGCGGCGGCCGGCACTTCTGCCTCGGCGCCAACCTGGCCCGCCTGGAGGCGAGGCTGGCCCTGACCGAGTTCGTCCGGCGGGTCCGGGCCTACGACGTCGACGCGGATCGGGCCGTCCGCGTGCACTCCGTCAACGTCAGGGGCTTCGCCACCTTACCGATGACCGTCACCCCCCGATAGGAGGGCCTCCTCCATGTCCCGATTCGCCCCCCATCCAGAACGCCGCCCCGCGCTGATCGCCGGGGCCTCGTCCGGAATCGGCGCGGCCACCGCCGCCCTGCTCGGGGCCGCGGGCCATCCGGTGGCGCTCGGCGCCCGGCGGGTGGACCGGTGCGAGCAGATCGCCGCGGCCATCCGCGGACGCGGCGGGGAGGCGGTCGCCCTCCCGCTGGACGTCTCCGACTCCGACTCGGTCAAGACCTTCGTGGCGGCGGCCACCGACGCGCACGGCGATCCGGAGATCGTCGTCTCGGGCGCCGGGGACCTCACCGCCACGCTGATCCACGAGCTCGACTCCGAGTCCTTCGCCGCGCAGCTCCAGGTGCACCTGGTCGGCGCGCACCGGCTGGTGGCGCACGTGGTGCCCGGCATGGTCGCCAGGGCGCGCGGCGACATCGTCTTCGTCTCCTCCGACGTGGTGCCGAGCCCCCGGCCCCGGATGGGCGCCTATGTCGCGGCGAAGAACGGCGTCGAGGGCATGGTCCGCGCCATGCGGATGGAGCTGGAGGGCACCGGCGTACGGGCGTCCGTGGTCCGGCCGGGCCCGACCATGACGGGGATGGGCATGACCTGGGACGCCGAGACCACCACCATCGTGCTGGAGGAGTGGGTGACGTGGGGTCTGGCCCGGCATCCGCACTTCCTCAAGCCGGAGCAGGTCGCCGAGGCGATCGTGACCGTGGCGACCGCGCCGCGCGGCGTGCACCTCACGCTGGTCGAGATCCAGCCCGAGGCCGCGACGCCGGAAGAGGCCGATAAGTCATGAAAAATCCCACGATCGTGTCCGGTGGCCCCGACCACCTCGCCGAGCTGCGCACCGACCCCATCGGCCTGATGCTCCGGGTGCGCCAGGAATGCGGCGACGTCGGGGAGTTCCGGCTGGCCGGACGGCCGGTGGTGCTGCTGTCCGGGGCCGAGGCCAACGAGTTCTTCTTCCGCGCTCCCGACGAGGAGCTCGACCAGGCCGAGGCGTACCCCTTCATGACGCCGATCTTCGGCACGGGCGTGGTCTTCGACGCCACCCCGGAACAACGCCGCGAGGCCCTGCACAACCAGGCGCTCAAGGGCTCCTTCCTCAAGGGCCACGCCGCCACGATCGCCGCCGAGGTGGACGCGATGGTCGCCACGTGGGGCGAGGCGGGCGAGATCGACCTGCTCGACTGGTTCGCCGAGCTCACCATCTACACCTCCTCCTCCTGCCTGATCGGCAAGCGGTTCCGCGACCAGCTCGACCACCGCTTCGCCGAGCTCTACCACGACCTGGAGCGGGGCACCGACGCGATCGCCTACGTCGACCCGTACGCCGACATCGAGAGCTTCCACCGCCGCGACGCCGCCCGGGTCCAGCTCGTGGCGCTGGTCCAGGGCATCATGGACGCCCGGGCCGCCGCGCCGCGCCCGCCGCGCGAGGAGCGGGACCTGCTCGACGTGCTCGTGTCGATCCGGGCGGACGACGGCACGCCGAAGTTCTCCGCCGACCAGATCACCGGCATGTTCATCTCGATGATGTTCGCCGGGCACCACACCAGCTCGGGCACCGCCGCCTGGACCCTGATCGAGCTGCTGCGCCATCCCGGCGTCCTGGACGGGGTGGTCCACGAGCTGGACGATTTGTACGCCGACGGCTCGGAGATCAGTTTCCAGGCGCTGCGGGAGATCCCGCTGCTGGAATCGGCGATCAAGGAGGCGCTGCGGCTGCACCCGCCGCTGATCCTGCTGCTGCGGGTGGCCAAGTCCGACCACGAGGTGCTCGGCCATCGCATCCCGGCCGAGACCCTGGTCGGGTGCAGCCTGGCGATCTCGAACCGGATCGCCGAGGACTTCCCCGCGCCCGACGTCTTCGACCCCTCCCGCTACGCCAAGCCGCGCGAGGAGGACCTGCTCAACCGGTGGACCTGGGTGCCGTTCGGCGCCGGCCGGCACCGCTGCGTGGGCGCCGGCTTCGCGATGATCCAGCTCAAGGCGATCTTCTCGGTGCTGCTGCGGGACTGGGAGTTCGAGCTCGCCCAGCCCCCGGAGTCCTACCGCAACGACCACTCCAAGATGGTCGTCCAGCTCGCCAGGCCGTGCCTGGTCCGCTACCGCCGGCGCAGGTCGTGAAGGTGGCAGCCGACCTGGACCTCTGCCAGGGCCACGCCATGTGCGAGCTGGAGGCGCCGGAGGTCTTCGAGGTCCCGCGCAAGGGCAAGGTCCGCATCCTCGTCGAGGAGCCGGCGGAGTCGATGCGCGCCCAGGTCGAGGCGGCCGTCCGCTACTGCCCGACCCAGGCGCTCAAGCTAGGAGGTTGATCATGTTTCCACGTGACGAGCTGGACGAGATGGTGAGTCGCTGGCTGGAGTCGAACCGGCGCTGCGAGGAGCGGGGAGACTGGCGCCCGCTGGCGGAGCTCTACACCGAGGACGCCACCTACGGCTGGAACATCGGCCCCGGCCAGGACTTCATGGCGGTCGGCCGGGACGAGATCCGCGACCTCGCCCTCGGCTCGGAGATGGGCGGCCTGGACGGCTGGTCCTACCCGTACCAGAGCATTCTGGTCGATGAACGCCAGGGTCACGTGGTCGGCTTCTGGAAGCAGATCGCCGACGCCCGGCGCCCCGACGGCAGCCCGTACGAGGTCGCCGGGATCGGCGGAAGCTGGTTCCGCTACGGCGGCGGCTTCCAGTGGTCCTGGCAGCGCGACTGGTTCGACCTCGGCAACGTCACCTCGGTGTTCGTCGAGATGATGAAGGCCGGGGTGTTGTCGGACGGGATGCGCGGACGCCTGGACCGCGCGGCGGCCGGCGCGCCGGTCCCCGGCTACTACACCAGGCCGCAGACCCCCGTCCCGCTATGGTGAGGGCACGTGCGGCGTGCCGTCCCGCATCGGCGGGAACCGGAACCGCGCCGCGGTGGTGTCGCGCGTCATCGCGGTGATCGGGGCCTCGCCGACCGGCTCGGTCTCGTCGTCGATGACGACCTCCCAGCGGCAGTGCGGCACCCTGCCCGCCGGGAGGCGCGGCGGCCGGTGCACCGGCCGGATGCGCGCCCTGGGGTTCACCGCCTGGGCGGTCCAGTCGAACGTGCCGTCCTCGATGTGATGGCACATGCCGCGCACCGCCCGCTCGCCGAACGGCTCCACGTCGAGCAGGGCCCCGCAGGTACGGAGCTGGAAGAAGCCGTGCGACTCGTCGACCAGCTCATACTCGACGTCCATGTAGTGCTGCGCGAAGCCGGGGTCGAGCTGCAGGCACTTGAAGATCGCCGACACCCCGTCGCCCTCGATCCGCATGATCTCGCGGATCCGCTGGGTGTAGACCGGGCTGGCGCCCCGCCACTCCTGGATGGCGATCTCCTCCACCACCTGCTGGCCGTACTTCATGCCGACCGCGATGAGCGAGGCGCGGTCGAGCAGGTGCGCGATGAGCGCGTACTCCCTGACCAGGCGCACCAGCGCGGCCTTCGACAGGTCCTCGAAACGGAAGCCGGGGTCGAACGTGCCGGAATAGTCGTCCCGGGTCTCGCCGCGCTGTCCGGTCACCGGTCACTCCTCCATCGCCGCCGTGATCGAGCCCCTTGCGCGTTCACACGTGAACTGTAGTCTGGACAGGTGTCCATAACAACCGGTCGCTTGCTCGACGACTGGGCGGAGCACGGCTCTCCCCTCCTCATCGACGGCGAGCTGGTCACCTGCGACGAGCGCTTCGAGACGATCGACCCCGCCACCGAGGAGCTCGTCGGCCTGGCCGCCGACGCCACTCCCGGCCACCTCGACCAGGCCATCGCCGCCGCCCGCCGCGCGTTCGACGAGTCCGGCTGGGCCACCGACCTCGCGCTGCGCGTCCGCTGCCTGCGCCAGCTCCAGGACGCCCTGGTCCGGCACGGCGACGAGCTGCGCGACCTGACCGTCAGGGAGGCCGGAGCGCCGCGGTTCCTGACCTACGGCGCGCAGTTCGACGCGCCCGTGGCCGACCTCGGCTGGATGGCCCGGCTCGCCGAGACGTACGCCTGGGAGCACGACCTGGGCAGAGCCGCGCCGATGGGGATGGCCAGCGACCGCCGCGTGCTGCGTGAGCCGGCGGGCGTGGTCGGCGCGATCACGCCGTGGAACTTCCCGCACCAGCTCAACCTGGCCAAGCTCGGCCCGGCGCTGGCCGCCGGCAACACGGTGGTGCTCAAGCCCGCCCCGGACACGCCCTGGTGCGCGGCGGCGCTCGGCCTGCTGCTCGTGGCGGAGACCGACATCCCGCCGGGCGTGGTCAACATCATCACCGGCCGCGACCACGCCTTGGGCGCGCGCCTGGGCGCCGATCCACGCGTCGACCTGGTCTCCTTCACCGGCTCGACGGCGACAGGACGCGCGGTGATGCGCGGCGCGGCCGAGACGCTCAAGAAGGTGTTCCTGGAGCTGGGCGGCAAGTCGGCTTTCATCGTGCTGGACGACGCCGACCTCAAGCAGGCGTGCTCGTACGCCGCGTTCACCGGCATCACCCACGCCGGGCAGGGCTGCGCGATCACCACCCGGCTGCTGGCCCCCCGCGCCCGCCACGACGAGGCCGTGGAGATCACCGCCCGCACGATGGCCAGGATCGGCGCCGCGGACCCGTCCGACGACCGCACCGTCTGCGGGCCGGTCATCTCCGCCCGTCAGCGCGACCGGATCGAGGGCTATCTGAAGCTCGCGGCCGGGGAGGGCGGCTCGTTCGCCACCGGGGGCGGCCGGCCCGACCGGGACAAGGGCTTCTGGATCGAGCCCACGCTGATCACCGGCCTCACCAACCGGTCCAGAGCCGCCCGCGAGGAGATCTTCGGCCCGGTGCTGGTGATCCTGCCGCACGACGGCGACGACGACGCCGTACGGCTCGCCAACGACTCGCCGTACGGGCTGTCGGGCGCCGTGCACGGCGGGGACCCGGAGCGGGCGCGCGGGGTCGCGCGGCGGTTGCGCACCGGCACGGTCAGCGTCAACGGCGGCATCTGGTACGCGGCCGACGTGCCGTTCGGCGGCTACAAGCAGTCGGGCGTCGGCCGCGAGATGGGCGTCGCCGGCTTCGAGGAGTACCTGGAGACCAAGGCGATCGCGGAAGGGGCGGGATGAGACGGTTCGCCGGCAAGGTGGCCATCGTCACGGGCGCGGCCCAGGGCATCGGGGAGGCGTACGCGCGGGCGCTGGCCGCCGAAGGCGCGAGCGTGGTCATCGCGGACGTCGCCGAGCAGGGCGCGGTGGTCGCCGACGACATCAAGGGCCTGTTCGTCCGCACCGACGTGTCCGATCCCGCGTCCACCGAGGCGATGGCCGCCGCGGCCACGGCGGCGTACGGAGGGATCGACTTCCTGGTCAACAACGCCGCCATCTTCGGCACCATGAGACTCGACTTCCTCTTCACCGTGGACTGGGACTACTACCGGAGGTTCATGGCCGTGAACATGGACGGCGCGCTGCTGTGCGCCCGCGCCTGTCACGCCCGCATGGCCGAGCGCGGCGGCGGCGCGATCGTCAACCAGTCCTCCACCGCCGCCTGGCAGTACTCCGGCTTCTACGGCCTGGCCAAGGCCGGCGTGAACGGCCTCACCCAGCAGCTCGCGCACGAACTGGGCTCACTCGGCATCCGGGTCAACGCCATCGCGCCAGGCCCGATCGACACCGCGGCCCACCGGGCCGTCGTCCCCGGCGGGATGTCGGCCAAGATCGTGCGCGACAAGCTCGCCCTCAAGCGGATGGGCACCCCGGACGACCTCGTCGGGATGTGCCTGTTCCTGCTGTCGGACGAGGCGTCCTGGATCACGGGACAGATCTTCAACGTCGACGGCGGCGAGGTGTTCCGGGCATGAAGTACGGCTTCGTCGGGCTCGGTCAGATGGGCGCTCCCATGGCCGGGCACCTCGCGGGACCCGACCTGATCGTCTACGACGTCCGTCCCGAGGCGATGGCGCCCCTCGTCGAGAAGGGCGCACGGGCGGCCGGGAGCGTCGCCGGCGTGGCCCGCGCCGCGCTCATCTCCCTCATGGTCCGCGACGACGCCCAGGTGGACGAGGTCGCCGCCGCACTGCTCCCCGCGGCCGCCCCCGGCACCATCATCGCCATCCACTCCACGATCCGCGCCGCGACCGCGATCAGGCTGGCCGGCGCGGCCCGGCCGTACGGGGTCGAGGTCGTCGACGCCCCCGTCAGCGGCGGCTTCATGGGCGCGGCGGCCGGCTCCCTCGCGGTCATGGTGGGCGCGACCGAGGCCGCGTTCGCGCAGGTCCTGGAGCCCTTCGGCCTCTGGGCCGACCTGGTGCTGCACATGGGCCCGGTCGGCGCGGGCACCCACGCCAAGCTCGCCCGCAACCTGCTGCACTTCGCCTCCTTCGCCGCCGCCGCCGAGGCGCAGCGCCTGGCCGAGGCGGCCGGGGTCCCGCTCGGCCGGCTCGGCCGGATCGTCCGCCACTCCGACGCCGTCACCGGCGGCCCCGGCGCCATCATGATCCGCCGCTCCACCGCTCCCCTGTCCCCCGAGGACCCGCTGCACGAGATCATGTGCCACGTCCGGGCACTCGGCCACAAGGACCTGTCCCTGGCCCTCGAACTCGCCGGCGAACTCGGCGTCGACACCCCGCTGGCCCGACTCTCCTACCAGCGCCTGGCCGCCGGCCTCGGCCTCACCCCGGAGGAACCGTCATGACCGACGAGCAACGGCGGCGGGGCCTGGAGATGATGCGCCAGGTCTACGGCTGGGAGATCGGCGACGCTCCCGGCGACTTCTTCGGCGTCACCGTGGACCATCTGTTCGGCGACATCTGGGCCCGTCCCGGCCTGTCCATCCGGGACCGCCGCCTCCTCCTGATCGGCAGCCTGTCCGCCCAGGGCCTCAACGACGTTCTCGACATCCAGATCCCGGCGGCGCTCGCCAACGCCGAGCTCACCGCCGACGAGCTCCGTGAGATCGCCATCTTCCTCACGCACTACATCGGCTGGCCCTTGGGCGCCAAACTCAGCGTCCAGATCGACACCCTCATCGCCCGGCACGAGAAGGCCGCCAGAACCGGCTCCGAGCACGCGGATGACCCGGCCTCCGGCGTATCCCCTGAAGAACGCATGTGACGGAGGCGTGCGAGGCGATGGGCAGCTCGAACCCCACCGCGCGCCCGAACCACCGCCTCCTGACGCCCCACGTCGTGGCCACGGCCGCCACGATGCGCAGCCCTCGGCCGCTGGTCCCGCCGGGGTCGTCGCGGAGGCATGGTCCCGACCACCACCCCTGGTCCAGCACCTCGACCCGGACCCGCCGGGCATCGACCCACATGCGGACCCGGAACGATCCGCGTTTCCATCGGCCGGAGATCGTGTGCTTCATGGCATTGACCGAAAGCTCGGTGGCCAGCAGGCGCAGATTGTCCAGGAGATCTTCGTCTTCGGCGGACTCAGGACATTCATTAACAAGCCACCGAGTCGCGTAAATCCGTACATCACTCATTATGTCCGGACGGCCGGGAAACTTCATCTCGCCGACCAGCCACATGTCGAGTGCTGCCATTATCACCACCTTTGTCCTATGCATGCGCATCTGACATATGCCACTAAAGATTCCGTCGCCCACTGCCATTCGGAATTGTGGCTTACCACTTCCTGCAAATCACTTCACAACAGTGCTTGCCACGAGCTACCTTGTGGGCGAAAACAGTCCCAGAGCGGTCCCAGACTTCTGCTGGCACGAACCCGGCAGGGCTGGAATTGACTGGGCACAGGGAGCAGTGATGCCGCCACTCAAAGAGCTCGACCCGACCGCCAGTCCACGAGCGCGTTTCGGCGCAGACCTACGCAAATACCGACTCGCTGCAAAGCTGACCCAGTCACAACTCGCCGACCGCATCGGCTACAGCAAAAGCCGCATCGGCAATGTGGAGCGCGGCGAGGAGAACCCCACCCGCGAATTGATCGAGCTCTGCGAAAAGGCCCTCGGCCTGGAGGGCGCGCTACTCACCCACTGGCCGGCCATCAGCGGCAACGGCATGCCCGACTGGTTCCGGCAATGGCCGCCGATCGAACGGAAGGCCGACCAACTCATTACCACGGCACCGTTGATCGTCCCCGGGTTGGTGCAGACGGAGGAATATGCACGCGCGATCTTCGAAGGCGAGCCTCACTCCACGCCGCAGCAGGTAGAGGAAGCGGTCCAGGCGCGCATGGAGAGGCAGGCCATATTCCACAGGCCGACACCTCCACAGTTCCTCGTGGTGGTGGACGAGGGCATCCTGTACCGTCCGGTTGGAGAAGGGTCCGTGACCCTACGACAACTGGAACACCTGATCGCCCTGGCCGAGAACGAGTGGTTCACCATTCAGCTACTCCCGTACGAAGCCCTATGCACGGCAGTCCTGGTGGGTTCGGCTCTCTTGGCACAGGAGAATGGAGTGCCGATCGCAGCGTACGTCGAATCAGCCGTCCTCGGTCGCGTTGTGGACAAGCCCGACGAGATCAAGCGCATCGTGGATCGATTCGAACGCATACGCAGCGCGGCGCTTCCCGATTACCTGTCAGTACAGCGGATCAAGGAAAGAGTTGCGACGTGGAGCTGAACGACAGAATCATGAGAGAGATCGCGGACCCGGTCGGATGGATCACCGCGTCCAGCGGCCAAGGTGGTGACTGCCTGGAGGCCAAGCACCTGTCCGACGGCCGCGTCGCCCTGCGCGACACCGAACAGCCAGACGTCCAGCCATGGGTTCTCCGCCGCGCCGTCTGGGACAAGTTCATCACCGGCGCGAAGACCGGCCTGTTCGACTGAGAACAACGGCCCCGGCGATCCACGCGCCCGGCCATGAGCGTGTCCCGTTGAGGAGGACGCCACATGGCCGGGCACCTGTCAGGCGAGCATGCGTGCCGGACGGATCACCCGCCCGTGATCACGAAGCTCGACCCTGGTTCCTTCACGATGTCGCCGGTCGCCGAGCCCGTGATGGTCACGTTGGTCAGTGTCGCGCTGCCGCGGGCCCCGCTCATGGCCAGGATGCCGGCGCCGTGGTTGGACCTGTCGATCCGCACGTTGGTGAGCACGACGCCCGGCATGGCGCCGCCGCCCGTCTTGAACTGGATGCCGTCGTAGGTCGAGTCCTGGATGTCGGTGTCCCGGATCGTGACGCCGGGGATGTCCCGGGTCGCCGCGAAGAGCGTGATGGCTCCGAACTGCTGATCCTCGTTCCAGAAGACGCCGCCGCCACGGTAGATCGCGTTGTTGGCTATCAGGGTCTGTCCCGAGAAGGGCAGGGGGTCGTGGTCGGTGGCCAGCATGATGCCCGGGTAGTTCATGGTGTCGTAGATGAGGTTGTTCTCGATTCTGTTGCCGTAGCCGCCGTAGATCGCGATGCCGTTCGCCCGCCAGGGCAACTGGATGGTGTTGTTGACGAAGCGGTTGTCGTGCCCGATGTCCACTGCCGGGTCTTTCACGTACCGGTTCGCCCAGACCGCCAGGGAGTCGTCGCCGGTGGTGCGGAAGGAGGAGTTGAACACCCTGGAGTTGCGCGTGCCGTTGCTGAAGTTGATGCCGTCGGCGTAGGTGTCGCGGATGCGCATGCCGCTGAACTCCAGGCCGTCCGCCGGCCCCCACAGGTCGGGGATGTTGTCGTAGTCGCGGCCGACCCAGACGCCCACGTTGGCGTGCTCGATCCACACATTGGTGATCTTGGTGTTCTGGCCGAACCGCCCGTTCAGCCCCACCCCGCCTTCGGCGTTGCCGTCACCACCGCGGATCCGGCCCGAGCCGAAGATGGCAAGGTCGGAGATCTGGGTGTTGTCGTCGATGTCGAAGCCGAAGTTGCCCTCGTGCGGGTGATTGATCCCGCCGGCCGCCAGCTGCGGCTCGGTCAGGGTGTAGAGCTGGGAGTGCCACATGCCCGCGCCGCGGATCGTGACGTCGCTGATGCCCACCTGGTTGTACTGACCCCGGTTCAGCGGGTCGTCGGTGAGGATCTTCTTCTCCTGCCGCCACTGCCCCGCCGGGATCCACACGCAGCCGATGACGCCGTTCTGGTCATCCGTCACCGCCCGCTGGATGGCGGCCGTGTCGTCGTTCCCGTCGTTGGGCACCGCGCCGTAGGTCGTGATCGAGGTGCAGCCGGCCGGCTGGCTCGCCGGTGGGGCCACCTGCTCCAGGTCGATCAGGTCGATGATGTAGAACGAGGCGGTGTCGGCCGCGTCGCGCTGCAACCGGAACCTGGTGCCCGCCGGGTACGACTGCGTGAGCAGCGCGTGCGACTCGTCGAACAGGCGCCGGGCGTCGGCCTGCGGGGTGTTCGTCAGCGCTTCGGGGCCGTCGGTGTTCCCGTACAGCCAGCTATGACGTGACGAGAGGGTGAGTTTCTGGGCGAAGTTGTCGTTGACGTACAGGCTGATGGTGGCCTCGATGCCGCCGCCGTTCGGCGCGTCGGGGATGGAGTTGCGCACCACGATCGAGTTGGCGGGGTTCGCGGAGGTGAACTCGACGAACTGGCCCGTGCTGTTCAGGCGCACCGACTTGCGGCCGGAGGACTCGGTGCCGAAGTTGTTGTGCCCGAAGGTGCGCAGCGGGTCGGCCTCCAGCAGCGTGCCCTGGTAGCGGGCGGCTTCGGCCTCGTACTCGACCCACGGAACCGCCGCCCCGCGCCCGACCACGATCGCCTGCGCGAAGGTGTTGTTGGTCTCGTTGGTCTCGGTGACGACGTTGGTCGCGTCGGCGGTGGCGGTGAGGGTGGCGCCGCCGCTGGTGGCGGTCCAGCTGCCGCTGACGGCCACGTTGACCGTCGCGCCCGCCGCGATCGACGGGGTGCTGGTGTTGAGCGTGGTGCCGCCTGCCACCAGACGGGTGACCGTGGTGGCGCCTGACGCGGTGGTGCCGCGGTTCTTCACCGCCACGGCGAACGTCACCGCCGCTCCGACGGCCGGATTGGGCGGGTTGGCGGTGATGCTCAGGACCTGCAGGTCGGGGCCGGGGGCCTCCGCGACCACCAGGGGCGACGTCGCGGTGAGGGTGTTGTTGTCCTCGTTCTGCTCGACGACCGTGTTGTCCGCGTCCACCCTGGCGCTGACGGGGTAGCTGCCCGCCGGGCGGGTGCCGATGGTGTGGGTGACCGTGGCGGTGCCGCCCGCGGGCAGGCCGGGGATGGCGACGGTGCCGGCGAGCGTGCCGCCGAGGTCGAGGTTGACGCTGTCCGCGCCGGAGGCGGCGGTGCCCGCGTTCCTGACGGTGGCGGAAAGCGTGATCGAGCTGGTCTCGATCGGCGCGGCCGGGGTCCACGACAGGCTCGTGACCGTGAGATCGGGGTTCGGCGCCGGGACGCCGAACACCTGGAACTCGGCGACCTGCCCGCCCGGCGCGCCGCTGTTGGCGGCGAACTTGAGCTGCACGTCGGCGAGGGTCGCGGCGAAGTCGATCCGCACGGCGTTGCCGCCGACGGCCGGGTTGAAGGTGTAGGTGGCCGCCGGCACCACGCTCTGGTACGCCGTGCCGCTCTGCGCACGGCCCAGGACCTGGATGTTCTGGGTACGGGTGCCCCACGAGGGGTCGGGGTTGAGTTTCACCACGACCGAGCTGACCACGGCGTTCGCGCCGAGTTTGACGGTCAGCGTGTTCGGGAACGCGCCGGAGTCAGCCTCCCAGTAGGTGGCCAGGTTGTTGTCGTTCGCGTTGCCGGCGACGTAGGTGTGCACGTGCCCGGACTCGGCCATCTCCTTGCCGATCGCCAGGTTCGAGCCGGGGTCGCCGGTGCCGGTGCGGGTCACGGAGTTGCTGCTGGCGGACTGGTTGCCCGCCGCGTCCTTGGCCCGTACGAAGTAGGTCACGGTCGCCGACGCCGGCTGGTTGTCGGTGTAGGTCAGCACGTTGCCGACGCTGCCCCGCAGTTGGCCACCGGCGTAGACGTCGTAGCCGGTGACGCCGACGTTGTCCGTCGAGGCGGTCCAGGCCAGCCTGATCTGGCCGGCGGCCGGCTGGGTGAAGGCGAGGTTGCCGGGGGCCGACGGCTTCTCGGTGTCGCCGCCGGCGGCGGTGGCGTAGATCTCGAACTCGGAGAGCTGCGCGGCGGGCCAGCCGGTGTTGGCGGTGATCTCGACGCGCCAGTACCGGTGGGTCGCGGCGCCGAAGTTGATCGTGACCGTGTTGCCGGTCGCCGGGTTGAAGGTGTAGTTCGCCGAGGCCACGACGGTGCTGTAGCCGGCACCGTCGGCGCCGCCCTGGACGGAGAGCGTCTGGGTGCGGGTCTGCCAGACGGCCGGCGCGGGCACCTTCAGGACGATCTGGTCGACGCTCGTGGCGGCGCCGAGGTCGATCCGCGCCCACTGCGGGAAGGTGTTGTTGGCGCTCTCCCAGTAGGTGGCCTGGTCGCCGTCGTTGACGGCCGACACCCCGTAGGGGGCCGTGGAACTGCTGGCCTGGGTCGCCTTTCCCGGCGACAGGTTGGGTCCGCCCGCGGCGGAGGCCGGGACGACCGGCCCCACGACGAGCAGGCCGCTGGCGACCATGGCGGTCACCAGCCATAACAGTCGGGGCAGCTTTCTCATTCGCGTTCTTCTATCTCTCGTCCGGCACGACGGGGGGGTGGGGCGGCGCCCACGGGGGGCAGGTGCACGGAGGCAGGGCAGATCGGAAGAATTGCAACGAGCAGCGAGAAAATAACGGAGCTTTGCACGGTTCTTGCGTGGACTTGGCCGAATGTTACATTTGTGCTACGAGCGCGTCAACGCCTGCGGAACAGCTTTCCGACCGGCCCGGCGCCGCCCGGCTCCGGCGCGCGGGATCGCGGCAGATCACGGGGAACAGGGCTAAAGGGTGATCCAGTAACGGCTCATGGGGCCGTGTTCGGTGTCCTGGACGTCCTTGAGGACGCCGCCCCGCCGTTCGATCGTCTTCGCCGAGGCGATGTTGTCCGCCGCGCAGGCGATCATCACCCGGTCCAGGCCGAGCGCCCGCGCCTCGTCGAGGATCCGGCCCAGCGCCCAGGTGGCCAGTCCGCGCCGGCGCGCGGACGGCCGGACGCCGTAGCCGATATGACCGAAGTCGTTGGATTCGTGGCGCAGCGCGATCGCGCCGAGCACCTGATCGTCCTCGACGATCCATCGGTAGGTGCAATGCGTCCGGCCTGGCCCCACCGGCTTCGCCGGATCCTCCTCGTCGGCCAGCCGGGCCACCCAGGCCGCGAACCCGGCCGGCGAATCCACCTCATCCGACGGCCGCAGCCCGAACCCGTCCTCGTGGACGCCGGGACCCCACTCCTCGCGCGCCGCCAGCAGGGCGGCGTGCAGGCGAACGGTGGGCGCGACCAGTTCGGGCATACGGCGAGGATAACGGGGTCAGATGCCGGGACCTCATTGCCGGGACCTCATTGCCGGGACCTCATTGCCGGGACAGGGCACGGGTGATGCCGGTGGCGATGGTGGTGACCAGCACCCACCCGGCGAGCACCAGGGCATAGGCGATCCACTGACCGCCGCCGACCGGCTGGAACGCCTTCTCCTGGCCGAAGTCGATCAGCGGGAACAGCAGGTCCAGGGCGTACACGACGGCGTTGAACACGGGTCCTTTGCCGGCCTCCGCCCGCGGCGGCGGGTCGAGCGCGAACACCGTGGCGCCGACCACGAGCAGGGCGGCGAACCAGGCCGCGGCGCGCATCGGCCGATAACCGTAGCCCACCGTGACGTCCTGAACCACGCCCCAGACGCGCAGGCGCCTGGGCAGCGTGGCCCGCCGCCGCCGGTGCTTGAACAGCAGCACGGTGCGGGCGTCCTCGTCGTGCCCGAGCCGGCGGTAGGTCACGGCCAGTTGCTCGTACGGTTGCGGCACGTATGCCTCCGGATCCCCCCGCAACCACTCCAGGCGCTGGCGGGCGGGCAGGATGGGGTCCAGGGCGCTGTAGGTCAGGCCGTCCTGCCGATGCGGGGACCAGGTGCCGGGATCGTCACGCAGGACGCCGATGCGTGCGTGACGCAGGTCGAGCAGGCCCTGCGGCCGCTGCCGGGGACGCAGGTACAGCTCGTTGGCCTCCAGTTGCCAGGCCGCCAGGGCGCGGCCGCCGGGGTTGGAGAGCGTGGCGTCGTTCAGGTAGACGTGCCGGCGAACCTGGGTGCCGATCAACGCGACCTCGCCCTCGGCGGTGAAGCCGCGCCCGCAGAGCAGCCCGCTGCCGATCGTGGCCGCCGACAGGTCGAGGGCCTTGCCCGCCGGATCGCTCAGGGTGGCGCCACTGAAGTCGGCGACTGTGCCGATGGTGGCGTCGGCCAGCCGGACGGCTCCACGGGTACGGAACCCGTCCACGCAGGACAGGGCGCCGTCGATGGCGGCGCCCTCGCCGTTCAGCGCGACCTCCCCTGGCGCGGCCAGGTCGGCGCCGGGCAGGCGGAGGGAGCCGGTGATGCGGGCCAGTGACAGGTCGATCCGGCCCCTGGCGACGAGTCCGCGCGCCTCGATGGTGCCTTCGACGTGCAACTCCCCGGCCTGCAGCGCGTCTCCGCCGTCGTTGTCGAGCCGGGCGTCGTTCAAGCTGAGCTCTCGTTCCACGCGGGAGTCGGCGAGGCGGACCGTGCCCTTGGCGGAGAAGCCGCCGCCCAGGTAGAGGCCGCCGGCGGCGGTGATCCGCGAGCCACGGAACGCCATGGCGGCCGGATGGTCGATCGTGGTGCCGGTGAAGGAGAACGGGCCCGTGGTGCGGGCATTGCGGCAACTGACCATGCCGGTCACCACCATGTCCCGGCAGAACGTGTTGCCCTCGGTGACCAGCCCGTCCAGCGTCAGCGCCCGCCCGTCGGCGGAGGTGAGGCGAGCACGGTCCATGATCAGCGTGCCGGCGACCTTGATGTTGGAGAGCCGGACGTGACCGGCCGCCCGCAGGCCGATCGCGGCCAGGCCACGGTCGGTCAGCAGGCGGTCGCAGTCGATCGCGAGCCCCGGCATGGCCGCGTGGGCATGGTCGAGCGTCAGGCTGCCGGCGATGTGCGCGCCGCGTAACTCGACCAGGCCGTTGAACACACACCCCTCAAGCCGCAGATGTCCGGCGACCTGAACGTTGGCGGCCAGCAGACCGGGGAGACAGGATCGGGTGAAACTCAACTGCTGGGTACGCGCCCAATAGAAGGTGGGCGTCCGCTCGAAGAAGCAGGACAGGAAGCGCGCCGAGTGGTGGATGGTGGAATGCGCGAGGTCGAGCTGCCCGACGATTCTGGCGCCCTTGATGCGCATGGCCGCCGTCCGGTGCGTTTGCGGCGACTCCTCACGCAGCAGCAGCTCGGCTATCACCCTGGCCCGGACGGTGCGCTCCGCGCCCCATTCGGCGCCACCCGCGGGAAGGTCCCCGTCGGCGTCACCGGTGGTGAAGTCGGCCTCCTCGCCTTCCTGAAAGGCCTCCCGCACCCGGCGCTCCGCCGCGGACAGATCCTCCACCCGCACACCATCCCCTTCCGTGCTCGTGCGCCGCACTGTGCCGGCTCGCCGAATCTATGCCTGCCGTCCGCCGGGGCGCAGCCTGGTCTCTCCGTCCGGCTCGCTCATGGCGAGGCGGGCAGCGCGGGAGCGTTTCACCGCGAGGGTGGGGACTCGTTTCCGGACGTCACGCCGTCTCACCGGCCGGGTCGGGCTCACGGGGGGTGGCCGAACGCGCGGTGGCGGAGCGGACGTCAGGGGCGGAGGCGGGGTCGTGTCCGTCGGCCAGCAGGGTCATGATGCGCTGGGCGTCGGTGAGGAGGCTTCCGCTGATGGCCCAGCCGTCGGGGTGGTCGACCTGGCCGGCCTGGATCTTGGCGCTCATCCGCTCGTGGATGCGGATGGCCTGGGCGTGGGCGCGGGCCAGCATCTTCCGGGCCGGGGCGGGGTCGTCGCGGTGGCGGGTCCGGGTGGTCAGGATGTCGGCGAGCTGGTCGAGCAGGTCGGCGTAGTCGCGGGCGAAGTCGTGGCTGACGTCGGCCGTGCTGGACTGCGGGGTGTGGTCGTGGTCGAGGTGGGCCAGAGCCTGGATGATGGCGCCGATGTGGGCGCTGACCGCGGTCATCGTCCGCAGGTACGGGGCATGGTCGGGGGCGCGCGGTCCGGTGAGGCGGCGCAGGTTGTAGCGGCGGCTCTCCGCGCCGGCCGCCACGGCGCTCTGCGCGGCGACCAGGCGCCCCCGCATCTGAGTGTCCTGGTGTTGCCACTCCGCCAGGCCGGACAGGTCCCAGCCTCGGCGCAGACCCTCGGCCACGTTCCCGAGCAGGGCGGCGGCCCGATCGGCCAGGTGCCGGAAGGCGGCCTCGGGGCGGCGGTGATAGAGCGGCGGCCACAGCAGGGTGTTGACCGCGGCTCCGCAGACGGCGCCCATGGCGGTGGCGACGATGTAGGCCAGCAGGTAACGCTCCTGGGAGCCGGCGCCGAAGGAGAGCAGCAGCACCGCGGTGGTGGCCACGTCGGTGCCGTGCTTGCCCATCCGGTGCCAGCGCGCGGCCAGCAGGGCCGGGGGGATGACGAGGACGAGGCTGAACGCGTTGAGGCCGAGCAACGATCCGATGCCGGCGGCCAGGATGACGCCGGCGGCCACGGCGGCGACCCGGCGCAACCCGTTGGTCAGCGTCTGGTACACGGTGGCGTGCACCATGATCACCGCGGTCGCCGGGGCGATCCAGATGCTCTCGTGCGGCAGCAGCCGGCTGGCCAGCAGCCAGGCCAGCACGGCGGCCAGCGTCGCCTTGGCGATCTGGCGGGCCTGCAACCGCTGGTCGGAGTCCTTGACGGCCAGCCCGGCCAGGTTGCGACGGATGTAGGCGAGCTCACGCCGCACGGCACGGCTGAGGCTGACGCGCCAGGAATGGCTCATGTTGCGACATTTCATGATTTATCTGCCAGGCGCAACCGAGGCGTCCAGCCGAGAGTCGTCAGACGGAAGGGGTTGATGATCCAGCGGGGATATCGCCTTTGATTCCCGCATGGAGGAGACTGGGACGTAAGGGCGTGCGGTGAAGCAGCCGACACCGCCTGGTTGCTCGTCCCAGATCCAGACGTCGACCACGACGTTGTCTCGCGACGAGGTAAGGACATCGGTGAGCGGATCGGCGATACGGCCCAAGAGCGTCTCCAGCCTGCCGGCGCAGGTGTTCGATCCGGCCCGTCTGGCCGCGGTCCGCGCCAGCGGCCTGGTCGGCAGCGCGCCGGAGCCCGCCTTCGACGATCTGGCCGAGCTGGCCGCCTCCATCACCGGCGTGCCGCGTGCCTTCATCACCGTGCTCGACGACGAGCGCTCCTCCTGGAAGAGCGCGATCGGGATGGGCGAGCTGCCGGTGGGTGAGCGGCACAACGCCGCCGATGAGAGCCCCTGCCACCTGGTCGTGGCCACCGGCGAGCCGCTGATCGTGAACGACGCCCGCAACGACGTGCGGCTGGCCGGGATCGCCGTCGCGGAACAACTGGGCATCGGCGCCTGGGCCGGCTACCCGATCCACGGCGATGACGGGCAGGTGCTGGGCACGTTGTGCGTGATCGACGCGGCCCCCCGCTCGTGGACCGGCGCGCAGATGAAGGCTCTGGCCATCCTCGCCCGTTCCGTCACCAGCGAGATCGAGCTGCGCGCGACGGTGCGCCGGATGGCGAGCCGGATCCAGGCGCTGGAGGACGCCACCGAGCAGTCGGCGGAGCTGGCCCGCACCCTGCAGGAAAGCCTGCTGCCGTCGACGCTGCCCATCCCGCCCGGCCTGCAGACCGCCGCCCGCTACCTGCCCGCGGGTCAGGGCACCAGGGTGCTGGGCGACTTCTACGACCTGTTCGCCGCCGGGCCCACCCACTGGTGCGCGGTGCTGGGCGACGTCTCGGGCCACGGCGTGGAAGCGGCCATGCTCACCGCGCTGGCCCGCTACACCGTACGCGCCGACGCTCCCCGCCACATCTCCCCCGCCCGGGTGCTGAACCAGCTCAACCACGCGCTGCTGGCCCAGCAGGCCAGTCCCCAGCGCTACCTGACCGCGATCTGCGCGATCTTCCGCGACGAGCGGGACGACGGTGAGGGCGATCCTGGGCCGGGCATCACCGGGGTGCTGACCACCGCCGGCCACCCGTCCGCGCTGCTCCGCCATGCCGACGGGCGCGTGGAGGAGATCCGCTCCGAAGGGGCGATCCTGGGCGTCTTCTCCGACGCCGGCCTGACCAGCGCCCGTTTCACCCTGCGGCCGGGCCAGACGCTGCTGTTCTACACCGACGGCGTCACCGAGGCGCATCCGCCGGCGCGGATGCGCCTGTTCGGCGAAGAGCGGCTGTGCGACCTGCTCGCCGCCTGCGACGGCCTGGACGCCGACGCCATCGTCGAACGCATCAGCAGCACCGTCATGGCCTTCTGCGAACACGACCCCGCCGACGACATCGCGCTGCTCGCCCTGCGTGTCCCACCCGCGTCCTGACGGGCCCCCACCGCCTCGCGCCGCCGCGTGGAAGCTCCCTCCGTACGGCAACGCCTGAGGGACGGCAACGGTTGAGACACGTCTTCAGCGCTGAGTGCTGTCGCTTGCTCTGGCTGAGGCCATGACCGCACGTGATCTAGTACTCTCCAGAGACAATCTGGGGCGGTAATGTCCTTCAATGTCCGAATCTCGATCCCATGATCATTGAGCTCGCCGGGATCGTCTCACCTTGGTGCGCCATCTCCGCTGTGCAGCGATGGCCGTCCATCTGACAGGAGCCATGAAGGTGGACAAGAACGACACGAAGTCTCGCGGTTCACGGGCCACCACCAGCGGCGACGAGGTGGGCGAGCCCGAACTGCGCCAACTGCTGGCCGGCCTGACGGCGGTCAGGGACGGCGACTTCCGTACCCGCCTGCCCGACGACGCCGACGGGCTGCTCGGGGAGATCGCCTCGGTGTTCAACGGCATGGTGGACCAGCTCTCGCTGTTCACCTCCGAGGTCACCCGGGTGGCCCGCGAGGTCGGCACCGAGGGCAGGCTGGGCGGCCAGGCGGACGTGCCGGCGGTGTCGGGCACGTGGAAGGACCTCACCGAGTCGGTCAACGCCATGGCGGGCAACCTGACCGACCAGGTCCGCAGCATCGCCCAGGTGACCACCGCGGTGGCCAAGGGCGACCTGTCGCAGAAGATCACCGTGGACGCCCGGGGCGAGATCCTGGAGCTGAAGAACACCGTCAACACGATGGTCGACCAGCTCTCCTCCTTCGCCGCCGAGGTCACCAGGGTGGCCCGCGAGGTCGGCACCGAGGGTCAGCTCGGCGGCCAGGCCGACGTCAAGGGCGTGGCCGGCACCTGGCGTGACCTGACCGACTCGGTGAACTTCATGGCCGACAACCTGACCGACCAGGTCCGCAACATCTCGCAGGTGGCGACCGCGGTGGCGCGCGGCGACCTGTCGCAGAAGATCACCGTATCGGCGCGCGGCGAGATCCTGGAGCTGAAGAACACCCTCAACACGATGGTCGACCAGCTCTCCTCCTTCGCCGACGAGGTCACCAGGGTCGCCCGCGAGGTCGGCACCGACGGCCGGCTCGGCGGCCAGGCCGACGTCAAGGGCGTGTCCGGCACGTGGAAGGCGCTGACGGAGTCGGTGAACGTCATGGCCGACAACCTCACCGCCCAGGTACGCAGCATCGCCCAGGTGACCACCGCGGTGGCCAAGGGCGACCTGACGCAGAAGATCCGGGTCGACGCCCGTGGCGAGATCATGGAGCTGAAGGAGACCATCAACACGATGGTCGACCAGCTCTCCGCGTTCGCCGACGAGGTGACCAGGGTCGCCCGCGAGGTCGGCACCGAGGGCAACCTGGGCGGCCAGGCCACGGTCCGGGGCGTGTCGGGCACCTGGAAGGACCTCACCGACAACGTCAACGTCATGGCCTCCAACCTGACCAGCCAGGTCCGCAGCATCGCCCAGGTGGCCACGGCGGTGGCCAGGGGCGACCTGTCGCAGAAGATCACCGTCGAGGCCAAGGGCGAGGTCGCCGCGCTGGCGCAGACCATCAACACGATGGTCGACACGCTCAGCGCGTTCGC
>NZ_JBSFVA010000040.1:0-77295 GCF_053592075.1 Nonomuraea sp. NPDC002799
TGGTGACCGGGGGGGGGGTTGGGGGGGTGCGGGCTTGGCGGCTGGGGGGGGCGGATTACCGTTATCTAAAATGTAAAGGGCGTCGGACGTGGGCATTTTTCAGCATGCTGAAAAATGCCCACGAACCAACAACCTCAGCGGGGATCCGCGTTGCGGTTGGGCGCCCACAGCCGGTCGGCGTCGCCGGCGGCGAGCCGGCCCCGGTAGACGCCGATCTTGTGGTCGATGAGTTCGAGGTTCTCGTGGATCTCGGCGAGCTTGGCCGCCACGTCGGCGCGGTGGGCCTCCATCAGGGCGAGGCGTTCGGCTTCGTTGCCGTGCCCGGCGGAGACGAGCTCGGCGTAGCGCCGGATGGTCTTGATGGGCATACCGGTGGCCCGCAGCCTGGTGCAGACGGTGATCCAGTCCAGGTCGAGCTGCTGGTAGCGTCTTCGGCCGCCTGCGGTGCGGTCGACGGTGGTGACGACCAGGCCGGCGCGTTCGTAGTAGCGCAGGGTGTGCGCGCTGACGCCGGTGCGGCGGGCGGCCTCGGCGATGCTCAGGCCCGTCTGGGGGCCGGATGCCGGTGGCGGGTTGACTTCGAGCACGCTCTCAATCGTAGCGTCGGTGGTCATGAACACTTCGACGGTGCGACAGGTGAAGGTATTGGTGACGGGCGGGACGAGCGGGCTGGGGTACGCCATGGCCTCGGCTTTGGCCGAGGCGGGGGCGGCGGTCGCGCTGACGGGCCGCTCGGGCGGGCGGGCGAGCTCGGTCGCCGCGGGGTTGCCGGGGGCGGTGGGGGTCGAGATGGACGTGCGGGAGGAGTCGTCGGTGGCCAGGGCGGTCGATGAGGTGTGGTCGCGGCTCGGGGGTGTCGACCTGCTGGTGAACAACGCCGGGATCGGCATGCGGACGGTCAATCCGGGTTTCATGACGGAGCCACGGGGCTTTTGGGAGGTGCCGGTCGACGGGTTTCGTGCGGTCGTCGAGACTAATCTGGTCGGCTATTTCCTGGTGGCGCGGGAGGTCGTGCCGCGGATGCTGGCGGCGGGGGGTGGCCGGGTCGTCAATGTTTCGGTGAGTCAGGCGACGATGTGCCGGGCCGGGTTCGTGCCTTATGGGCCGTCGCGGGCCGGTAGTGAGGCGTTGTCGCGGGTCATGGCCGCCGATCTGCGGGGCACGGGTGTGACCGTGAATGTGCTGCTGCCGGGGGGTGCGACGGTGACGGGGATGTTGCCCGTGGAGGCGCTGGCTGAGGGGCGCTCGTTTCTGGATGCTGCGGTGATGGGGCCGCCCATCGTGTGGCTGGCGTCGGGGGAGGCGGCGGGTGTGCATGATGAGCGCATCGTGGCCGTGGAGTTCGAGCGGTGGTTGCGTGACAGGGCTGGGGCGCCGTCGCCTGGGTGAGCGTGCCGGAATGGCGGGGAGGGCGTCGGGTTCGGGTTTTCGGGTCCGGCGTCGTCCGGCTCGCTCAGGTCGTGATGTTCGGGCGGGTCATGAGTCCTCCTCCAGGGGGATCATCAGGTGGGTGGTCAACTGCTCGGGCGGGGTGCGGGCGGGGTCGGAGACGTACACCTCGCGCAGGGGGCCGCGTATGGGGAGCCGTCGCTCGGCGCACCAGGCCAGCAGGGCGTGTGTGGTGAGCGGGATGTGGTCGTAGGGGCCGATATGGGTGGCGCGGGCGAAGGGGCCTCCGGCCAGTTCCCGTATCTCGGTTCCTGTCTCTGCCTGGGTCTTCGTCTCGGGGCGGGTGGCGTCGGGGTCCAGGACGATGGCGACCGCCACGTCGATGATGTCGCCGAGGTCCACGGGGAACAGGCCGATGAGCCGCACTCCGCCGGGTCCGCCGGGTCCGCCGGGTCTGGCGCTGGTGTGGCGCAGCACCCGTGCCACGGCGGCGGATGTCGCTCGGCCTATGTCGCGGGGTCCGGCCGCGTTTTCGTGTACCAGGGCGACTTGCAGGGGCGGTTCGTGTACTTTTCGCACGGGGGTCGCCGGCAGGCCTTGCCGCATCACCTGTTCCAGTGACGCGAGGGTGTGCCGGCGGCGGTCGAGTTCGGCTTCCAGGTCGTCGCGTACCGATGCCAGTGCTGCGGGTGTTCCGGCGAGGACCTGTGCCACGATGGGCAGGGGTACGTCCATCGACCGCAGTAAGCCGATCGACAGTGCTTGGCGCGCTTGTGAGGCGCGGTAGTACCGGTAGCCCGTCTGGTCGTCCACGTGGGCCGGGCGCAGCAGTCCGATCTCGTCGTAGTGCCGTAGTTGTTTGACGCTCAACCGGCTGAGCCGCGCGAACTGCCCGATCGGCAGCAATTCGTTGTCCACGTGTTAAGGATGGGCTGTCCGCGGAGGGAGAGTTGCACGGGTTTGACCTTTGGGTGGGGTCACCCGGCAAGCTGGGGCCATGAGCTTCTCCGTGGGACAGGTCGCCAGGCTGGCCGGTATCACCGTGCGTACCCTGCACCACTATGACGGGATCGGGCTGCTGACTCCCGGGGAGCGCACCGCTGCGGGTTACCGTCGTTACGCCGATGCCGATCTGACGCGTCTGCAGCAGATTCTGCTGTATCGCGAGCTGGGTTTCGGTTTGGAGGAGATCGCCGTCATCCTCGATGAGCCCGTCATCGACGACCTCACCCATCTGCGCCGCCAGCATGAGCTGCTGACCCGTAAGGCCGAGCGCCTGCAGGAGGTGATCGCGGCCGTCGAACGCGCCATGCAGGCTCGTACGCTGGGCATCGCCCTCACCCCTGAGGAGCGGTTGGAGATTTTCGGGGGATTTCGTCCGGAAGAGTATGAGCCCGAGGTCGAACAGCGGTGGGGGGAGACCGCCGAGTACGCCGAGAGCCGCCGCCGTGCCGCCGGTTACACCAAGGCGGACTGGGTGCGGCTCCAAGCCGAGGCCGATGCGGTCATGGTGGAGCTGGTCGCCGCTCGTGAGGCGGGTGTGCCCGCCGGCGGCCGGGCCGCGATGGATCTGGCCGAGCGGCATCGCGTTCACATCGTCCGCTGGTTTCACGACTGTGGCTACGATCTCCACCGCTGTCTGGCCGACCTGTACGTCGACGATCCCCGCTTCTGCGCCACCTACGATGCCGTCGCCCCGGGTCTGGCCTCCTATTTTCGCGAGGCGGTCGAGGCCAACGCCCTCCGGCACGACGGCGAGGCGTGACCCGGCGGGGCCTCGCGGGCGCAAGGCGTGTCGGCTGGCGTGTGTCCCCGTCCTCTGGTGTGTGTCCGCTCAGGTGTCCGCTTCTGTGTGTCCGCGCGCCGTGGCCTCCACGATGGACAGCACGGTGCCGGTGGCCACGATCCGGGTCAACTGCAGCTCCGCCGCGTCCAGCAGCCGGGTGAACTCGGCCTCGGTGCGTTCCCGGCCGGGGAAGGAGGCCATCAGCAGCAGGTCCAGGGTCTTGGCCTGGTGGGGGTCGTTGCCGCGCGGGATGACCGCGTCCACGATCAGGATGCGGCCGCCGGTCGTCATGGCCCTGCGGCAGTTGCGCAGGATGGTCACGCATTGGTCGTCGTCCCAGTCGTGCAGGATGCGCTTGATGAGGTAGACGTCGGCGGTCGGCACGTCGGTGAAGAAGTCGCCTGGAGTCGCCTGCCAGCGGCCCTTGACGTCCTCGACGTCCAGCCGGTGCCCGGCCACCACGTGGGCTTCGTCGAACAGGACGCCGTGCAGGGCGGGCCGGCGGCGCAGCACCTCCAGCAGGAAGCCGCCGTGTCCGCCGCCCAGGTCGGCCACGACTCCCTGCTGGGGGAAGTCGTAGGAGGCGGCGATGGGTGCGTTCTCCTGGTCGGAGAAGGCCGCCATGCCGTGGTGGAAGGCCGCCGCGGTGCGGTCGTCGCGGGCGACGTAGTCGAAGAAGGACATGCCGAACAGGTCGTCGAAGATGGGGCCGCCTTTGTTCAGGCAGCGTTCGAGCTCGCCGCTGGGCTGCCACAGGCTGCGGTCGGTGAGCATGAGGACCGCGGGCCGCGCCGACAGGGGCGCGTCGGAGCGCAGTGCCTGCCCGAGTGTGGTGAGTCCGAACCGGCCGTCGGTGTGCTCTTCGAAGATGCCGCGGGTGGCCAGCACGCGCAGGACCCTGAGCAGGCTTCGCTCCTTGACGCCGGCGGCCTGGGCCAGGTCCGTGACCGTGCGTGGTCCGCCGGCGAGCAGGTCGGCCACGCCGGTGGCCGCCGCGGCCCGGAGCGCGGCCGGGTACACGAACCCGAGTGCTTCGTCGATGAGGGCGGACGTCGCCGCGCGGTCGCCGTGGTCCGGGCTGGTCTCGCTGGGCATGGTGCCGTCACCTTCTGCCGGTGTGGGGGGTGGCGAGCCGTTACGCGTTCCATGCAATCACGCTTCGGTTCGTATCCCCAGGGGGCCGGGCGCGGGTCTGCACCGGTATTTGTATCCCGGGTATAGGGTGGTGCCATGGTGCGTCCTCCGCTGACCCCCGAGGAGCGGCTCCGTGGTGAGCAGCTCGGGGTGGTGTTGCGGCAGGCTCGGGGCGGGCGCAGCATCGTCGACGTCGCCGCCGAGGCCGGTATGTCCGCCGAAACGCTGCGCAAGATCGAGACGGGCCGGATCGCGACGCCCGCGTTCTTCACGATCGCGGCGCTCGCCGACGTGCTCGGCATCTCGCTGGATCATCTGGCCGTCCGCTCCGCTCCCGCTCCCACCTGAGACGGTTGCGCCCGCCGGTGCCGGCCCCCCAGGGGCTGGGGCTTTGTGCGTGTGTGGGGTCCGGGTTCGGGCCGGCGGTGGACGGCAATCCGCTGGCGGGGCCTTGCGCGTGCGTGGGGTCAGAGCGGGGGTGGACGGCTTGTTGCCGCCGGTGACCTCGCTCCGTCCCCACGCGCGTCAGGGGCGGTCAGTCGGCGCAGATGGCGAAGACGCTGATGCCGACGTCGCTGTATTTGGTCTGGCGGCCGAGCCCGATCCAGCCGCGGCCGTCATCGGTGGGGAAGGAGCCGACCAGGATGGCGTCGTTGCCCCGGGCTTCTGCTCCGCCGCCGAGCACCCTCTTGCTGCCGGGGCAGTACAGGGTGCGGCGCTGGAAGTTCGGGACGTTGGCGTTGGGCAGGGTCACGAGCTGGTAGCCGGGAGGGAGAGCGCTGGCGGCCGCCGCGCTGGAGGCGGTGCCGCCGGTCGCCACCCCTACCGCCACCAGGCAGGTGGCGGTGGCGACGGTGGCGAGGGCGGCGGCTGCGATCGGGTTCAGCTTCATGACTGCTCCTTGTGTCCGGTCGCCTCCCGGCGCGCGATCAGGGCAGCACGAAGAGGAAGGTCCTGCTGCTCTGGGTGAGTTCGCGGGGGCCGTGGGGCGACGTTCGGGGGGCGTACACGAGTAGTATCAGGTCAACTACGCAGCGTGTCCAGGCGAAATTGTGTTCCAGAGATCAGCTGTCGGCCCCTCTGTCCCGGGTGGGGTCACCTGTTCGAGGGAGCATCGGAGAAGGCCGGGCTCGGGCGATGCGCCTGTACTCGTCCGGCTTCGCCGCAGCGCCTGAGCCGATCGGGCTGACCTTGCCGGGTGGCAAAGGCGGAGATGATCGATGGTGTGGTGGAGCTGCTGATCCAGAGCTGGTGCGGGCTGCAGGTCGTGGCGGAGGTCGGCTCCAGGGGCAGACTCACCTCAAGATGATCCGTCGCGCCCTGGCGAGGTTGGCGATCAGTTCGGCATGGGTCTGGTGCTCGTGCGCGATCCACGCGGGTTGACCGGGACCGCTGCGCCACGACTCGCTGAGCGGGCTGTTGTCGACGGTGTCGAACCCGAACTGATCGTACAGTCGCCTCACGAGTTCCACGGCTTCGGGAAGGTCGCTCGAGGTCGACAGCGCCAGACGGCCGGGGGTGCCCGCCGCTTTACCCGCGGTGGTGATGCGGGGGGCTTGGATGTGGGTGAAGGCCTTGACGACCTTGGATCGGGGAAGGTGCTCTTGGCGTAGCTCATGGACGGTCTTCTCGCCCGAGTCGATGACCGGGATATGGCCGTCGCGCCAGGCCATGTAGTTGTTCGTGTCAAGCACGATCTTGCCTGCCAGCTCCTCCGCAGGCATGTCGTTGGTCACCTTGAGGGGGACCGCCACGATGGCGAACTCACCGGCGGCAGCGGCGCCGGCGGCGGTTGCGGCGCGTGCTGAGGGGCCGAGCTCGTCCATGAGGTCTTTCAGCGTCTCGGGTCCTCGTGAATTGGCGATGACGACGTCGTAGCCGTTCGCGATCGCCGCACGTGCGATCTGGCTACCGACCTCACCTGCGCCGATGATGCCGATTACGGTCATGGATGCTTACCTCGATGTCTGGGTGAGATTATTGCGCCGCCGGCTGGCGTGGCTTCGCTCGTCCGAGGACGCGGCTGATGGGGTGCACGTCGGAATCGTTTCTTGATCAGGGTGATGGGTCGCCCTGATCGTGGCCGGCCGGCGATCGAGGCTGCCGGGCTCGCCCGCCTGAGCGAGCCCGGCCGGCAGGGTGCCGTCCTCGCCGGAGGTGCGGCCGTGGAACTCAGATCTGGTTCAGGCCGCCGTCGACGTACAGGCTCGAACCGGTGATGAAGCTGCTCTGCTCGGAGGCGAGGAAGGTCACGGCGGCGGCGATCTCCTCCGGGCGCCCGAGCCGGCCCAGCGGTACCCGTGCGGCCAGGTGTTGCTTGAGGCCGGCGGCCTGTTCCGGGTCGGGCGCGAGCCCGGACAGGCCCGGGGTGTCGGTCGGGCCGGGCGTGATGGTGTTGACCCGGATGCCGCGTCCTTTGAGTTCGTTGGCCCAGGTCCGGGCGAACGATCGGGTGGCGGCTTTGGTCGCCGCGTACACGCCGAACGCCGCCGCGCCGACGTCCACGTTGGTGGAGCCGTTCAGGATCACCGAGGCGCCGTCGTTGAGCAGGGGCAGCGCCTTTTGGACGGTGAACAGGGTGCCCCGGACGTTGATGCCGAAGAGGGTGTCGAAGTGCTCGTCGGTGACCTGCTCAAGCGGCGCGAACGCGGCGACGGAGGCATTGGCGAACAGGACGTCCAAGCCCTGTCCCCGGCTGCGGATCATGGTGTAGAGCCGGTCCAGGTCGGCTGGTTCCGAGATGTCGCCGATCACCGCGGTGGCCGCTGAACCGATCACTTCGACGGCCGCGTCGAGTTCGGTCTCGCGCCGGCCGGTGATGAACACGTGTGCGCCCTCGGCCGCCAGCCGTACGGCAGTGGCCAGGCCGATTCCGGTGCTGCCGCCGGTGACGAGAGCGGTCTTTCCCGCAAGTAGTCCCATGTGAACAACCTCGTTCTATTTCTGCAGCGATCGCTGCGGAAGTAGAACGGTAGCACTTCTGCAGCGATCGCTGCAGAAGGGAGTAGGCTGCGAAGGTGGAGACCAACCAGAGCGGCCCCATCGGCCGACCGCGAGGATTCGACGTCGACGACGCTCTCGAGCGCGCCATGCTGGTCTTCTGGGGGCATGGCTACGAGGGGGCCAGCCTGGCCAAACTGACCGAGGCGATGGGCATCTCCGCCAAAAGCATGTACGCGGCCTTCGGCAACAAGGAAGAGCTGTTCAGCAAGGCCCTGGAGCGTTACACCGAAGGCCCGAGCGCATACCTGGCCCGGGCCCTGGAGGAGCCGACCGCCCTCGGCGTCGCCACCGCGATCCTGGCCGGCGTCGTTCGGACCACCACCCGCCCGGCCCATCCTCACGGGTGCCTGGGTGTGCAGGGCGCCCTGGCCGCCGGCGACTCCGGGCGTGAAGTGCGTGACCTTCTCGTCGCCTGGCGCAACGACGGCTGCTCCCGCGTCCGGGAGCGGTTCCAGCGGGCCGTCGACGACGGCGGCCTGCCTCCGGAGACTGATCCGGGGCTCCTGGCCCGCTATGTCACCACCTTGGCCTTCGGCATCGCCGTGCAGGCCGCGAGTGGCGTCGGCCGCGATGAACTCCAGGAGATGGCCGACGCCGCCCTGCGCACCTGGCCACTGCTCTGAAGCAGACAGTGGAGGGCAGGACCGGGGCCGGCGGCGGGCGTCAGTGGCCCGGTTGGCCGCGTAGCAGCGGATGCGCCCGCATCGCCACCTCCAGCTCGCCCGGCAGCTCATCTCGATAGCGTCCGAGCGTGGACAGGTCGCTGTGTCCCAGCACGCGGCGGACCGCGTCCATGTCCACGGCGTCCGCCAGCAGGTGCGTCGCCGTCGTGTGCCGCAGCCCGTGTGGTGTCACCGACCGCCGCTGGTCCGGATCGACCCGTTCCTGCACGCGGTCGATCACGGCCTGCACGTCTCCGCGGGCCAGCCGGCGCCCTCGCCACGACAGCAGCAGCGCCTTGTCCTGCACCGCGGGGCGTCCTTGCGTCAGGTAGGCGCCGAGGACCACCGCCACGTCATCGGGCAGCGGCACGTCCCGGGTGCGGCCGCCTTTGCCGAAGATCCGCCAGTAACGCACTCCGTCGTTGGTGAAGAAGTCCTCCACGTTGGCGCGTACCAGCTCTGACACGCGTGGCCCCATCGTCGAGAGCAGCAACACGATCACCGCGTCCCGCAGCTCCATGCGCTGGTCGCGGCGCTTGCCCTGCGCCGGGGGAGCGTCCTGCAGCGTGCGGGCCGCGCCGATCAGCCCCTGTGCCTGCTCCCGGGTCAGGGCGCGCCGTTGCGGGCGCAGGCCGCCCCGCTCCTTGGCCGTCACCGCCGAACGTGTCATCGGGTTGACCTGCACCCATCCCGCCAGCGTCGCGTGCTTGAACAGCGCCGAGATGGAGCGCCGGAACCGCGCTTGTGAGGACGGCGACTGACCCGGACCTCCGGCCTCACCCGCCCCCGCGCCCGGCGCCCTCGCGGTGGACGCCCTGGTGCCCGACGCCTTGGTGCCCGACGCCCTGGTGCCGGATGCCTCTGTGCTCGATGCCCTCGTGCCGGAGGGGCCGCCAGGTGTCGTGCGGCCGTCGGGTTTGCGGGCGAACGCCAGCAAGATCGCGTCCACGTCCTCGCCCGTCAGATCGTCGAGCACGACCCGCTCGCCCGCCAGCGCCACCAGCGTCGCCACGTCCCGCGCGTACACCTCCGCCGTCGACGGCGACAACGCGCCCGTCAGCGTCTTGGCCCGCACCAGCTCCACATAGCGGTCAGCCGCCTCCGCCACCGTCACCCGGTCGAGCTCCGCAGGCCGCACCCGTTTCCCCCTTCACCTCGCACACCGAAGAAGATCCACGGGAAGACGGTAGCGGCCTGCACCGACAGAAATGTCAGATGTCGCGGAAGGTCTCGATCCGGGCGCCCAGCGCGTTCAGCCGCTCGGCCAGGTCTTCATAGCCGCGGTTGATCACGTACACGTTGCGCAGCACCGAGGTGCCTTCGGCGGCCATCATCGCCAGCAGCACGACCACCGCCGGGCGCAGCGCCGGCGGGCACATCATCTCCGCGCTGCGCCACCGTGTCGGTCCTTCGACCAGGACCCGGTGCGGGTCCAGCAGTTTCACCGACGCGCCGAGCCGCGTCAGCTCCGTCAGGTAGATCGCCCGGTTGTCGTAGACCCAGTCGTGGATGAGGGTCGAGCCCTGCGCCGCCGCCGCGATCGCGGCGAAGAACGGCACGTTGTCGATGTTCAGTCCGGGGAACGGCATCGGATGGATCTTGTCGATGGGGGAGGTCAGCTTCGACGGCCGCACCGTCAGGTCCACCAGCCGGGTACGCCCGTTCGCCGCCGGATATTCCCGGCCCCGATCGTGATCGAGGCCCATCTCCTCCAGCACGGCCAGTTCGATCTCCAGGAACTCCACCGGGACGCGGCAGATCGTCAGCTCCGAGGAGGTCACCACCGCCGCGGCCAGCAGGCTCATCGCCTCCACGGGGTCCTCGGAGGGGGAGTAGTCGACGTCGCGCTCGATCTCGGGCAGGCCGTGCACCGTCAGCGTCGTGGTGCCGACGCCTTCCACACGGACGCCGAGTTGTTCCAGGAAGAAGCAGAGGTCTTGGACCATGTAGTTGGACGAGGCGTTGCGGATCACGGTCACGCCGTCGTGCCGGGCGGCCGCCAGCAGCGCGTTCTCCGTCACCGTGTCGCCGCGTTCGGTCAGCACGATCGGGCGGGACGGGGACACCTCGCGGTCCACGCGCGCGTGGTAGAAGCCGCCTGTCGCGGTGATGTCGAGGCCGAAGTGCTTGAGCGCGGACATGTGCGGTTGCACCGTGCGGGTGCCCAGGTCGCAGCCGCCCGCGTACGGGATCTGGAACTGCTCCGTGCGGTGCATCAGCGGCCCGAGGAACATGATCACGCTTCGGGTGCGGCGGGCGGCCTCGGTGTCCATCGCCTCCAGCTCCAGGCGTGCCGGGGGCACGATCTCCAGGTCGCTGCCCTCGTTGATCCACCGCGCTCGCACGCCGATGGACGCGAGCACCTCCAGGATCCGGTACACCTCCTCGATCCGCGCCACCTTGCGCAGGATCGTCCGCCCCGAGTTGAGCAGGGAAGCGCACAGGAGTGCCACGCAGGCGTTCTTCGACGTCTTGACGTCGATGCTGCCCGACAGGCGCCGGCCGCCGACCACCCGCAGATGCATCGGTCCCGCGTAGCCGAGGGAGACGATCTCGCTGTCGAGCGCCTCGCCGATGCGGGCGATCATCTCAAGACTGATGTTCTGGTTGCCGCGCTCGATCCGGTTGACCGCGCTCTGGCTCGTCGCCAGCGCGTCCGCGAGCTGGAGCTGCGTCCACCCGCGATGCTGACGCGCGTCCCGGATCAGCCGGCCGATCCGCACAAGGTAATCGTCTGCCACAACACGAGACCTTATCTCACATATGAGATGCGCCCGCGCCCGCAGGGGCCGACGCGCCGGACAACTCCCGATGAAGCGCCAGATGCTCCGGAGTCGCCTGCGCTTTCGCCTTGTGCACGAAGTCGCGCCGGGCCTGGCGGAAGCCGTTCGCGTCGTCGAACATGTCGCGGCTCATCTCCGCCAGTTCCTCGGCCCGGAAGGCGTCCAGGGGTTTGCGCCGCTCGTCGGTCTCCCGCGCCTGCCGGCGTCCCGCCAGCAGCCGGTCGTAGCCCGCGTCGGCCGCCAGGCGCTCGGCGTACTCCAGCACCCGCCGTTCGAAGTCCAGCCGTGACCCGCCCAGCGCGCGATCGGCCAGCCCCAGCTCGACCGCCTCGGCGGCGCCCAGCGGCAACGCCTCCTGGGTCAGCCGCAGCGCCGCCTCGGCGCCCACCCGCCGGGGCAGCGTGTAGGTCCACAGTTCGCTGCCGAACAACCCCATCGTCCGGTAGTGCGGGTTCAGCACCACCGAGTCCCGTACGACGACCCGATCGGCTCCCAGGCCCATCATGACGCCTCCGGCGCCCGCGTTGCCGCCCACCGACGTCACCACCAGCTGCCCGGTACACGCCACGATCTGCCGGCACACCGTGTTGATGGCGTTGATGTTCATCCACGCCTCCAGCTCCGGGTGGCGCGCGGCGTCGATGACGTTGAGATGGATGCCGTTGGAGAACGTCTCGCCGCCGCGGACCACCAGCACCCGCGTGTCCTGCGCGACCGCGTACCGCAACGCCGAGGCCAGCCGCCGGCACTGTTCGGTGGACATCGCCCCGTTGTAGAAGTCGAAGCTCACCACGCCGACGCCTTCGCTGCGGTCGTAGGTGATCTCGCTGTAGCCCGGCCGCTCCGGCGCCTGCGCCACCAGGTCGCCCAGGGCCATCGCCGCCGGCAGCTTGATCGCGCCCTCGCGTTCCAGCCGCAGGTGGCCCACCCATACCGTTCCCTCGCCCGCGTGGACGAGCACCGCGCCCTCGCGCCGGGCGGCGACCGTCCCCGGTGTCCCGGTCAGGTCCGGGCCCCGGTAGACGTCGAACACCCGCACCGGCACCTCGCACAGCCGGGCCCGCCCCCCGGGTGACCCGTCGGCCGCCCGGACCCGCCGCAGCACGTCCTGCACCGGCTCCTCCCAGGAGAACTCCCGGTCGGCGTGCCGCATCGCCCGGCGCAGCCGTCCCTTCACCTCGGCCGAGCGGTAGTCCAGCGGCTCCGGGGTGAAGGAGGGGTCACCCGCCTTGCGCGCCACCTCCGCGACCAGTTCCACCGCCGCGTCGGCGACGGGCCCGTTGTACAGCGCCGACTTGCGCGGCGCCTCCTCCGGCAGGGTGAACGTCCGGTATCCCCAGATGGGCCCGGCGTCCATCTCCTGCACCGCCTGCAGGGCCGTCACGCCCCACTCCGCCGCGCCGTCCAGGATCGCCCAGTCCAGCGAGGAGGGCCCGCGGTCCCCGGGCGGCCCCGGGTGGATGATCACCGTGCGGTGGCCGCGCCACAGCCGCTCCGGCACCCGGTCCTTCAGGAACGGGCAGATGACCAGATCGGGTTTGTGCAGCTCGGCCGCGTCCGCCATCGCCTGCTCGGAGACCGCGAGCTCGACGCTCACGTCGTGACCGGCGCGGCGCAGCTCCAGCCAGGCGCGCTGGGACAGGCCGTTGAAGGAGGAGCAGAGCAGCAAGATACGCAACGCGCGACTTCTTTCACAGAGCGGGGGCCGATGTCAGGGGGCCGGGGGGCCGGATGTGGTCCTCCCACCGGACCCGGGTATTAAAGACAGCCCCATATGACCCATACATGCCATAAATGCTGACATGAAACATCCACTGCTGTTGACAGTTCGCGGCAGAAATCTGCCCTGACCAGCCCCAATTGACCCACTTTGCCCGGAAAGATCCCGCTGGTTGGTCGCCCCGCACCACCCCTGGAACCCCAACCGAAACCCCACCGGTGAGCACAAGCGCACACCCCAAGGTCAGCCCGGCGACGCGCCGCCGCGGACGTGGAACGGCTGGAAGCACACCACGGCGCCGGTGTGTTCCCGCAGGGAGGCGGCCAGCAGCAGGTCGCGCTGGGTGTGCAGCAGCCGGTAGCGGGGATGGGGCGGCTCGATGCGGGGGATCACCACGGCGACCCACCTGCCGGCCGCCTCCTGACGCCGCACGTACGCCACGACCGGGCGGACCACCGTGTGGCCGGGGCTGTCCAGGACCTCCAGGCGCACCCCCGGATCCCACCGCCGCCACGCCGCGAGCAGCGTGTCGCGCTGCTCGCGGGCATCGCAGACGGCGACGGCGACGACCTCCCCGCCGAAGGCCAGCGCCACGCTGATCGCCCGCTCGGCCAGGGCGCTGATCGCCGACTCCGGGCCGAGGGGGACGATGACCAGCCGCGCGGCCGCGTCGGGGCTGTGGGGGACCGCCTGCGGCCGGCCGAGCCCGAGCGCGGCGCCGACCCGGCCGTAGTAGCCCTCCACCCAGGTGAACAACCCCATCAGCACCGGGACGGCCACCAGCACCACCCAGGCTCCCTCGGTGAACTTCGTGACGAGCAGCACCAGCGTGGCCACCGTCGTGGCGAGGGCGCCGACGCCGTTCAGCAGCGCTCTGCCGAGCCAGCGCGCCGGGCGCAGCCGCACCCAGTGGCGCACGAGCCCCACCTGGCTGATCGTGAACCCGGTGAACACCCCGATGGCGAACAACGGGATCAGCCGATGGGTCTGCGCGCCGACCGCGATCAGCAGCACGGCGGCCAGGACGGCCACCGCGGCCACGCCGTAGCGGTGCACCGGCCGCTCGGAACGCAGCGCGAACAGGTGCGGCAGCCGCTGATCCTTGGCCAGCAGGCTCAGCAGCACCGGCAGGCCCCCGAAGCTGGTGTTGGCGGCCAGCCCGAGCGCGAGGGTGACGATGACGCCCACCGCGAGGTAGAGCCAGCCCGTGCCGTAGGCGCCGGCGGTGAGCTGCGCGAGGATGGTGACACCCGCCCGCGGGACCACCTCCTCGCGCCGGATGAGCAGCGCCATCCCCACCAGCATGACGCCCAGCAGCACGCCCAGCATCAACTCGGTCCGCTGCGCCCGGCGCACCGCCGGCCGGCGGAACATGGGCACACCGTTGGCGATGGCCTCCACCCCGGTCAGCGCCGAGCAGCCCGAGGAGAACGCCTTGAGGATCAGCAGCACGCTGAGCGCCTCGAAGGCGGGCAGGGGCATCGCCGTCCCGACCACCGCCGCCGGGTGCGGGCGGGCCAGCCCGACGACGACCATGCCGAGGATGCTCACGATGAACAGCAGCGCCGGCACCGCCAGCACGCGCGCGCTGTCGGCGATGCCGTACAGGTTGAGCGCGGTGAGCACGGCCAGCCCTGCCAGGCAGACCTCCAGCAGGTGCGCGCCGAGGACGGGAAAGGCGGAGGCCAGGCTCGCGGCGCCCGCCGCCAGGCTCACGGCCACGGTGAGCACGTAGTCCACGACGAGCGCGGCGGCGGCCATGATGCTGACGGCCGGGCCGAGGCTCTGCTTGGCCACGGCGTAGGAGCCGCCGCCGTCGGGAAAGGCGGCGATCACCTGGCAGTAGGAGGTCACCAGCAAGATGAGCAGCGCGGCGATGGCGAGCGTGATCGGCAGGGTGTAGCCGACCGCGGCACTGCCGGCGGCGACCAGCACCAAGGCGATCGCCTCGGGGCCGTAGGCGACGGAGCTGAGCGCGTCCAGGGACAGCGCGACCAGCCCCTGCAGGCTGGTCAGGTGGCGTTTGTCGCCCTCCCCGTGACGGAGCTGGACCTTCGGCGCGCGCCTGGCCGACAGCGGCCCGCCCGTGGTGGCGACGGCGCGGCCCGCCCGGGGGCCTGGGTCCCGGCGACCACTGGCCGCGGGGGAGGGGGCGGGCGGCTCAGACACCGATCGCCCGGCCGAGGAGGTAGCCGAGACCGACGGCGGTCAGCCCGGCGATCACGTTCATCGCGATGTTGGCCAGCGCCTTGCCGGTCGATCCGGCGCTCAGCAGCCGGTAGGTGTCGGCGCTGAAGGTGCTGAACGTGGTCAGCGCGCCGCAGAACCCGGTGCCCACCAGCGACAGCACCACGTGCGCCAGGGCCGCGCGCGAGGCGATCCCCATCAGCGTCCCCAGGACGGCCGAGCCGATGACGTTGACGGTGAGCGTGCCCCAGGGCAGGGCGGAGCCGGCCCGCCGGGTGACGAAGGCGTCGAGGAGGAAGCGGGCGGGCGCGCCGGCCACACCGCCGACGAACACGGCCAGGACGAGCATCACCGCCGGAGCCCGCCGATCGTGATCCCGGCCCAGACGGCCAGCAGCCCCAGGACGACGCTGAGCGCGAGGTAGACGGCGGCCCAGCCGGGCGAGCCGCCCACGGTCAGCTCGCGCACGCCGTCCACCAGATGCGAGAAGGTGGTGAACCCGCCCAGGAACCCCGTCCCGAGCAGCATCCGCAACGACCGGCTGTGCGGCGGACGAGTGGTCAGTTCGCCGGTCAGCAGCCCCAGCAGCAGGCAGCCTGCCGTGTTGACCACGAGCGTGGGCCAGGGCAGCGGATGGGAGGCGCCCATCAGGGTCTCGGTGAGCAGGTGGCGGGCGACCGCACCGGCACCGCCGCCGACGGCGACGAAGGCCGGCGCGCGCGCCGGACGCCGGGCGCCGGGCGTCACCCCTGCGTTCCGAACTGCACGTCGGAGCCGGCGAGCTGCTCCGCATCACTCTCCTTCATCCGCAGCAGCCCGTCCACGACCCGGCCGATCAGGTAGGTGACGACGAAGGAGTACAGGGCCACCACGACGACGGCGGCGATCTGCTTGAGCAGCAGGGCGATCGAGCCGCCGTACAGCAGACCCTTGGAGGTGCCGGCGATGAAGCCGGTGGACAGCAGGCCGAGCAGGACCACGCCGACCACGCCGCCCGCCCCGTGGACGCCGACCACGTCGAGCGTGTCGTCGTAGCCGAGGACGAGCTTCCAGGTGACGGCGAACGACACGACGACGGCGGCGACGACGCCCACGATCAGGGCCCCCTCGGCGTTGACGTAGGCGCAGGAGGGCGTGATGGCCACCAGCCCGGCCAGCGCGCCGGTGGCGGAGCCGAGCCGGGTGAAGCGCCGGGATTTGACCCATTCGATGACCAGCCAGGTCAGCATGCCGGCCGCCCCGGCGATCATGGTGGACAGGAACGCGTTGACCGCGACGCGGCCGTCGGCCATGGCCGAACCGGCGTTGAAGCCGAACCAGCCGAACCACAGCAGGCCCAGGCCGAGCATGACCAGGGGGATGTTGCTCGGCTGGGGCGGCTCCTTCCTGCGGAAGCGGACGCCGGGGCCGAGCGCCAGCGCCAGCGCCAGACCGGCCATGCCGGAGTTGAGCTCCACGACCAGGCCGCCGGCGAAGTCGAGCACGCCCCACCGGCTGATCCAGCCCGCCGGGTCGAACACCCAGTGCGCGATGGGGAAGTACACCAGCGTCACCCAGACGACGGAGAAGACGATCCACGGCCCCAGCCGGGTCCGCCCGGCGACCGATCCGCTGATCAGCGCCACGGTGATGATGGCGAAGGTGAGCTGGAACAACGCGAAGGCGTAGGTGGGCACCCGGCCGTGCAGCATGTCGGGCGCGATGCCGGCGAAGCGCAGGTCACCGAAACCGATCAGCCCGGCGCCACCCACGTCCGGGCCGAAGACCAGGCCGTAGCCGTAGGCGAACCACACGATCGTCACCAGCGCGATGGAGACGAAACTCATGAAGAGGATGCTCAGGACGTTCTGCGCGCGGACCATGCCGCCGTAGAAGAAGGCCAGCCCGGGGGTCATGAGCAGCACCATGGCGGCGCTGACGAGAACCCACGCGGAGTCTCCGGTGTTCAGACCTGGCGGCATCGCTCGACCTCGTTTCCTCCCCTCAGAGATGATCGGCCCGGCCACCCCGAAAACCGCACATGGCGCGACTTTTGCCGGAACATAGCGTTTCGCCCATAAGGCGGCTTTCCCTTCCCCGGGCAAACAGCAGCAGCATTTCGCAAAATCAGTTCCGCCGACGGGCGCGCGGCGCTTTGGGAGAGGTTCTGCGGGAATGACGTCCCTTCGTCGAACCCCTCCCGTCGAAGAAGGGCCGAAAGACGTGCGCGCTGTGGTCTCTGACCTGCCGCTCGGCACCCTGCGCGGGGTCAGCCAGGTCGACTTCCAGAGCGACTACCGCACGGCCGTCTGCTTCATCGTGGCGTTGTTCGCCGGCGGCTGGCAGTACGGCGTCTTCGGCCTGCTCGGCACCGTCGTGGCCACGCTCACCGCCTGGATCCTCGGCGCCCGCGCCGACCGGGTGGCCGGCGGGCTCGAAGGCTTCAACGGCACGCTGATCGGCGTGGCGCTGGCCCTGTACTTCGACGCCCGCTGGATCACCGTGCTGCTCGTCGTCATCGGCGCGATCATGGGATCCGTCCTGACGTCGGCGCTCAACGCGCTGCTCACGCCGCACCACCTGCCGACGTTCACCGCACCGTTCTGCGCGGTGACCACGATCATGCTCGTCGGAGCGCCCGGCTACGAACGGGTCTGGAGCGGGCGCCACCCGGCGGCGCCGCCGTCGGCCGCCTTCCCCGGCTCGGCGGTGACCGTCACCGACCTGTGGCAGGGACTGCTCAACGGCATCGGCCAGGTGTTCTTCCAGGGCACCTGGTACGTCGGGCTGATCTTCCTGATCGGCCTGCTGTTCGCCGGCCTGCGGGTGGCGGCGGCCGCGCTGGTCTCCAGCGCCGTCGGCATCGTGGTCGCCGTGGTGCTGGGCGCGCCCGCCGCCGACATCGGCGCCGGCCTGTACGGCTACAACGCCGTCCTCACCGGGATCGCCCTGTGCGCCACCTTCGTCGCACCGACCGCACTCGGCCTGCTGTACGCCGCGGCCGGCGTGGTGTCGGCGACCGTGCTGACGGCGTTCGTCACCGACCTGTTCGCGCCCATCGGCGGGCACACCCTGACCTGGCCCTTCGTCCTGGTCACCTGGATCTTCCTGGCGGCGGTGCCGTCATTGTCCGGCCTCCGGCGCACCACCACCTAAGGAACTGCCATGAACCTCGCTCCACGCGAAATCGACAAGCTGCTGATCTACGTGGTCGCCGACCTGGCCGCCAAACGGCGCGGGCGCGGCCTCAAGCTCAACTACAGCGAAGCGGTCGCCCTGATCAGCAGCGCAGTCCTCGAAGCCGCCCGGGAGGGCAAGACCGTCGCCGAGTGCATGGAACTCGGCAAACAGGTGCTCGGCGCGGGCGACGTCATGCCCGGAGTGCGGGAAATGCTCAAGCTGATGCAGGTCGAGGCGTCGTTCAAGGACGGCTCCAAACTCGTCTCCTGCCACGACCCGATCGGCGGCTGACCTTCACCGGCCCACCATCAGGAGTAAGGAACAGCCCATCATGACGGACACCGAGCGGGTCATCTACGCGGAGGGCCCCATCGAGATCAACGCCGGCCGGCCCACGGTCACGCTGACCGTGCGCAACACCGGCGACCGGGCCATCCAGGTCGGCTCGCACTTCCACTTCTTCGAAGCCAACCGGGCGCTCAGCTTCGACCGCGACAAGGCCTACGGCATGCACCTCGACATCCCGGCCGGTACCGCGGTCCGCATCGAACCCGGCGACACCCACCAGGTCACCCTGGTCGCCTACGGCGGCGGCATGCGCGTCGTCGGGTTCGCCGGCCTCGTCGACGGCGGCCTGCGGGCCAGGGACAGCCGCACGCACGCGGCGCGGCGCCTGGCCGAGCTGGGCTACGCCGACCAGCCGGAAGCCTCCGCGGCCCTCCGGCAACCTGCCGCCCCGGCGGCCACCACCAAGAAGGCCACCACGCAACCGGCCACCACCAAGAAGGCCGCCACCAAGCCCGCCACCACGAAACCGGCTGCCACGAAGGCCGCCGTCACGAAGGCCGCCGTCACCAAACCGGCCGTCACCAAGCCCGCCACCACAGCGCCGGCCACCACCAAGAAGGCCGCCAAGAAACCCGCCGCGAAGAAGCCGGCCACCAGGAAGAAAGGCTGAGGCCGATGAGCACCATGAGCCGCAAGCAGTACGTGGACATGTTCGGCCCCACGGTGGGCGACCGGGTCCGGCTGGCCGACACCAACCTGATCATCGAGATCGAGAAGGACCACGCGGCCGGCTGCTACGGCGACGAGGCCGTCTACGGCGGCGGCAAGACCGCCCGCGACGGCATGGCCTCCGACCCCGGCTCCCGCAACACCACCATCGCCCTCGACCTGGTGATCACCAACGCGGTCGTGCTCGACCCGGTGCTGGGCGTGATCAAAGGCGACATCGGCATCAAGGACGGCAGAATCGTCGGCATCGGCAAGGCCGGCAACCCGCACACCCAGAACGGCGTCGACCGCCGCCTCATCATCGGCCCCGGCACCGAGGTCCTGGCGGGCGAGCACATGATCGCCACCCCGGGCGCCATCGACCCGCACGTGCACCTCATCGCCCCCCAGCAGGCCGAGGCCGCGCTCAGCAACGGCATCACCACGCTGATCGGCGGCGGCACCGGCCCCACCGACGGCACCCGCGGCACCACCTGCACCCCCGGCCCGTGGAACATCGGCCGGATGCTGCAGGCCGTCGAGGCGCTGCCGGTCAACATCGGCCTCATGGCCAAGGGCAACGGCAGCCTGCCCGCCCCCATCGCCGACCAGATCGAGGCCGGGGCGTGCGTGCTGAAGGTGCACGAGGACTGGGGCTCGACCCCGGCCGTGCTGGACTGCGCGCTGCGGGTGGCCGACGACTACGACGTGCAGGTGGCCCTGCACGCCGACAGCCTCAACGAGGCCGGCTACCTGGAGGACACGATCAGCGCGATCAACGGCCGCGCCATCCACACCTTCCACTCCGAGGGCGCCGGCGGCGGGCACGCCCCTGACATGATCCGCATCGCCGGTGAGCCGAACGTGCTGCCGTCCTCGACGAACCCGACGCTGCCGTACACGATCAACTCCGCCGACGAGCTGCTCGACATGGTGATGGTCTGCCACCACCTCAACCACGCCATCCCCGAGGACGTCTCCTTCGCCGACAGCAGGGTGCGGGTGGAGACCATCGCCGCCGAGACCGTCCTGCAGGACATGGGCGTGATCAGCATGTTCTCCTCCGACTCCCAGGCGATGGGCCGCATCGGGGAGAGCTTCACCCGCGCCTTCCAGACCGCGCACCACTGCAAGGACCAGCGCGGCAAACTCCCGGAGGACTCCCCGCGGCACGACAACGAACGCGTCCTGCGCTACCTCGCCAAACTCACCATCAACCCGGCCAGAGCCACCGGCATCGCCGAAACGGTGGGCTCGCTGGAGGACGGCAAACTGGCCGACATCGTGTTGTGGCCGTTCACCTCCTTCGCCGCCAAACCGGCCCTGGTGGTCAAGGGCGGCCTCATCAACTGGTCGCAGATGGGCGACCCGAACGCCTCGCTGCCCACACCGCAGCCGGTGTACTACCGGCCGATGTTCGGCGCGATGGGGATGGCGCAGCGCAAGAGCAACGTGACGTTCCTGCCGGACGCCGCCATCGCCGCCGGAGTGCCCGAGCGGCTCGGCCTGGAGCGGCTGATCGCCCGGGTCCGCCACACCCGCACGGTCGACAAACGGCACATGATCCGCAACTCCGCCCTGCCGAAGATCACCGTGGACCCCGAAACGTTCAAGGTCACCGTGGACGGCGAGCACGCCACCATCGCACCGGCCCAGGAACTGCCGCTCAACCACCTGTTCTTCCTGGCATGAACCTGCTCGCCCAGCTCCAGCTCGCCGATTCGGCCTTCCCCGGCGGCCTCTACACCCTCTCCCACGGGCTGGAGGCCTACACGCAGGCGGGAGCGGCGGACGTGGCCGGGCTGCTGCGGGACATGCTGCTGCACGCGGCCGGACCGGGCGACGCCGCCGCCCTGGCCCTCGCCCACCGCGCCGTGACGGCCGGCGACTGGGACACCGTCGTGCGGGCCGACCGGCGGCTGCACGCGATCAAACTCAACCGGGAGATCCGGGCCGCCGCCACCAGGACCGGCAACCAGGTCCTGCGCACGGCCGCCCTCGTCTTCGCCACCCCGGAGCTGGCCCGGCTCTCAGCCCTGGTCGAGGCCGGCGCCACCCCGGGCAACCACGCCGTCGTCCTGGCCGCCGCCCACGCCGGCCTCGGCGTGGGCGTGCGCGAAGCGGTCACCGGCGACCTGTACGCCTTCGCCGCGAGCTGGGTCAGCGCCGCCGTCCGCCTGCGCGCACTCGACTTCCGCCAGGCCCAGAGCACCCTGTACGGCGCCGCCGCCACGATCGAACGCGCCACCACCATCGCCCTGGCCGCCCGCGACCCGGGCGACCTGCACGCCACCACCCCGATCGCGGACACGATGAGCGCCGTCCACGAACGCGCCACCGCCCGCCTCTTCACCACCTGACCGGCTCTTTGAAAGGCACCCATGCACCCGCACCGGCACGCACCCGCCGACCACCCCGGGCACCCCGCCATCGACCACACCCTCAAGATCGGCATCGGCGGGCCCGTCGGCTCGGGCAAGACCGCCCTCATCGAGGCGCTGGCCCCCATCCTGCTCGAGCGGGGCCACAGCCTCGGCATCATCACCAACGACATCTACACCGTCGAAGACGCCCACCACGTCAAACGCACCCTCGACGGCGTCCTGGACCCCGGCCGGATCGTCGGCGTGGAAACCGGCTCCTGCCCCCACACGGCCGTCCGCGACGACCCGTCGATGAACCTCGCCGCCGGCGCCGAACTGCTGCAGCGCTACCCCGACATCGACACCCTGCTGTACGAGAGCGGCGGCGACAACCTCACCCTCACCTTCAGCCCCGCCCTGGCCGACCTCTACATCTTCGTCCTCGACACCGCCGAAGGCGACAAGATGCCGCGCAAACGCGGCCCCGGCATCACCGACTCCGACCTCCTCGTCATCAACAAGATCGACATCGCCCGCTACGTCCGCGCCGACCTCACCGTGATGGAACGCGACGCCCACCACGTCCGCGACGGCCGCCCCGTCATCCTCACCGACTGCCTGCGCGGCACCGGCGTGCCGCAGGTCGCCGACTTCATCACCAGCCGCAGACCGGCATGCTCACCGACGTGAGACGGCCGCCGGACCGGCTGGCCCCCGAGCACTACACGATCGCCTCCCTCCCGCACGAGGTGGCACGCTACGCCCACGTCCCGGACACCCTGCCGGTCGGCAGCCCCGGCAAGGTCGGCGTCCTGGAGCTGGCCTTCGAGCGACGCGGCGGCCGCAGCGAACTGACCGGCCACTACCAGAAGACCCCACTGCAGATCATGCGGCCGCTCTACCACGACCCGGCCAGACCGGACCTGCCCCACGTGATCGTCATGTCCACCGGCGGCGGCATCGTGCAGGGCGACCGCTACCGCATCGACGTCACCTGCGGCGCGAACACCGCCGTGCACCTCACGACGCAGGCCGCCACCAAGATCTACCGGATGGAGCAGGACTACGCCACCCAGCTCATCTCCCTGTCGGCGGGACCGGGCGCCTACCTCGAACACCTGCCCGGCCCCGCCATCCCCTTCGCCGGCTCCCGCTTCTACCAGCGCACCCAGCTCACCGTCGGCCCCGGCGCCACCGCGATCCTCGGCGACAGCATGCTGGCCGGCCGGCTGGCCCGCGGCGAACGCCACGCCTACACCACCTACTGCAGCGACCTCGACGTCACCGGCCCCGACGGCGGCCTGCTGTTCGCCGACCCCGTCCGGCTGACCCCCGCACACTCCCCGGTCACCGGCCCGGCCATGTTCGGCGACCACGGCGTGCTGTCCACCCTGTACGTGATCACCACCGCCGTGCCCGCCGACGACCTGGCCGCCGCCCTGCACGCAGCGGTGAGCGGCAGCGGACTCGCCGGCGGGGCCAGCGTCCTGCCGCACGGCGCGGGCGCCTGGGCCAGACTCCTGGGCCCCGAATCCCCGCACGTCAGCGCCACCATGCACCACCTGCGCGACCTCGCCCGCCACCTGACCCACGCCCCCGCCCACTCCGCCCCCCGCGTACCCGGCTGAGCGAAAGGGGCGAGCGCATGGAGCAACGACGACGCCGGTCGATGACGACACGCATGACACAGTTCACCGCGGCGACGGTCGCCCTGCTGTCCACCCTGCTGGTGGCCACCGTCATGATCGCCATCCACCGCTACGCCACCGACAACCTGCTGACCGAACTCGCCGCCACCGGCGGCCGCGTCGCCCACCAGGTGGAACACCACCGGCCCAGCACACCCCTGGCCGCCCACCCCGACCGCAACGTCCAGATCGTCGACGCCCACCGCACCGTCATCGCCTCCACCCCGCACCTGCACGGCAAACCCGCCATGGCCGCCTTCACCCCCGCCGGCGTCACCATCACCGGCCACGTCGTCTGCGGCGGCGTCTTCCCCGCCGGCGACTGCCACCACGTGATCGCACAATCGGCCTACCACGACGGCCAGGACTGGGTCGTCTACAGCTCCTCACCCACCATCCCGCCCTACGTGACCCCCTGGCTGGCCGCCACCGTGATCGCCACCGCGATCCTGCTGGCCGCGGCGATCACCGCCCTCGGCCACCGCATCGTCACCGCCTCACTCAGACCCGTGACCGCCATCCGCGCCGAACTCGACCAGATCACCGACACCACCGGCGACCGGCGCGTCTCCCTGCCACCCGGCCAGGACGAGATCCACGACCTCGCCGACAGCGTCAACCGCACCCTGACACGCCTGCAGGCGGCCATGCGGCAACAGCGCCACTTCACCTCCGACGCCTCCCACGAACTCGCCACCCCCATCGCCGCGATACGCGCCGAAGTCGAAGACGCCCTGTACGCCCCCCAGGACACCACCGTGCCCCGGCTGGGCACCACCGTCCTGCGCAGCGTCAACCGGCTGGAGACGATCCTGAAAGACCTGCTGACCATCGCCCAGCTCGAAGCCGGCCGCCCCCTGGACAGCGAACCCATCGACCTCGCCCAGTTCGTGACCGCCCAAGTCCGGCAACGACCGGCACCGGCGCACCAACACCTCCTCCAAGACCTGCAACCCGGGGTCACGGTCATCGGCGACCGCGCCAAACTGGCACGCCTGTACAACAACCTCATGGACAACGCCGAACGCCACGCCGCCACCACGATCTCCATCGACGTACGGCACGAGCCCGCCCCCCCACGCGACACCCACCGCTTCCCCCACGGCATCGCCGTCCTGCAGATCAGCGACGACGGACCCGGCATCGACCCCGACAAACGCGAACAGGTCTTCCAGCGCTTCTCCCGGCTGGACACCGCCCGCAACAGAGACACCGGCGGCACCGGCCTCGGCCTGCCGATCGCCCGTCAGATCGCCCAGGCGCACGGCGGCACACTGCACATCGCCGACAGCCCCCAAGGCGCCCGCGCCCTCGTCCGCCTGCCCGCCGCGGACGCCCAGCACCCGCAGGCCCCCGCCACCAGCCGGTGAGAAGCCGCAGGGGAGGGGTAAGGGCAGGTCAGAGCACAGGGCGCTGATCGGGGGATCAATGCTGGGACTGCCCGAAGGCATACGCGGGTGCCTGTTCGACATGGACGGCGTGCTGACCCGCACCGCCGGCATCCACGCCGCCGCCTGGAAGACCATGTTCGACGACTTCCTGCGGCCACGGGCCGAACACACCGGCACCCCATTCGTGCCCTTCGACGCGGTCACCGACTACGACCGCTACGTCGACGGCAAGAAACGGCTCGACGGGACCACGAGCTTCCTGCAGGCCCGCGGCATCACCCTGCCCCCAGGAACACCCGGCGACCCGCCGGACGCCCTCACCCTGCACGGGCTGAGCAACCGCAAGAACGCCCTCGTCCAAACCATCATCGACCGCGACGGCGTGAGCGTCTTCCCCGGCTCCCTGCGCTACCTGCAGGCCGTCCACGACGCCGGACTGCACACAGCCGTGGTGTCCTCCAGCGCCAACACCGAGCACGTCCTGGCGGCCGCCGGACTGTCCGGCCGCTTCCAAGCCCGCATCGACGGCACCATCGCCCAGCAACGGCACCTGGCGGGCAAACCCGCCCCCGACATGTACCTCGCCGCCGCGCAAGCACTGGAACTCACCCCCGCACAGGCCGCCGTGTTCGAAGACGCCCTGGCCGGCGTCGCCGCCGGCCAGGCAGGATGCTTCGCCTTCGTCATCGGCGTCGACCGCACCGGACAGGCCGACGCACTACGCGAACACGGAGCCGACATCGTGGTCGGCGACCTGGCCGACCTGCTCACACCACCGGCACCCTCCGGCAGCACCCGATGATCCGCCACCCCGCGTTCGCCGTCGAACCCTGGTCGGTACGCGAGCGGCACCTGGACCTCAACGTGCTGGCCCAGACCGAATCGGTCTTCGCCCTGTCCAACGGCCACATCGGCCTGCGCGGCAACCTCGACGAAGGAGAACCGTACGGACAACCCGGCACCTACCTCAACGGCTGCTACGAACAACGGCCCCTGCCGTACGCGGAAGCAGGATACGGATACCCCGAATCAGGCCAGACCATCGTGAACGTCACGAACGGCAAAGTCATCCGGCTCCTCGTCGACGACGCACCCCTCGACATCCGCCACGGCACCCTGCACCACCACGAACGACTCCTCGACCTGCGCGCCGGCACCCTGACCCGCACCGCCCACTGGAGCTCCCCGACCGGCACCCCCGTCCAGATCACCTCCACCCGCCTGGTCTCCTTCACCCACCGCGCCATCGCCGCCATCCACTACGAAGTCCACGCCGTCGACCGGCCCCTGCGCGTCGTCCTCCAATCCGAACTCATCGCCAACGAAACCCAGGAACACACCGCCCACGACCCACGCGCCGCCACACCCCTGCACGCACCCCTCATCCTCGAAGAGAACACCTCCAGCGCCAACGGCCCCGCCATCATGATCCACCGCACCCGGGCCAGCGCCCTGCGGATCGCCGCCGGCATGTGCCACGACATCGACGGCCCCGACGACACCCGCACCGACACCCAGAACAGCGGCGACATCAGCCGCGTGACCGTCGCCACCCGCCTCACCCCCGGACGACCCCTGCGCCTCATCAAATACTTCTCCTACGGATGGTCCTCCACCCGCTCACGGCCCGCCATGCACGACCAGGTCGCCGCGGCACTCGCCGCCGCACAACTGACCGGCTGGCACAACCTGTGCGCAGACCAGCGGCACTTCCTCGACACCTTCTGGAACAACGCCGACGTCGAAGTCGAAGGCGACCCCGAAATACAACAGGCCGTACGCTTCGGCCTCTTCCACCTCCTGCAATCAGCCGCCCGCCTCGAAGAACGCCCCATCCCCGCCAAAGGCCTCACCGGCTCCGGCTACGACGGACACGCCTTCTGGGACACCGAGATCTTCGTCCTGCCCGTCCTCACCTACACCTACCCCCAAGCCGTCGCCGACGCACTGACCTGGCGCAAAACCACCCTCGCCCCCGCCACCGAACGCGCCCGGCAACTCGGCCTCGCCGGCGCCACCTTCCCCTGGCGCACCATCCACGGCGAAGAATGCTCCGGCTACTGGCCCGCCGGAACCGCCGCCTTCCACATCAACGCCGACATCGCCCACGCCGTCACCCAATACATCGACGCCACCGGCGACACCCCCTTCGAACAACAGACCGGCCTCCCGCTCCTGATCGCCACCGCCCGCCTCTGGCAAGCCCTCGGCCACCACGACGCCACCGGCCACTACCGGATCGACGGAGTGACCGGACCCGACGAATACAGCGCCATCGCCGACAACAACGTCTACACCAACCTCATGGCCCAGCAGAACCTCCGCGAGGCAGCCGAAGCCGCCACCCGCCACCCCGAACAAGCCGCCCACCTCGACGTCACCCCGCACGAGACCGACCGATGGCGCGACGCCGCAGCCGCGATGTCCATCCCCTACGACGAACGACTGAAGGTCCACCCCCAAAACGAAGGCTTCACCGCACACGCACCCTGGAACTTCACCGCCACCCCACCCGAGCACTACCCCCTGCTCCTGCACTACCCCTACTTCGACCTCTACCGCCGCCAAGTGGTCAAACAAGCAGACCTCGTCCTCGCGATGCACCTGCGCGGCGACGCCTTCACCGCCGAGCACAAAGCCCGCAACTTCGCCTACTACGAAGCCCTGACCGTCCGCGACTCATCCCTGTCCGCCTGCACCCAGGCAGTCATGGCCGCCGAAGTGGGACACCTCGACCTCGCCTGCCGCTATCTCGGCGAAGCCGCCCTGATGGACCTGGAAGACCTGGAGAAGAACACCGTCGACGGCGTGCACATGGCCGCACTGGCCGGAGCGTGGATCGCCCTCGTCGCCGGACTGGGCGGCATGCGCGCCGAGGAGGGACACCTGCGCTTCGCCCCGCGCCTGCCGGCCGGCCTCACCCGGCTGACCTTCCGGCTGCGCTACCGCGGCAGCGCGCTGAGCGTCAGCACCACCCGGGAAAGGACCACCTACCGGCTCCTGCACGGCCCGCCGATCACCCTCACCCACCACGGCGAGCAGATCACGCTCGCCGACAGCACGCTCACCCGGCCCAACCCGCCCCCACCGGCCCTTCCCGGCCACCTTCGCCAACCGGCCGGCCGCGAGCCCGCCCCACGCCGCCCGTACCGGCCGGACACCCAAGACGCCACCCGCCAGGAACCGCAGGGCCGCTGAGCACGGCCGGGGGAGAGGCGCGCAGAGCGGCCAGGTCCAGGCCGGAAGGCAGCGACGACAGGAACCTCAGCGGGGAGAGCGAAGCAGAGCGACGGTGTGCCCGAGCAGCGGGAGCGACGCCGCGCTGCGGGGGACAGGGGCTGCCTTGTCGTGGCCGGGGGGAGGTGTTGCTGGGTCGGCCGGAATGCGGAGACCAGTTCGAATAGGGCGCCCGGTCGCGATCGGGCAGGCGGCCGGCGGCGGTCAGGCGGCCGAGGATCGATGGTGTGGAGTGGGGCGGTTCCGTGAGGGCGGGACGGCAGGCGGCAAATGGCATAAGAAAGTACATTGCGGGCGATACCAGACAGAACCCGCATTCTGTCTGGTATCGGATCGGGGTCCGGGCGGCCGCGGTGGGGGGTCATAGACGGTTGACGAACCTGGCGGCCGCGCGATGGCTCATGCCGGTCTCACCGCGTACGAGGAAGACGGCGTCCTTGATCTGCCCGAGTGCCTTCAGCTCGCGAGCTTGATCGACAAGGTCGATGCTCGGGTTGGGCCGGTTGCGTGGGCTGCGGGTGAGCCGGACGGCGAGGATGATCAGCCAGATGGCGGCGGCGACGACGACTGCGGTGATTGCCATGAGCGCGGCGGTGGTCATGCCGGGGTGTGTTCCCGGGTGTGCGGTGTTTATTCGGGACGTCCGCTGGTTGCTCGATAATGAACATTATGTCAAGTAGGCCGGAGAGGGGGGTGGGTGCCTCCCCTGACGGGTGGGACCGCGGTGTCTGGTGGGAACTTTTTCTCGCGGTCGCCGGGCCGCGTCCGGAGGTGTCGCGGCGGTCGCGGAAACGGTGGTGAGCTGGGGTTTCGCGGGGTGATGCGGTGGCGTTGCGGTGCCCTGCCGGGCGTTGACGGCGCTTTTGACGCTCTGTCGATTCGCTGTCCCTGGTGGGAACTATGGTTTTAGGGTGGAGCTCCTGCTATTCGCGCCGCGAGAGGAGCAGCACGTGGGGAGCCAATCGGTGTTATGCCCGGTATGTCAGGGGGTTGTGCCCGCTTCCGGTAGGGAGGCGTACACGCCGTTGCGGGGCCGGCTCATTGTGACGAACGGCTATTGCGGGGGTGGGTGCGCCGAGCGGCGGGCTGAGGCGGTGGATCAGGCTCAGCAGCAGACGCAGCAGATGGCGCGTCCGCAGCAGGCTCCTCAGCAGCCTCAGGCTGTGGGTCCGGGTGTGTCGCCGGTGCGGTTGGTGCGCTGATTTTCTGTTCGGTGCCCGTTGGTCGTTCGGTGCCGGCTGGTCAGTGGTGGCCGTCGGTGGTGTGCCAGTAGTCGCGGGTGTGTGTGGCGAGTCCATCGGGGTCGAAGCGGGCGAAGACGCAGCCTGCCAGGGTGATGGGCCGGCCGTTGTCGTGGGCGTGGGCCCGGAATTCGATGGCGGCCTGGTCGCCGTCGACGACGGGGGCGGCGAAGGTGACGTGGGGGTCGGTTTCGCCGGTGAAGGACCAGGTGATGTAGTCGGCGATGGCGTGCTTGCCGTGGTGTGGGGGGCGGAAGGGCATGCTGGTGTGGACGGCGTCGTCGTGGTAGAGGGCGGTGATGGCGGCGGTGTCGTGGTGGTTCCAGCCGTGTTGCCAGGTGTCGGCGAAGCGTTGGGCGGCTGTTCGGGTGTCCATGGGGTTCCTTGGGCGGGTGGCGGTCGGGCGCGGGGTGTCGCTGCGTTGTGGGGGTGCGCTCCCCCGGTGTTGTCAGGTGGTGTAGGGGTGTACGGCGGTGACGGCGGTGATGGGGAGCGGGCCGTAGAGGTGGGGGTAGCCGTTCTCGTGGCGGATGTCGAGGCCGGTGGGGTCGATGTCGAGGATGAGGAGCGGGTCTTCGACGTGGGTGTAGTAGGTGGTGTGGACCTGGTGTAGCTGGGTGAGGTCGCGGCTGCAGTGGATGAAGCCTTCTTGGTCGAGGGTGCGGCCGAGGGTGGAGATGCGGTACTCCCCCGTGGGGTGGGCGTGGTGCCAGTCTTCGGCGAGGGCGAGGTGGTGGATCATGGGCGCTTTCGGGGTCGGGGATGGTGGCGCGGCGCCGGCGGTTGTGTGCTGGTGCGGGCGGGTGTGGGGTGGCGGGCCTGGTGCGGGGTTCAATGGCCACCTGCGAGGTTGAGGACTACGACGCCGCCGATGATGAGCAGGATACCGCTGATCTTGAGGGGGGTGAGGGTCTCTCCCATGAAGAGGGCGCCGATGATGGCGATGGCGGCGGTGCCGGCGCCGGACCAGATGGCGTAGGCGGTGCCGATGCCGAGGTGGAGTTTGAGGGCTTGGGCCAGGAGGGTGAAGGAGGTGAGGTAGCCGGCGGCGGCGGTGAGGGTCCAGGCGGGGTGGGTGAAGCCGTTGCTGAGTTTGAGTGCGGAGGTGGCGAGGACCTCCGAGGCGATGGCGAGGGTGAGCAGGATCCAGGCCATGGGTCCCCCAGGCTGAAAGTGGTACGTGTGTGCCATTTCAGTGTGGGTGGGGGCGAGCAGGTCGTCGAGAGTTCGGGGTTGCGGGTTCCGCTTGAAAAGGCAGTCGAATGCGTGTTCCACTGGGGGCGTGGGTTGGGACGCGCTTGCGCTTGTTGACGCCGCTGACGAGCGTCCGCTGATCGAGCGGCGGGCGGTGGCGCGGGGTGGGTTTTTCGAGGTGCAGGCGCGCACGATGATCGAGCGGGTGCCGCCGGTCGCGGGGATCGCGCAGCGGTGGGCGGTTTCGCCCTACCGGGGGTGTGCTCATGCTTGCCGGGGGTGTGGTGCCCGTGATGGGCATCGCCGGTTCGGGTTGGACGCGGGGCGGGATTTCGACGAGCGGGTCGTGGTGAAGCCGAACGCGGTGGCGCGGTTGCGGGTGGATCTGGGGCGGTGGGATGGGCAGGAGCTGGCGGTGGGGGTCAGTGGTGACTGCTATCAGGTGGCGGAGGAGACGTACCGGTTGATGCCGGGGTTGATTGCGGTGCTTGCGGAGGCGGCGGTGCCGTTCACGGTTTACACCAAGAGTGCGCTGGTGTTGCGGGACGCGGCGTTGCTGGCGCGGGCGGGGGCGCAGGTGGCGGTGTCGATCGCGTTCGTGGATGAGCGGATCCGGCGGGCGGTGGAGCCGGGGGCGCCGACGGCGCAGGCGCGGCTGGAGTTGGTGTCGGCGCTGGTGGAGGCGGGGGTGGCGTGCCGGGTGCTGATGGCGCCGGTGTTGCCGTTGCTGAGTGATGCGGCCGATCAGTTGGCGGCGACGGTGCGGCGGATCGCGGGGGCGGGTGCGGGGGCGGTGGAGCCGGTGGTGTTGCGGCTGCCGCCGGGGACGCGTGGCTGGTATGGGGAGTGGCTGGCGTCGGCGCATCCGCAGTTGGTGGCGCGGTATGAGGAGTTGTACGACGGGGCGGGGTTGCCGTCGGCGGATTATGAGGGGCGGATCACGGGGCAGATCGCGCAGTTGTGCCGGGTGTACGGGATGGGGTGCGGGGCGCCGGTGGCGGAGCGGCGGGAGCCGCGGTTCGGGCAGTTGGCGATTGTGTGAGGGTGGTTGCACTCCCCCGGTGTCGTGTGGGGGTGTTCTTCTTTCCCGGGGTCGTGTGAGGGTGATCCACTTGCCCGGGGGTTTGTGCGTGGGTGTTCTTCTCCCCCGGGTGTTGGTGTGAGGGTGTCCTGCTGGTCCTGCTCCCCCGCGGTTTGCCGCATGGTGGCGTGTGGTGCGGTGGGTGTGCGGGTGCGGGAGAACGGGTGGACGGCGCTGTTAGCGTGCGGGCATGGACGTCATCGATGTCGAGGCTTTCGTCGCCGACGGTTTCGCGAAGGTGGAGGCGGTGGTGCCGCGGGAGGTCGGGGATGCGGCCCGGGCGTTGTTGTGGCGGCGGATGGGGTTGTCTCCGGATGAGCCTTCGGGGTGGACGCGGCCGGTGGTGTGGACGGCGGATCTGACGGGTGAGGGGCCGTTCGGGGAGATCATGCGCAGTGTCCGGTTGCGGGCGGCGCTGGATGCGGTGGCCGGTGTGGGCGGGTGGGTGCCGCGGGGGTCGCTGGGGAATGTGCCGGTGCGGTTTCCGCGGGTGGCGCCGGTCGATGATCGGGGGTGGCACATCGATGCGAGCGCGGCTCGGCCGGATGGCACGTTCGGGGTGAGCGGGCGGCCGGAGACGTTGCTGGTGCTGGTGTTGTTGTCGCAGGTGGGGGTGGATGACGCGCCGACGCGGGTGCGGGTGGGGTCGCAGCGGGAGATGGCGGCGCTGCTGGATGAGCGGGTGCGTGATCCGATGATGATGGGGTCGGTGTTCGAGGGGGTGGGGCGGGGGCGGCGGGTGGCGTTGGCGACGGGGGTGCCGGGTGATGTTTACGTGGTGCATCCGTTCACGGTGCATGCGGCGCAGGAGCATCGTGGGGGTGAGCCGCGGTTCATGGCGCAGGTGCCGGTTTTTTTGAGCCGGGCGCTGGGGCCGGGTTCGGGTACGCCGCTGGGGCGGGCTGCCGGGTTCGGGTGACCGCTTGGGGGGTGTGGGTGGGGGTGGTCACACGCGGCGGGTGAGGAGCATGCCGGGCCACTCCCCTACGGTGAAGGGTGCGGCGCGGGTGAAGCCGCAGCGTTCGTAGTAGCTGACGAGGCGGCCGTCGTCGCCGGCGTAGCAGTCGACGCGCAGGAGGCTGACGCCGCGGGTGCGGGCTTCGTCGGCGGCCCAGTCGAGCAGGGTGCGGCCGACGTTGCGGCCTGCGTGGCGCTGGTCGATGACGAGGGCTTGGACGTAGAGCTCGGGTTCGGTGGCGGGGGTGACGTAGTCGTGGGCGGCGCCGACGACGACGCATCCGGCGCTTTGGCCGTCGATTTCGGCGATGCGCATGCCGCCGAGGTCGGCCCAGCCGGTGACTTGGCGGGTGCGTTGGGGGTTGCCGGTGAAGGGTTTGGTGCCCCATTGGCCGGTGCGGCCTTGGGAGGTGAGCCAGGTGATGGCGCTGTCGAACATGCCGAGGACGGCGGGGACGTCGTGGGGGCCGCCTTGGCGGATGTGCGGTTGCTGGTGTGCGGTGTGGGGTGCGGTGGGGTTCATCATGCCTTGCCGTTCAGGGCGCTGCCTTTTTTCCATTGGGTGTAGGACATCTGCCAGAAGCCCCAGCCGTTGTTCCATTCAAGTTCGCGTTTGGTGCCGGTGATGTCGACGACGTCGCCGCGCTGGAAGTTGTCGTAGAACCATTTGGCCTGGTCGGGGCGGGAGTTGATGCAGCCGTGGCTGACGTTGCGGACGCCTTGGGCCCAGACGTTGTTCTTGGCGTGGACGTATTCGCCGGAGTTGGAGATGCGGACGGCGTGGTCGATCATGACGTCGTAGTAGCCGGGGTCGCCTTTTTTGCGGCCTGGGGAGATCATGCGGACGGGGTTGCCGCGTTCCATGGTGAGGTGGACGCCGGAGGTGGTGGTGTATTCGCGGGTGGTGGCCATGCCGGCACTGATGCGCATGGTTTGGACGCGTTTGCCGTCTTTGTAGACGTACATCATGTGCTTGGCGGCGTCGACCTTGCTGATCTGCTTGGCGCCGATCTTGAGGGTGGCGGTGTAGTCCTTGACGCCGTAGAGGCCCTTGCCGGCTTTGACGCCGGTGATCTGGGCGTTGAAGGTGACCTTCTGGTGGGCGGGCCAGTATTTGGCGGTGCGGTAGATGACCTTGGTGTCGTCGATCCAGCGCCAGGCGCCCTGGGCGGGCTTTTCCGCGTCGACCTCCAGGGCGCGTTCGATGGCGGCCTTGCTGGTGACGGGCTGGTTGAAGGTGACGATGATGGGGGCGCCGACGCCGAGGGTCTCGCCCTTGGCGTTGGGGGTGACGTCGATGATCTGCAGGGCGCGCTCGGGTTTGGCGGTGGTGAAGGTGGCCGTGGCGGTGGTGGCGCCGGCGGTGGCGGAGACGCTGTAGCCGGTGGAGGGCTTCAGCGCGGTCTTGGAGACCCACTTGGTCTTGTCGGTGTTGTAGGTGCCGTCGAGGGAGTCGCCGCCGGCGTCGACGGTGACGTTCTCCAGGGCTCCGCCGGCGGCGGTGACGACGACCTTCTTGTCGGGGCTCACCTTGGTGGCGCCCTCGGCGGGGGTGATCTTGACGGTGGGCGCCTGGGGGGTGGCCGTGATGGTGGAGTCGGGTCCGCGGCCGGGGTCCTGGGTGGCGGGGGCGCCGCCGGAGCAGGAAGCGGTCAGGGCCGCGGCGGTGAGCAGCGCGGCTGCGGCGGCGGGCTTCCTCCACGCGTGCGCAACGTTCAAGTCGGTCCTTTCCCCCTAGGGCACCAATCGCACCCCAAAAAACAATAATGCTCCTACATGTATGACGAGAAATCATTTGGGAGAGTTCGGTCACGTTTCCATCACTTGTCGCGGCCTGGGGGTGGCGCGCGGGTCAGCGTGCGGTGAGGCGGTGGGTGAGGCCGGTGTGCCGGCGGCCGGCGCCTTTGGTGCGTACGGCCTGGGCCAGCGCCCGCCGCGAGCCGACGATCACGACGAGCTTCTTGGCCCGGGTGATGGCGGTGTAGAGGAGGTTGCGCTGCAGCATCATCCAGGCGCTGGTGGCCAGGGGGATGACGACCGCGGGGTATTCGCTGCCCTGGGAGCGGTGGATGGAGACGGCATAGGCGTGGGCGAGCTCGTCGAGTTCGTCGAAGGCGTAGTCGACGGATTCGTCCTCGTCGGTCGAGATGGTGAGTTTGTGCTCGTCGGGGCGGATGTCGGTGACGATGCCGACGGTGCCGTTGAACACGCCGGCGGCGCCCTTGTCGTAGTTGTTGCGCAGCTGGGTGACCTTGTCGCCGACGCGGAAGACGCGGCCGCCGTAGCGGCGTTCCGGCATGCCGTCGCGGGCGGGGGTGAGGGCTTCCTGCAGGGCGCCGTTGAGGGCGCCGGCGCCGGCGGCGCCGCGGTGCATGGGGGCCAGGACCTGGATGTCGCGGCGGGGGTCGAGGCGGAACCTTTTGGGGATGCGGCGGGCGACGACGTCGACGGTGAGGGCGGCGATCTCCTCGGGTTCCTCGCAGGGGAACAGGAAGAAGTCGTTCATGCCGGCCAGGGTGGGGTGGTGGCCGGTGTTGACGCGGTGGGCGTTGACGACGACGCCGGACTCCTGGGCCTGGCGGAAGATCTGTGTGAGGCGTACGCGGGGGATGTCGTCGGCGGCGAGCAGGTCTTTGAGGACCTCGCCGGCGCCGACGGAGGGCAACTGGTCGACGTCGCCGACGAACAGCAGGTGGGCGCCGGGGGCGACGGCTTTGACGAGCTTGTTGGCGAGCAGCAGGTCGAGCATGGAGGCCTCGTCGACGACGACGAGGTCGGCGTCGAGGGGGTTGTCGCGGTCGAAGGTGGCCTCGCCGCCGGGGCGCAGCTGCAGCAGGCGGTGGACGGTGGTGGCCTCGTGGCCGGTGAGCTCGGCCAGGCGTTTGGCGGCGCGGCCGGTGGGGGCGGCGAGGATGACCTTGGCGCGTTTGGCGCGGGCCAGGGCCACGATGGAGCGTACGGTGAAGCTTTTGCCGCAGCCGGGGCCGCCGGTGAGGACGGCGACCTTCTCGGTGAGGGCGAGGCGGACGGCCTGGCGCTGCTCGGTGGCGAGTTCGGCGCCGGTCTGGGCGTGCAGCCATGTCTCGGCGCGTTCCCAGTCGACGCCGGTGAAGGCGTCGAGGCGGTCGCGGCCGCCGCGCAGCAGGGAGAGCAGGCCGGAGGCGAGCGACATTTCGGCGCGGTGGAAGGGCGGCAGGTAGACGGCGGGCACGACGTTGTCGCCGGCGGGGACGGGCTCGCGGACGACGCCTTCGGCGGTGGCGAGCTCGTCCAGGCAGGTGGTGACGAGGTCGGCGGGCACGTCGAGGATCTTGACGGCGTCGCCGACGAGGTTGGGGGCGGGCAGGTAGCAGTGTCCGTCGTCGGCGGCCTGGGACAGGGTGTAGCGCAGGCCGGCCTTGACGCGCTCGGGGCTGTCGTGCGGGATGCCGACGGCTTGGGCGATGGTGTCGGCGGTTTTGAAGCCGATCCCCCACACCTCGTCGGCGAGCTGGTAGGGGCGGGTCTTGACGACGGTGATGGACTGGTCGCCGTACTGCTTGAAGATGCGTACGGCGATGGAGGTGGAGACGCCGACGCCCTGCAGGAAGATCATGACCTCTTTGATGATCTTCTGTTCGTCCCAGGCGGCGGCGATCATCTTGGTGCGTTTGGGGCCGAGGCCGGGGACTTCGGTGAGGCGCTCGGGCTGTTGTTCGATGATGTCGAGGGTGGTGGTGCCGAAGTGGTCGACGATCCGCTCGGCCATTTTGGGGCCGATGCCTTTGATGAGGCCGGAGCCGAGGTAGCGGCGGATGCCCTGGATGGTGGCGGGCAGCATGGTGGTGTAGGACCACACCTCGAACTGGCGGCCGTAGCGGGGGTGGGAGGTCCAGCGGCCGTGCAGCCGCAGCGACTCCCCCACCTGGGCGCCGAGCAGGGGGCCGACGACGGTGAGCAGGTCGGGGCCGGTGCGTTCGGTGGCGACGCGGGCGATGGTGTAGCCGGTCTCCTCGTTGGCGTAGGTGACGCGTTCGAGGACGGCGTCGAGGGTTGAACCGTGTGAACCATCCGTGCCCGGCTTCACGCAAACCCCTCTTCCGCCTGCTGTCGTCGCAAGAGTAGAGCAGCATGGCCGGGCCGCAGAGCGATCTTCGGCTCCGCCGGCGCGTGCGGAGTGCGGGAGGGTGGGCCTGGCGTTCGGGAAGCCGGGAGTGCTGGAGCCGGCCTGTAACTTCTTACCGCTCGGCGGCCAGCCGGATTCCCAGGCCGATGAAGAGGCCTCCGGTGGTCACGTCGATGCCGCGGCGGATGGCCTGCCGGCGACGCAGCCATCCGCCGATCCGCCCCGCGAGCACGCCGACCGTGCCGTCGACGAGGAACTCCAGCGCGATCAGGATGGCGCCCAGGATCGCGAACTGCAGCCAGACCCGTCCCAGGGCCGGATTGATGAACTGCGGCAGGAACGCGATCGTGAAGGTGACCATCTTCGGGTTCAGCAGGTTGGTCAGCAGGCCCCTGAAGTACGCCTGGCGGCCCGACATCCGCCCGCCCGCCTCGGCCGTCTCCTCGACCCCCTTGCGGTTACGGATCATCTGGACGCCGAGATAGATCAGATAGGCGGCACCGGCGACGCGCACCGCGACGAAGGCGGTCGGCACCGCCGCGAAGAGGGCGGCCAGCCCGGCGGCCGCCACGGCGACATGGATGGCCTCGCTCGTCGCCACCCCGCTCGTGGCGAGAAGCCCCGCACGAGGCCCCCCGCGCATCCCGCAGCCCAAGATGAAAAGCATGTCCGGCCCCGGCGCGATCATCGCGACGATCGAGGTCACGGTGAAGGCCACAAGCAAGTGTTGATCGATCGGCATGGGGCGATCGTCCCATGGTGGGGCTTGTGTGATGTCACTTGACAGGCCACCGTGCCGCTGGCGGGCTGGCTGCCTGCACTGTGGGCCGGAGGGGGCCAGAACAGGCGACCACGGGGTTCCTGGCCGCCGAGTTGCTTTGCGGCCGGTGGTCGTGCACGGCTCCGGGGGCGGTGCAGTCGATGAAGTGCGGCTGGCTTTGCCCGGTGAGAACCCATTCAGGCAGGCACTGCTAAAACATTTAGATTGATTTGTCTAGTACGTCTATTGACGAGCAACGTGCACACAAATAGGGGTGAACGGATATTTCTTTTCCCGCTTCCGCACACTGAAATGCGAGTAAGTCAGCGATTCTCTGCCTCGTCGGACGCCAGAAAGGCAGTGCAATGGAAGTGCTCGCTCAAGTCTCTGGTAATGTCACCGCTATTGGTTACGGCCTTGCCGCCATTGGCCCCGGCATCGGCGTCGGCATCATCTTCGGTCAGGGCGTGCAGGCCATCGCCCGCCAACCGGAGGCGTACGGCCTGATCCGCCAGAACATGCTCCTCGGTTTCGTCCTCACCGAGGCCCTCGCCCTGCTCGGTCTGGTCGCGCCATTCATCTTTCAGTTCATCAAGTAGTCGCTCGCCATGCAGCGGCAGATTCCTCTTGTCGGGTACGACCAGGGCCAGGGCATGTTCACCCTTCTGACGTGCGGTGAAGCAGACGCGAAGTTCGATTGAAGACGCCGTCGTGTTCACTCGGGACTCCCGTAAGCGGCAGAAGGGAACCGACATGCGCACCTGGCGGAACCTGTCGAAACTCGCGGCTGTAGGCACGGCGGCCGCATGCCTCGCCATCACCGGAACCTCGGCGGCGGTCGCCGGTCAGCACGCCTCCGCGCTCACCTGTGGCGGCAACGTGTTCCTCGACGGCCTCCGGGCCCTCGAGATCACCGAGAACGGCCACGACGAGGTGTACATCACCACCCCGGCCGGCACGAAGATCTGGCCGGCCACCGCGGCCTACGTGTCGATGGCCGCAGGCCAGCGGGCCGAGGTCGACAAGTGCGTCGCTCCCGACGCCGTCCTCTACCTCTGGGAGGAGGACACCCTCGATGTCGACGACTACCTCGGCGTCGTCGCCATCGACGGGGACAGGACCAAGGACTATCTGTTCGCCGGCGGCCCCGGCCTGTACCGGATCGGAGCCGTCGCCTGATCCGCCCGCTGCCGGCCTCCTTGCGCCGGTCAGCGGCCGGCGAGGACGGCCGCTGCGCCAAGAGTCTCTTCGCAGCTCGCATCGGCCAAGAGGGCGTGGCTGCTCGCAGCCGCAGCAGCTACCCCCATGGTCGCAGGCGTCGCGACAAGTCGCCGCCGCACTTGGGGGTCGAGCCCGGCCGGGGTGGGATGTGTGTCGTCCATCCCGGTCAAATCGCACACGTCATTGGTTCCGCAAGGTGCTCACCAGGAGAAGCGCGCACGTCATGGCGACTTGCTGTAAGTGCGAAACCGGTGCGTGGTGTCTTGTGAACGCGATGCAATGAAGGGGTGACGGACCCCAGCTTGCTCCATCCACCAGGGCGAGAGCGACCGCCTTCGACCGGACGTGGCACCCTCGGCACAACTCTTGCGTGGCTGCATTGGAATCTTCCCCCTCTCGTCATCATCGCGTTCGTGCTCCTGGTCGCGATCGGCGTACTTCCCACTGCCCAGGCCCTGGCCGCCGCCGCTTCGTTCGGCCTGGCTCTTCTGGGGCTCAACACTCTGTTCGACCGGGGCCCCCGCAGAGTACGGCGCCATGATTTCCACGAGTACCTGCGTACCCGCATAAGCACGATCGATACGGCGTTCGCCTCCGCCGGCCAAGCCTTTGTCGAAGCCACCCAGCTCATGGACGAACTGCGAAAGGAGCTGTCCGTTCAGCAGGCAGCCCGCCAGCAGCTTGTCAGCGAGGTCGAACGTCAACGCACTCTCATCAACTTGGATCAAGCCGAGGCGCAAGCCGTACAGGCCATCCTCCTGCAGCGCACCAAGGCGGATGCTCGCCGGCAACGCCTTCGTGCCCCACCTGCGCTACGCGATGACGATGCCCATCCCGGGCCGTGCGGGCGGCGACCGCTCTCCGCCCGCATGGCCAGGCGAGCGGGGAGCGCCTTCATAGGGCCTGCTATCCGCCGATGTGCGGGGCGCGGGCGGCGGCGGAGCCGTCCCGGATGACCTCGCCGGTGAGGTTGCCGTTGGCTCCCGAGCCCAGGAAGACGATGATGTCGGCCACGTCGTCGGAGGTGGAGAGCCTGTGGGTGGGGGTGGGGGTGGCGGCGGCGAGGGCGTCGGTGACGAACGCCGGATGTCAGGGCGGCTGTCGGTCAGGGTGAAGCCCGGTGCCATGACGTTGACCAGGATCCCGTCCCGGCCGCCGTTCCAGGCCAGGCCGCGGGCGAGCCCGTACAGGCCCGATTGGGCGGTGCCGTACGGGCCCGGCCCGGGCAGGCCCTCCTCCGCGACGCTTGAGGAGATCAGCACGATGCGGCCCCAGCTTTTGGCGCGCATGCCGGGCAGGACCGTGCGGACCGTGGCCGCCGTTCCGATCAGGTTGGCGCCGATCATCGCCTCCCACTCCTGCAGCGGCACGTCCTCGAACCGGAGACTGGGGTCGGGCGGGCCGTCGCCGCCCCAGCGCACGGCGTTGGCGACCAGGACGTCGATCCCGCCCCAGCGCTCCACGACGGTGGCGACGGCGCGGTCTATGGTGGGCAGGTCTTCGAGGTCGAGCCGGACGGCGTGTGCCTGCCCACCGGAGGCCTCGACGGCGGCGGCCACCTTCTCGGCGCTGTCCGGGTTGTTGCGGTAGGTGATGGCCACCCGGGCGCCTTCGCGGCCGTAGGCGCGGGCGGTCGCGGCTCCGATCCCGGTCGACGCGCCGGTGATCAGGACCACGCGGCCGTGGAGATCTGTGTTCATGGTGTGGCTGTCCTCTTGTCTTCGCTGATCGGGCGGGGAGTCGTGGTCAGGACGGCGTCCGGGCGCGCACCCGGGTCGCCAGGGTGTGCACCGCGGCGAGCGCCGCGGCGTGGGAGGCCTCGTGCTGGTCGCGGAGCTGTGCCAGGAAGGGCATGACCGTGGCGTGGGTGAGCTCGGCCTGGACGAACTCCACGTCGTCCAGGCCGAGCACGGAGAAGCAGGCGCGCAGGTAGGGCTCTTGGACGTCGAACTGCTCGCGGGGGGTGCCCGGCCCGTAGCCCCCGCCGCGCGCGCTCAGCACCACCCGCCCCGGAAGGCTCGCCCGGCAGCTGGCTGCACCAGGACCTGCACTGGCTGTTCGCACGGCTGAAGCAGGGCCTGGCCACAGCCGAGAGCGCGGCCGTACGCGAGCACGGCATGACCCTGTGGGGCTACACGGTGCTGATGACCATCGTCGAAGCCCCCGCCGGCTCCCAATTCGCTCTCGCTCAGGCCGTATCGGTCGACAAGAGCAAGCTGGTCCTCATCCTCGACGAGCTGGAAAACGACGGCCTGGTGCGCCGCCGGCCGGACCCCGCCGACCGCAGGGCCCGCATCATCGAGGTCACCACCGCAGGGAGCCGCGCCCTCAAAGCCGCCCGCAGCGACATCGAGGCGATCGAGGACCGGCTCCTGGCCGACCTCGCCCCCGCGGCACGGACCGCTCTGCAGGATGCGCTGCGCCATCTCGTCGGCGAGCCCATCCGAAGGGTCGAGGATGGACGGCCACCCGAAACCGCCTGCGCGCCCGACCCGGCCTGACCGCACCTTCAGCGGGTACGGCGGCGGAGCGCCAGGACTTCGGTGACGGCTTCGGCGCCGGGTTTGACGTGGCGCATGGGCGGTGCGGGGGTTGTCGTGCCGGGTCTTGCCCATGATGAGCTGCAGCGGGATCTCGGCGTCGCCGAGGTGGGTGGCGGCCGTGCCCGGCGTGCGCCGGGCGGCTCCCCATGCCTTTCCTCTGGTCGCCAGGTCGAGGAACCTGTCTGGTTCGGCGGCGCCAGGAGCAACACCTGTTGACATGCCCGCGAAAGGCAACATATGTTGCGTGCTCGTGGATGCAGGGGAAGAGGACGGACAGGCTCGCCGTACCGCGGACGAGGTGACGGGCGAGGGCGGTCTTGCGGGCCTCGGGCGGTTGACGGCGGCGATCTCCGCCATGGAAGCCCGGCGGACGGCGATCATCGAGGAATTGCGCGGTCAGAGGCGGGCGAGCTGGGAGGAGATCGGCCGGGCGTGCGGGATGACCCGGCAGGGCGCGACCCGCCGCTGGTCCCGCCGGCTGCAAGCGGGCGTGTTCGGCACCGTGGCGCCGCTCTATGAGCGGGGCCGGCCCGGATACCCGCCGGCGTCGGCCGAGTGGCTGATACCGCGCGGCGCCGGACGCGTCCTCGATCTGGGCGCGGGCACGGGGCAGTTCACGCGGCTCCTGGCCGACGCCGGTCTGAAGGTCTTCGCCGTCGAACCTTCCGAGGGTATGCGCGCCCGGCTGTCCGCCGCCGTCCCGTCCGCGATCGTTCGCGAGGGGGCCGCCGAACGCATCCCGCTCGCCGACGCCAGCGTCGACGCCGTGGTCGTCGCGCAGGCCTGGCACTGGGTGGACCCCGCTCTCGCGGTGCCGGAGGTGGCGCGCGTCCTCGTCCCCGGCGGGACGCTGGCCCTGGTCTGGAACATCCGCGACACGGCCGAACCCTGGGTCGCCGACCTCGACGGCATCATGCACCAGCACACCCGGCAGACGATCGACACCCGGCCATCGATCGCGGAGCCGTTCGGCAGCCCCGAACGACTGGAGATCCGCTGGGGCAAGGTCATGACCCGGGCGGAACTGCTCGACATGGTCGCCTCCCGCAGTTATGTCATCACCCTTCCCGACGCCGACAGGCAGCGACTGCTCGGCGAGGTGGAACGGCTCCTCGACTCCCACCCCGGCCTCAGCGGCCGCAACGAGATCACCATGCCGTACCTCACCCGGTGCACCCGTGTCCGCCTCCACTGACCGACAGGCCCAGCAATGACCGCACCCCTGCCGTACACCGTCCGCAGGCTCACCTCCGAGGACGCCGAGGAGTACCGGACCTTCCGCCTGGAGGCGCTGCGGCACGCGCCCACGGCGTTCACCTCCAGCCTCGGCGAGGAGAGCGCCAAACCGCTGGCGGCGACGATCGCGCGGCTGGCCGCCGGCGGCAGCCCCCACGACGTGGTGCTCGGCGCCCACGACGACCGCCGGAACCTGGTCGGCATCGCCGGCCTGGCGGTGCCCGCACGCCGCCAGGAACGCCATAAGGCGACGCTGTTCGGCATGGCCGTCGCGCCGCACGCCGCCGGGCAGGGCATCGGGAAGGCGCTGGTGAGAGGGGTCCTGAACCTTGCCGCCGCCGTCGACGGCCTCGTCCAGGTCGGCCTGACGGTCTCCGAGGGCAACCTTCCCGCCGAACGCCTTTACCGCTCGTGCGGGTTCCAGACCTGGGGCAGGGAGCCGAGGGCGGTCATCATCGACGGGACGGCCATCGCCAAGCTGCACATGGTCCGCATGCTCGACGACCCGGCTCCGCAGGGGGCGGCAGGGGAAGGGAAGGTGTGATCCTGCGCGGACACGCGCTCAGCCTCGCCACCGCCTGCCCTGCGGTTGACCGCCGTGACGATCGGGACCTCGCAGCCGCGCGAGCTCGCGCGTTTCCACGCTCGCCTGCTCGGCCGGCCGGTGACCGAGGAACAAGGCCAGGAGCCCGGAGAGCAGAACGCCTCACAGCACCTCGACCTCAACGTCGGCGACCTGCCCGCGGCTGTCGCATGGGCGCTGGCGTGCGGGTCGGTTCAGGCCGGGTTCCAGCCCCAGGACGACGTTCGCGTCATGCTGGACACCGATGGGCACCCCTTCTGCCTCTCCCTGTGAGCGCAGGTCCCCCTCGCGCGGGCGCCGCCCGGTTTTCCCATCTAGGTGGACCTCTGACCAGACCCTAGTTAGAGTAAGAGTATGGGTAGGACGCCCCGCATGACCATCCCCACCCAACTCGTCCTGCGCGCGCTGCTCGAAGAACCCGCGCGCGAGATGTACGGGCTGGAGATCTGCCGCGCCGCCGGCCTCGCCCCCGGCACCATTCACCCCATTCTCGCGCGCTGGGAGGGGATCGGCTGGCTGGAGTCCCGCATCGAGGACGTCGATCCGCGTGCGGCGGGCCGGCCGCGCCGCCGCTACTACCGGCTCACCACCGACGGCGCTCAGCACGCCCGCGACGCACTCGCCCAGGCGCGGCACAAGGTGCAGACCCTGCTCAGGTTCCGGACGCGAGCGACCGGGGAGATGACGTGACCGGCCACCTGACCCGCCCGGCGGCCCTGCACCGCACCCGCCGTCTCGCCCACGACCTCGAACGCGACCTGCGCGACGCCCTCGGCCGCGCCCCCCGGCTCGACCCGGCCGTCGCACGCCCCCTGGAGCACGCGCTCGAACACGCCTGCGACCTCCACCTGGCCTTCACCCGCGCCCTGGACATCGCCATCGAACGCGCGCTCGCCCGGGCCCTGATCCACGCCTTGGACCGTTCCATCCGGCTGGCCCGCGCCCACGGCGTCGACCTCGGCCTGGACGACTCGCTCGCCCGGGCCCGCGCCCTCGCCCGCGTCCTGACGGCGCCCGGAAGCGACACCTTCGGCCTCGGCCCGCCCGGCACGGCCGCGCCGCGGATCGCCGAATGGCTGATCGCCGCCGAGTCCCGGCTGCTGCCCGAGCAGCACCGAAGCCGCTTCTTCCACGAGTTCCGCAGCGAACTGCACGAGCTGGCGTGCGAGCACGACGCCCGATGGCCCCAGGTGATGTACACGCTGCGGCAGTTTCGCCGCGTGGCGCAGCTGCGCGCCGCGATCCAGGCCCCCGCCCGGCCGCGCCTGTACCGCACGCACACCGCGATGTGCTGGGTGCTGGCCTCGAACGGGCGCACCTGGGGGCTGCTCGGCCCGGTGATGGCGTTCGCGATCGTCAACGTGCACCTGCAGCAGGGCTGGGGCTCGGCGCTCTTCACGATCCCCGGCGTCGTGGCCTTCAACTGCGGCGTGGAGTGGCTGCGCAAGCGCTGGGCCATCGACGTCAAGCGCCGCAGGCGCCCTGGCGCCCACACCGAGCGGGAATGACACGCCTCAACCCCGCGTGAGGACCCGAACTCCCAGGATGGGAGTCGCGCCTTGGCCCGATGCGCCGGGCGGCGCCCGCGCGAGATGCTTTCTGCGGCCAAAGGCGGACAAAACCAGTGGCGATCACCAGGTACGGGTCGCATACGCTGCTCGGAGATCATCGAGCAGAAGGGCGGCCCGTCATGCCGCAGCAGGTAGCACCCGGCCTCATCTCCTGGGCCAGCGACATCGAGCCGGGCACCATCCAGCAAGCCGCCCGCGCCGCCCGCCTGCCCTTCGTCCCCGGCCACGTCGCGCTGATGCCCGACGCGCACGTCGGCATGGGCGCCACCGTCGGCTCCGTCATCCCCACCCAGGGCGCGATCATCCCCTCGGCCGTGGGCGTGGACATCGGCTGCGGCATGGTCGCCACCGAGACCGACCTGAGCGCCGCGGACCTGCCCGACACCCTGGCCGCGCTCATGCCGCTCATCGAGCGGCGCATCCCGGCCGGCGTCGGCCAGGGCCATGACGACCCGCGCACCGACACCTCGCTCGCCGCCCTCGGCGCGCCCGCCACCTCGTTGACGGGCAAGCAGCAGCACACGGTCCGCACCCAGTTCGGGACGCTCGGCTCCGGCAACCATTTCGTCGAGGTCTGCCTGGACGAGCGCGGCCGGGTGTGGACCGTGCTGCACTCCGGCTCGCGCGGCATCGGCAACCAGCTCGCCACCCGGCACATCGGCGAGGCCAAGAAGCTGATGGCGCAGTACTTCATCACGCTGGAAGACCCGGACCTGGCCTACCTCGTGCAGGGGACCCCGCAGTTCACCGCCTACATCGAGGACATGTTGTGGGCGCAGCGCTACGCCATGGCCTCGCGCGCCCGCATGGCCGAGGTGCTGGCCGCCTCCCTCTTCGAGGTCACCGCCCACGGGCGCGCGGTGCGCACGATCAACGCCCACCACAATTTCACGCAGATGGAGCGCCACCACGGCCGCGACATGTGGATCACCCGCAAGGGAGCGATCAAGGCCGCCACCGGAGACGAGGGCATCATCCCCGGCTCGATGGGCACCCGCTCCTACATCGTGACCGGCCTGGGCAGCGCCGCCTCCTATGACTCCTGCTCGCACGGCGCGGGACGGCGCATGTCCCGCACCGAGGCGCGCAAGAAGCTCACCGCGGCCTCGCTCGCCGAGGCGATGGGCGACCGCACCTGGAACGCCGACCGCGCCGGAGCCCTGGTCGACGAGCATCCGCAGGCCTACAAGTCGATCGACCAGGTCATGGACGACCAGAAGGACCTCGTCACCGTGCAGCACACGCTGCGCCAGGTCTTCAACTACAAGGGCTGAGGTCGCGAACGGCGGCGGCGGTTCAGGGGCGGCGGTTCAGGGGCGCAGGCGCAGGAGCTTGGTCAGCAGGGTGGCGAGCTGGGCGCGTTCGGCGGGGGTGAGGGCCTCGAAGGTGTCGTCGAGGAAGGCCGGGACGGAGGTCTGGGCGTCGGCCAGGCGGCGGCGGCCGGCGGCGGTGAGGGTGACGGCGTAGGAGCGGCGGTCGCGCGGGTTGCGTTCCCTGCGGACGTGGCCGGCGCGCTCCAGCTCGTCGCAGACGCTGACCATGACGCTGCGATCGATGCGCAGCTCTTCGGCCAGGCGCTGCTGGGAGCAGGGGCCGACGGTGTCGAGCATGCCGAGCACCAGGTGCGCGCCGACACCGAGCCCTTCCTGGACGGCGTGGGCTTCGGCGGCGCGGGCCACGGCGGCCGAGGCGCGGCACAACGCGATGTCGAGGCGCTCGGCGGCGAGCCGCGGGAAGTAGCCGGGTTGTGCCGGGCCGGTGCTGCGGGCCGCCATCGTGTCCTCCTCGTGCGGGGTGGGCTTGCCACCCTAGCGGATTGTTTGACAGCAGATGATTTGTCGTCATACGGTCCATTCGTATGACGACAGATGATCTGCGTACAGATGGATTGCTGGATCTGACCCCCGACGAGCTGCTCAGCACGACCCGCGCCGTGCGCAAGCGGCTCGACCTGTCCAGGCCGGTGCCGCGCGCGCTGATCGAGCAGTGCGTCGACCTGGCCACCCAGGCCCCCACCGGCCGCAACCGGCAGCGCTGGCACTTCCTGGTGGTCACCGAGGAGGCGCAGCGCCGCCGCGTCGCCGACATCTTCCGCCGCGCGCTCACCACCGGCGGCGGACGGCCGGTGAACGAGCGGGACCTGCGCCGCATGCACGCCCATCCCGGCTCGATGGAACGCATCTCCGACGGCCTGCGCCACCTGCACGACAACATCCACCGCGTGCCCGCCTTCGTCATCCCCGCCGTGGAGGGCCGCACCGACCGCGCCTCGGTGCTCGACCAGTCCATGACGTGGGGGTCGATCCTGCCGGCGGTGTGGAGCTTCATGCTCGCCGCCCGCGCCCGCGGCCTGGGCACCGTGTGGACGACGGCCCAGGCGCCTTTGGAGCGCGAGCTGTCGCAGGTGCTGGGAGTGCCGTACGACGACGTCATGCTGGCCGCGTTCACCCCGCTGGCCTACACCCTGGGCACCACCTTCAAGCCCGCCAGGCGCATCCCGCGCGAGGAGGTCCTGCATTGGCAGCGATGGTAGAGCAGGCGGGGTAGCACAGGTGGGGGTAGCACAGCAGGCAAGGCATAGGCGGCGGGGCGGCCGCTCCCGCACACTTCCGGCAGAGGCAACGTCCGGGCGAGCGGGGAGGCGCGATGGCCAAGGCCATGATCACGTTGATGACGGCGGTGCTGCTGGCCGCCCGCTGCGGCGCCGCCCCTCCCCCGCCGGCGCCGCCCGCTCAGGCGAGCCCCGCCGGCGGCTGCGCGTCCGCACCACGGCTGGAACCAGGACGGCACGAGCTGACCTTCGGCGGCCTGCGCCGCCGCTACCTGCTGTCGGTGCCCGACGGCAAGGGCCCCCACCCCGTCCTGCTCAACCTGCACGGCCTCGGCTCCTCCGCCGCCCAGCAGGCCGCCTACAGCCGGCTGCCCGAGATCGGCTCCGGCCGCGGCTACATCGTGGCCACCCCGCAGGCCGCCGAGGACCGCATGGGCTGGACGCTGCCCGGCACCGGCGGACCCGACGACACCGGCTTCCTCGGCGCCCTGCTCGACCGGCTCCAGCAGGGACTGTGCGTCGACCCGCGCCGCCAGTTCGCCGCCGGCATGTCCTACGGCGCCGCGATGGCGGCCGCTCTCGTGTGCTCCCTGCAGGGCCGCCTGGCCGGGGCGGCGGCCGTGGCCGGGCTCAACATCGTGCGCCCCTGCCCCGGCGCCGCCCCCGCCACGATCATCGCCTTCCACGGCGACGCCGACCGGATCGTCCCCTACCAGGGCGGGCACCCGTTCCAGGACGCCACCGGCGACCTGCGCAAGCTCGCCGACCTGGTCGTGCTCACGCCGGTGGAGGAGACGTTCGCCGGCTGGGCGACCGCGCTCGGCTGCTCCGGCCGCACCAGCGGCCACCCCGCCCGGCGGGTACGCCTGCACGGCTGGACCTCCTGCACCGGCGGCGTCACCCTGACCCTGTACACGATCGACGGAGGCGGCCACACCTGGCCCGGCCCCATCGAGGTGGCCCGGCTGGGGGCCACCGCCCGCGACGTGGACGCCACCCGGCTCATCCTCGACGCCTTCGACCGCACCCCCTCCCGATGACCCCCGCGCCCCGCCGCCGCAGCGGGCAGAGCTCATCGGCCGGCGCCCGATCCAGCGGCTACTCTTGTCGCTCATGACTCAGGTGGGACACGCCACGGCCCGCGCCCTCATGCGCCGGCTGGCCGTCGAACAGGCCGAATGCAGGGTGCCGTCACTGACGGCGGCGATCGTGCGCGACGGGCGCACGGCGTGGTTCGGCGGCCGGGGCCGCGTGGGCGGCACGGCGCCGACCGCCGCCACCCAGTACCGCATCGGATCGATCACCAAAAGCATGGTCGCCGTCGTCGTCATGCGGCTGCGCGACGAAGGTGTCCTGCGGCTCGGCGACACCCTCGGCGAGCACCTGCCGGACACGCCGCTCGGCCACCTCACCATCGCCCAGCTCCTGTCGCACACCGCCGGGCTGAGCGCCGAGCCGCCCACCGCGTGGTGGGAACGCACCCCCGGCATCGCCGTCGGCGACCTGCTGGAACGCGTCGGCCCGGCCGAGCTCAAACACCGGCCAGGACGGCGCTTCCACTACTCCAACGTCGGCTTCGCGCTGCTCGGCGAGCTCATCGGCCGGCTGCGCGGCACCACCTGGCTCAAGGCCGTGCGCGCCGAGGTGCTCGACCCGCTCGGCATGAACGACACCACCGCCCGCCCCCGCGCCCCGCACGCCACCGGCTACGCCGTGCACCCGTGGGCCGACGTCGTCCTGGCCGAGCCCGAACACGACCACGAGGCGATGGGGCCGGCGGGCCAGCTCTGGTCGACCCCGCACGACCTGGCCCGCTGGGCGGCCTTCCTCGGCGGCGACACCGCCGGCGTGCTGTGCCCCGGCACACTCGCCGAGATGCGCGAGCCGGCCGGCGTCGAGGACGGCGACACCTGGACCGGCGGGTTCGGGCTCGGACTGCAACTGGCCAGGACCGGCGGGCGGCGGCTGTCCGGGCACAGCGGCTCCATGCCCGGATTCCTGGCCACCGTGTGGGCCGAGCCCGCCGAAGGGGTCGGGGCGCTGTTCATGGCCAACACCACCTCGGGGATGAACGGCACGCTGCTGACCGACCTGCTCGACATCCTCGACTCCTACGAGCCGCGGCTGCCCGACGAATGGCAGCCGGTCGCCGCCGATCCGGCCCTGCTGGCGCTGACCGGGTTGTGGCACTGGGGGCCCAAGCCGTACGCGCTGCGGCTGCTGCCGGAGCGGGGGCTGTCGCTGGAGCCGGTCGAGGGCCGCGGGCGGGCCTCACGGTTCGTGCCGCAGGAGGACGGCACGTGGCTGGGGCTGGACGGCTACTACGCCGGGGAGACCCTGCGGGTGGCGGCCGATCACCTCGACCTCAACACGTTCGTCTTCACCCGTGAGCCCTACGCGCCGGCCGCGCCGGTGCCGGGCGGCGTGACGGACTGGCACGCCTGACGGCGCGGCAGGCGCGCCCACAGCCCGGCCTCACCGGCCCGGCCTCACCCGCCCGGCACCGTCAGCCCGGCAGGACGCCTGCCAGGTCGGCCGCCGGGCCCGGGGGCAGGGCGCCGTGCAGCAGCTCCACGCGGTGCACGAGCCGCGGCGACAGGAGCGGCACACCGCGCACGCCGTCCCCCGGCCCGGGCAGGGTGGAGGCCGGCAGCAGGGTGAGACCGTGGCCGGCGGCGACCAGGTTGAGGACGGTGTGGACGTCGTCGCCCTGATGGGCGAGCCCGGCCGGGAACCGCTCGCCCATCAGCGCCCGCAGCCGCTCCAGCGGGCACAGCGGCGTCTGCAGCCAGCGCGCGTCCACCAGGCCGGCCAGCCGCAGCCCGGCCCGCCCCGCGAGCGGATGCCCGGCCGGCAGGCACACCATGAGCTCCTCCTCCGTCGCCCCGACGGCCGTCATCGGCGCGGTGTCGGGCAGGCGCAGCGGATCGCTCGGGGCGGCGATGCCGTCGATCAGGCCCAGATCCGCCTCCCCCTCGGCGACCAGGGCGCTGACCCGCTGCTGCCCGCACGTACGCACCGTCACCTCCAGGCGCGGCCAGGTGGCGCGCGCCCGCGCCAGCCGGGCGGCGATGACCGGGTTGACGGCGAGCGCCGTGGCGGCCAGGAGCAGGCGCTGCCGGGGCTGCGCCGCGGCCCGCAGCACGTCGGCGCGGGCCGCGCGCAGACGCAGCAGCAGCGGCTCGGCGTGCTCCAGCAGCCGGCGGCCCGCCGCGGTCGGCTCGACCGGGCGCCGGCGCAGCAGCGGCAGGCCGAGGTCGGCCTCCAGCGCGGCGACCTGCTGGGAGATCGCCGACTGGGTGTAGCCGAGGTCGGCGGCGGCGGCCGAGAAGGAAGCGTGCCGGGCGACGGTCACGAACGTGGTCAGCAGATGCGGGTCCATCAGCATCGCTTATAGCAGATGCAGATTTCATCGTTGGCGCTGAACGGGCGGCGGCCGTCACGATGGGCGCATGAGAATCGCTCTTGTGGCAGACCGTTCCCCGAGTGTGCGCTCGCACGTCCGGGTGCCGCTGATGATCGAGGCGCTGCGCGAGCGCGACGGCATCGCGCTGGACCCGTACTGGATGCCTACCACCGACGTGCGGGGACTGGCCGGGTTCGACGGCATCTGGCTCCTGCCCGGCAGCCCGTACCGTGACGAGGAAGGCGCCGTGCGGGCCGCTCGGGTCGCCCGCGAGCACGGCATCCCGTTCCTGGGCACGTGCGGCGGGTTCCAGCACATGCTGCTGGAGTTCGCGCGGCACGTGTGCGGGCTGGACGTGGCGCACGCCGAGAACGAGCCGGGCGCGCGTGACTTCCTGCTCACGCCGCTGGCGTGCTCGCTGTACGGGCACGAGGGACGCGTACACCTGACGCCCGGCTCACGCATCGAGCAGATCATCGGCTCGCCCGGCACGATGGAGTCCTACATCTGCTCCTACGGGCTCAACGAGGACTACAAGGAGACGCTGGCCGCGCACGGCATGGTGTTCTCCGGGCACGCCGACGACGGGGCGGTGCGGGTGGCCGAGCTGCCCGGCCACCCGTTCTTCGTGGCCACGATGTTCCAGCCGGAGCTGGCCGGGGACGGACGGGGGGCGCATCCGGTGATCACGGCGTTCGCGGCGGCGGTCGCCCGCCGGCAGGTCACCGCCGGGGCGGCGCAACCGGCCTGACACGCCCGCGCGCCGCGCGGGCGCGCAGGGACATGCGGGCTGCGAGGTGAGGCCCGCAGGCGCGGGACGGCAGGGCAGGCGGGACGGGGCCGACAGGACGGGACGGGACTGGGCGGGTCAGCCGGCCGCGGGCTCGGCGTGCCGGAGGGCGCGCAGGCCCGGCAGCGGCACCACGCCCAGCCGGGCGCCGCCGGCCGGATCCAGCCGCACCACCGCCTCCCCCGCCCCGGCCAGCAGCTCCCCGCCCGAGAACACCAGCCCGCGCGCCGGCCCCGGCAGCTCCCACACCCCCGCCACCGCCAGCGTCGCCTCATCGGCCACCAGCAGCCGGGTGCCCGCCGCCACGTACAGCCGCCCGGCTCCCGTGACCGCGTACGCCTCGCCGGCCAGTGCGGTGAGCACCGCCGACCGGCTGATCGTGAGCTGCTCGGTGGAGGCCACGACGGCATGCCCGGTGGAGGCGTCGAACACGTGCAGCCTCCCCGCCCCCACCGCCAGCGTGTGCGCCCGTGCCGGGCCCAGACCGAACGGGGCGGGCAGGTCCAGGCAGTACGCCCACCGCTGGTCGAGGTGCAGGACGTGCACGAAGGCGTGCACCCCCGGGCTGAGGTCCTGCCCGGCGGCCAGATCCCGGGTGTGCAGGTGGGCGTCCTGGTGGGTGTAGAGGGTGTACAGGATGTTCTGGGCCGGGTCGGGGACGGCCATGCGGGCCAGGCCGTGCATCTCCTCCTCCTGGCCCGGCGGGATCTGCCGCTTGTCGCGCGTCTGCAGGGCGCCCATCTCGCCGGCGGCCAGATCGTACAGGCGGACCCGGTAGCGGTCGGGGGCGCGCGGAGGCAGGCGGTCCAGGACGTACATGACCTGGCCGTCGGTGGAGAACGCCTCCGGCTCGATGTTGCCGTCGAGGTCGACGGCGCGCAGACCGGCGCCGGAGGCCACGGTGATCCGGGTACGGGCGCGCGGGCCCGGTGGCGGGCCGAGCGCGACCTGCGTGAGGGAGACGGCCTTGATCTGCCCGGCGCCCGTGCGCACGTCGGCGACGAGGGCGCCGTCGCCGGCCTGGTAGGTGCGCAGCCGGCCGCCGCCGAGCCGGTGGATCCTGGCCCAGCGGGCGTCGGCCGCCGCGCCCGGATAGGTGGCGCGGACACGGCCGGTGACCAGGTCGACGACCGCCAGGCCGGTGGCCGTCTCGGCGAACAGCCGGCCGGGCCGCGCAGGCCGCTCACCGGCCGCGGCCCTTCCCGGGGTGGCGGCGGACGGGGCCGGAGGCGGCGATGAGGGCGGCGACGGCGCGCAGGCCGCCGCGACGGCGGTGGCGCCCGCCAACGTGAGCGCCTGGCGTCGGGTGAAGGGAGTCATGCCCTGCTTACACCGCCTGCGGCGCGCAGGTTCCCCCGGCCGGCTCACGTCGCGGGCAGCAGCCCGGCCAGTTTGCGGAGCGAACGGCGCAGCAGGGCGACAGCCACCGGGCGGGCCAGCGGCCACAGGGCCCGGCCCAGCGGCCCGAACGGCAGATACAGCTCCTCGGCCCAGATGACGCGGCTCCCGCCGTCGCACGGCCGGATCCGGATGGCCCCCAGGCCGCGCACGAGAGCGCCGGTGTGCGTGACGCGCACCAGCGCCGGCGGCTCCCAGCGGGTGATCGTCATCGTGTCCAGGAAGCCGAACGGCCGCACCCCGGTGTAGGCCTCGACGGCGTGCTCGCCCACCTGGCGGGCCGTGGTCATGAACATCCACTCCCGATGCCTGGGCCAGTCGGTCATGAGCGCGAACACCTGCTCCGGCGGCGCCGGCACGTGGACGGCCGCGGCCGCGTACACGGGTCTCATCGGGCTTCCCCTGTCGTGAACGATTCGTCGGCTTGCCTGAGGTACGTGCTCATGATCGGCCCCGGCGAACCTGATGCGGTCGCGTCAGCGGCGGCGGCCGCGGCCGAACCGCAGGGCGAACGGGGTGAGCATCGACTCCACCTGCACCGCGAAACTGATCTTGCTGGAGCCGGCGTTACGCTCCTCGAAGTGGATCGGCAGCTCCACGATGGAGCGCCCCAGCCGCTTGCACCGATGGTTCATCTCCACCTGGAAGCTGTAGCCGTCGCTGCGGATCAGGTGCAGGTCGATGCCTTCGAGCGTCGCGCGGTCCCATATCTTGAACCCGCCGGTGGGGTCGCGGACGGCCAGGTTCAGGATCACGTTCACGTACAGGCCCGCGAACCGGCTCAGCAGCCGCCGGTGCCGGCCCCACCGCGTCGACAGGGAGCCGCCGACCACGTACCTGCTGCCGATCACCACCCCGGCCCGCGTGGCCAGGATGGTGCCGAGCAGGTGCGGGATGTACTCCGGACGGTGGCTCAGGTCGCCGTCCATCTGCACCACGTACTCGTCGCCGCGCGCCAGCGCCTCCAGCATGCCGGCGATGTGGGCGCGGCCGATGCCCTCCTTCACCTTGCGGTGCAGGACGACCATGCGGCCGGGCCGGTCCTCGTTGGCGTGCTTGGCCAGGTCGTCGGCCAGGGCGCCCGTGCCGTCCGGCGAGTCGTCGTCGGCGATGATCAGCCGGAGGTTCGGCAGGTCCAGCGCGAGGATGCGCGCGGCGAGCTCGGCGATGTTGCCGGCCTCGTTGTAGGTCGGGATGACGACCGCGACGCGCGCGTCCCGCCAGGGCGACGGCAAAGACCAGGCGTCCTCGGCTTGGTCGGTCACAACACTCCTCCTTGGCGCCGGGCAGCGATCGCCGATCATCCTGACACGGACCCTGACGCCGGCGCGAGGTTCCCTCCCCGGGGGATGCCGCTCGTGGCCGGTATGGCGTGGGCGGCAACCGCAGGGCGGCACATCCGCGCGTGCACGTTCTGTAATCATAGGGATACCGTGAGCGCGAGGAAGGGACCTCCATGATCACCAGCGCCGCCCCGCCGCCCGGCCTCGCGGGAAGAGCTCTGCCGTCCAGCGCCCGCCGGCCGGCGACTTCGTCATGGTCCTGATCACGGTACGGCTCGCTCCCGGCGCGACGCTCGCCGACGCCCTGGACCGGCTGCAGCTGGCCGAGCCCGACCTCGACGCCGCGTTCGGGCTGATCGCCCTCGACCCCGGCGCCGGCCTGTACGTGCTGCGCGTCACCGAGGAGGCGGCCCGGCGGGCCCGGCACACCGCCGGCGGACCCTACGCCGACCCCGGCATCGCCCCGATCGATGAGGCGGAGGAGGGCGGGCCGTAACGGGTCAGGACCGCAGGAAGTGCAGCACCGCCAGCACCCGCCTGCTGTAGCCGGTGGTGTGCGACAACCGCAACTTCTCGAACAGCGAGTTCACGTGCTTCTCCACGGCCGACTGCGACACGTGCAGGGCCTGCGCGATCGAGGCGTTGGTCAGCCCCTGCGCCATCAGCTCCAGCACCTCCCGCTCCCGCGCCGTCAGCCGCGCGAGCGGATCCACCTGTGTCGTGCGGGCCAGCAACTGCCGCACCACCTCGGGATCGAACGCCGCCCCGCCCGCGCCGACCCGCTCCAGCGCGTCGAGGAAGTCGCCCACCTGCGCCACCCGGTCCTTCAGCAGGTAGCCGACACCTTCGACGTCGGCGCTCATCAGCTCGGTGGCGTAGCGCTTCTCCACGTACTGCGACAGCACGAGCACCTTGACCTCCGGCCAGCGGCGCCGGATCTCCAGCGCCGCCCGCAGCCCCTCGTCGGTGTGGGTCGGGGGCATCCGCACGTCCACCACCACGATGTCCGGCCGGTGGCCGGCGACGGCCGACACCAGCGCGTCGCCGTCGCCGACCGCCGCCGGCACCTCGTGGCCCTCCTCCAGCAGCAGCCGCACCAGGCCCTCGCGCAGCAGGGTGGAGTCCTCGGCCAGGATCACCCGCATGGCAGCACCGCCGTGATCGCCGTCGGCCCGCCCGCCGGGCTGCGCACCTCGAAGGCGCCGTCCAGCGCGGCCACCCGCCGGGCCAGCCCGGCCAGGCCGCTGCCGGCCGGGTCGGCGCCGCCCGCGCCGTCGTCACGCACCCGTACGCGCACCGCGCTCTCCTCCTCGTGCACCTCGACCGTGATGAGGGTGGCCCCGGCGTGCTTGGCCGCGTTCGTCACCGCTTCGCAGACCACGAAGTACGCGGCCGTCTGCGCCGCCATCGGCGGCCGGCGCCGCAGCTCGCACGTCACGGCGACCGGCACGATCGAGCGCTCGGCCACCCCCGCCAGCGCCTCGCCCAGCCCCAGGGAGTCCAGCCCGCTCGGATAGACCCGCCAGGCCACCTCGCGCAGCTCGGCCAGCGCCTGCTGCGCCTCCTGGTGGGCCTGCTCCAGCAGCTCGGCCCGCCCGCGCCGGGCACGGCCGATCAGCATCGACAGCGCCACCAGCCGCTGCTGCAGCCCGTCGTGCAGGTCCCGCTCGATGCGGCGCCGCTCGGAGTCGACAGCGGCCACGACGCCCGCCCGGCTCTCGGCCAGCTCGGCGATCCGGCGCTCCAGCACCCGTGTACGGTCCGGGCTCAGCAGCCGCACCGCCAGCCGCCGCTCCACCCCGTGCACGCCCATCACCCCCGACAGATCCAGGAACAGCAGCACGAACCCCGCCACCACGAGGTAGAGCACGAGCGGCAGCGACGGCGACATCCCGTCGAACGGCCGCCCGCCCGCCCACGCGGTCACGATCAGGACCCCCGCGCCCGCCCCGGACACCAGCAGGGCGATCACCAGGCCGCCCAGCACGCCCACCGGGACCCGGCAGGCCAGATAGCGCAGCACCCGTCCGTTGTCGCCGAGCCCGTCGAGGGAGGCGGTGTCCAGGCCGAGCCTGCGGGCCTCCAGGCGGGCCAGGCGGCGGGCCGCGGCGGTGACGTTCGGATGGGCGGGCAACGGCAGCACCGCCAGCAGGAACGCCAGCTCCGCCACCGCGCTGAGCGCGCCCAGCGCCACCGCGCCCAGCAGCCGCAGTCCCTCAGCGGCGGCTCGCATGCCTGCCCTTGCGCCGTTCGGCCACGCGGACGACGACGAACACCACGATCGCGAGCGCCACCAGCCCGATGACCACATTGGTGCCGATGCCCACGTATCCCTCCACCAGGGACCAGTTGTCACCGAGGTAGAAGCCGGCCAGCACGAAGATGGTGTTCCAGATGGCGCTGCCGGCCGTCGTCAGCAACGTGAACGTCAGCAGCGGCATCCGCTCGACGCCGGCCGGGATGGAGATGAGGCTGCGGAAGACGGGGATCATGCGCCCGAAGAACACCGTCTTGCGGCCGTGGCGCTGGAACCAGGCCTCGGTCTTCTCGATGTCGGACGTCTTGATGAGGGGCAGCTTCGCGGCGATGGCCAGCGTCCGATCGCGGCCCAGCAGCGCGCCCACCCAGTAGAGCGCCAAAGCCCCGATCACGGAGCCGAGGGTCGTCCAGACCAGCGCGTCGAGCAGATCCATCTTGCCGCGGCCGGCGGTGAAGCCGGCCAGGGGCAGGATGGCCTCACTGGGCAGGGGCGGGAACAGGTTCTCCAGCGCGATCGCGAGCCCCGCCCCGGGCGCCCCGAGGCTTTCCATCAGTCCAACGAGCCAATCAGTCATACCCCAAGGCTACGGATGATCGGATATGACGGTAATGAGGAGCTCACCCGGGCGGCGACTGTGGTAAACCACACCCCCACGTACCGTACACTGTACGGCCGTGAGCCTCATGACGGAACCGGCACGGCACGCGGCACTCTTCCAGCCCGGCGACCCGCCCAGATCGGGGCACATGGCCTTCCTCGACCCCGGCGGCCCCGCCACCGTGACCGTGGCCGAACAGGACGGGGTCACGGTACGCGTCCGCGAGGCGCCGGCCGTGCTCATCCCCGTCGGCGAGGCCGTCGCGGCGCTGGCCAGGGCGCGCACCGACCCCCAGGCCCACCCCGCCGCCCGCTTCTGGGGAGCCGTGGCGCTGGTCGCGCTCCAGCTCGTCACCCGGGGACGCATCCTGCCCGGCGTGTCGGCCGGCGGCCACGACGCGTGGCGGGCCGGGCCGCTGGACGCCGCCGACGTCCAGCGCATCCGCGACCTCGCCGACGCCATGCCCGCCGGCGCCCGCGCCATCCCGCTCCCGGCCCCGTCCGGCGGCCCGTCCGACGCCTCTTCCGGCGCCCCTTCCGGCGCCCCGGACGGCGGGCACGACGGCGGGCACGACGGCGGGCACGACGGCGGGCACGACGGCGGGCACGACGGCGGGCAGGTGCGGCTGCCCGACGCCGAACCCCTCGTACGGGCCTTCCTCGACGCCGTCGCCGACACCATGCCCCGCTCCCCGGGCGCCGTCCGCGCCACCGGAACCACCGCCTACGCCGCCACCCGGCCGGTCAAGGTCCCCCACCTGCGCCACTGGGCCGAGGAGGTGTCGGCCGGGCTCGACTCCGGCGTGCGGCTGTCCCTGCGCATCGAGGCCGACGACCTGGCCGCCGCCGACTTCCGCGCCGTCGTCCAGCTCCACAGCCTGGCCGACCCCTCCCTCGTCGTCGACGCCGCCGACCTGTGGCAGGGACACGACCCCGGCCTCGGCCCGCGAGCCAGGATCGAGGCCACCCTCGCCATCCGCCGCGCCGCCCACACCTGGCCCCGCCTGGAACGCCTGCTCGACAACGCCGTCCCCGACGAGCTCACCCTCACCGACGGCGACGTCGAAGACCTTCTCACCGCGGCCGCCGGCCGCCTGGCCGCCTCCGGCGTCGAAGTCCACTGGCCCAAGGCGCTCGTCCACGGCCTCACCGCCCGCGCCGTCATCGGCGAGCGCGACAACCCGCCGTCCGACCTGCCGTCCTTCCTCGGCGGCAGCCACCTGACCAGCTTCGACTGGCAGCTCGCCCTCGGCGGCGAACGCCTGACCGCCGCCGAGATGGACCGGCTGGCCGAAGCCCACCGCCCCGTCGTACGGCTACGCGACCAATGGGTCCTCATCGACCCCGACCTCGCCCGCAAAGCCCGCCAGCGCGACCTCAAACCCCTCACCGGCCTCGAAGCCCTCGGCGCCGCCCTCACCGGCGCCGTCGAGGTCGACGGTGAGCAGGTAGCAGCCGAACCCACCGCCTGGCTGCGCGACCTGCGCGAACGCCTGTCCGAACCCGCCGACGCGGGCCCGCCCGCCGCGCTCGCCGCCACCCTGCGCGACTACCAGCTCGCCGGACTGCGCTGGCTGGCCCAGCTCACCTCGCTCGGACTCGGCGCCTGCCTGGCCGACGACATGGGACTCGGCAAGACGATCACGCTGATCGCCCTGCACCTGCACCGCGCCGGCGCCGGCGGGCCGACGCTCGTGGTGTGCCCGGCCTCCCTGCTGGGCAACTGGGAACGCGAGATCACCAGATTCGCGCCCGGCGTCCCCGTACGCCGCTACCACGGCGCCGCCCGCGCCCTGACCGAGGACGGGTTCGTGCTCACCACGTACGGCACCATGCGGCTGGACGCGGCCCTGCTCGCCGCCCACCCGTGGGGCCTGCTCGTGGCCGACGAGGCCCAGCACGTCAAGAATCCCGCCTCCGGCACCGCCAAGGCGCTGCGCGAGATCCCCGCCGCCGCCCGCGTGGCACTGACCGGCACCCCCGTGGAGAACAACCTGTCAGAGCTGTGGGCCATCCTCGACTGGGCCACGCCCGGGCTGCTCGGCCCGCTGGCCCGGTTCCGGGCACGATGGGCCAGACCTGTCGAATCCGGCGACGCCGAGACCGCCGGGAAGTTGTCGAAGCTGGTGGGGCCGTTCCTGCTGCGCCGCCGCAAGAGCGACCCCGGCATCGCGCCCGAACTGCCGCCCAAGACCGAGACCGACCGCCCGGTCGCGCTCACCACCGAGCAGGCCGCCCTGTACGAGGCCGTCGTCCGCGAGATCATGACCCAGATCGCCGGCGCGCAGGGCATGGCCAGACGCGGCCTCATCGTCAAGCTCCTCACCGGGCTCAAGCAGATCTGCAACCACCCCGCCCAGTACCTGCACGAGAGCGCCCCGCGCCTGCCCGGCCGCTCCGGCAAGCTGGAACTGCTCGACGAGCTCGTCGACACCATCGTCGCCGAGGACGGCGCGGTGCTGGTCTTCACCCAGTACGTCGTCATGGCCCGCCTCCTGGAACAGCACCTGAAGGCCAAGGGCGTCAGTACCCAGCTCCTGCACGGCGGCACCCCGGTCGCCCGCCGCGAGGAGATGGTCCAGCGCTTCCAGGACGGGCAGGCGCCGGTGTTCCTGCTGTCGCTCAAAGCCGCCGGCACCGGCCTGAACCTCACCCGCGCCGACCACGTCATCCACTACGACCGCTGGTGGAACCCCGCCGTGGAGGACCAGGCCACCGACCGCGCCTACCGCATCGGCCAGACCCGGCCCGTCCAGGTGCACCGCCTGATCACCGAAGGCACGATCGAGGACCGCATCGCCGCGATGCTGGCCGCCAAACGCTCACTCGCCGACGCCGTGCTCGCCTCCGGCGAGGCCGCCCTGACCGAGCTGACCGACGCCGAACTCGCCGCCCTCGTGGAGCTGCGATGACCGGGAAGGCCCCGATGAACGACGCCCGCGGATTCCCCGCCTTCCCGCCGCAACGCGCCGGCGCCCGCTTCGCCACCTCCTGGTGGGGACGCGCCTGGGTCAAGGCCATGGAGGACACCTCCCTGGACCACGGCCTGCTCCGCAAAGGCCGCGCGTACGCCAAGACCGGGCAGGTCGGCCCCATCACCGTCAGCCCCGGCCGCATCGCCGCCGTCACCGAGAGCGAGTACGACACCGTCGTCCGCGTCGAGCAGCTCACCGACGCCGCCTGGCAGCGCTTCCTGGACCAGGTCGCCGCCAAGGCCGGGCACATCGCCGCGTTACTCGACCGCGACATGCCCCACGACCTCGTCGCCGCCGCCGAGGACGTCGCCGTGCCGCTGCTGCCGGCCGTCGGCGACCTCGAACCCGAATGCCCCTGCCCCGACTGGGGCCACCCCTGCGAGCACGCCGCCGCCCTGTGCTACCAGGCGTCGTGGCTGCTGGACGCCGACCCGTTCGTGTTGCTGCTGATGCGCGGGCGCGGCGAACAGGAGCTGATCGACGCCCTCCAGCGGCGCGAGGCCCCGGCCACCGCCGCCCTGAAAGACGGCACACCCCGGCCGGGCACCACGAACACGAGCAGCACCAGCACGGATGACACCAGCCGGGACGCCACCAGCCCGGGAGGCGCCAGCCGGGACGGGACCGGTCCGGGAGGTGCCGGTGCCGGTGGGGTGGCGGCGGCCGAGGCGTTCGCGGCGGGGGTGCCGCCCCTGCCCGAGCCGCCGCCGCTCGACACCCTCTCCACCGCCTTCGCCCCGCCCGACCTCGGCCCACCCACCGGCCCGGGCGCCGACCCGGGCGTCAGCCCAGACGCCGGCCCAGGTGTCGGCCCAGGTGTCGGCGCGGGTGTCGGCCCCGACCCCGCCCCCGACGTGGCCGCCCTGCGCGTGCTCGTCGTCTCCGCCGCCTCACGCGCCCGCGACCTGCTCCTGCGCGGCCGTCTCCCGGATCTCACCGAACACCAGGACCGCATCCGCCTGGCCGCCGACCACGACCTGCCCCTCGGGCTCGACGCCGCCGTCCTCGCCTGGCGGTACGGCGGCGCCGATGGCCTCGACGCCCTCGAAACCCCCTGGACGCCACCCCGCCAGGACCTGGCCAGAGCCCAGGCGCTGCTGGAGGCGGGCTGGGACGGCGAGCGGCCACCCCAGGTGGCGGCATGGCGCAACCGCTGGACCCTCGGCGCGCTCCAGCTCCGCTACGGCCGCGACGGCCGCTGGTACCCCTTCACCCGCCGCGACGGCCACTGGTGGCCCGCCGGCCCACCAGAACGCGACCCCTCAGCACTCGCCGGCTGATCGCCGCCGGGCCCGAGGAGACCACCGGAGCCACAAAGATCAGCGAAGACGACCGGAGACCAGCGAAGACCCTGACCCACCGAAGACCAGCGAAGACCGGCTGATCCTCAGGAGGCCACCGAGACGACGTGGCCCACCGACGTGGGATCGCCGGCCAGCTCCAGCATGCAGTCGGCGACGTCGGCCCGCGTCGTGCTCATGCCGCCCCGCACGTTGAGGTCCCTGACGGTGCGGTAACGGCCGGTGAGCCCCGCGTCCGTCAGCCGCGACGGCCGCACGATCGTCCAGTCCGCCGTCCAGTCCGCCGTCCGGTCCGCCTCACCGGCGGGAGCCGCCCGCAAGAGCCGCTCCGCCTCGGCCAGGTCGGCGTAGGAGTGCCGGAACGCCCGTTGCACGAGGAGCGGCTTGAGCACGTACCGCGTGAACGGGCCGTCGCCGGCGTCGGCCACCAGCCCGCTCGCGCTCACCATCAGCACGCGCCGCACCCGGGCACCGCGCATGGCCGCCAGAATGGCGGCCATGCTGGCCGAGTGCACGGTCGTCGGGCCCCGCCCGCGCGGGCCGATGGCGCTGAGCACGGCGTCCCTGCCCTTGATCGCGGGCGCGATCGCGCCCGCGATCATCACGTCGGCCTCGACGACGTCCAAGCGCTCGCGCAGGCCCGTGGGCAGCCGGGAGGCGTCCCGTACGACGGCGGTCACCTCATGACCCCGATCGAGCCCCTGCCGCAGCAGCTCCAGCCCGATGCCGCCGGTCGCTCCGAAGACCGCGAGCCTCATGGCACACCCTCCCTGGACGAGTCAGTAAGTGCTCACTCACCCTACCTCATACCAGGCGAACCGGGCTGAGACCTCAAGGCAGGTTGAGCTGCCAGGAAACGCCGAACCGGTCGTTGACCCAGCCGAACTTCGTGCTGAACCCATAGTCGCCCAGCGGCATCAGCGGCTGGCCGCCCTCCAGCAGCGCCGCGTACAAGCGGGCGAGCTCCTCCTCGCTGTCGCATCCCACCCAGAGCGAGACCGACGGCGTGAAGGTGAAGCCGTGCTGGACGGCACTGTCGATGCACATGTACTCCTGGCCCGCCAGGGTGAACAGGGCGTGCTTGACCGTCCCCTCCTTGCCGGGCTCCCCGGGGCCGTAGCGCGTGACGTCGACGACCTTGGCGTCCTCGAACAGGGACACGTAGAAGTTCATCGCCTCCTCGGCGTCCTCGTTCTGGAACATGAGAAACGTGTGGATCTTCTGGCTCATGCGCTGGGCTCCTCGTCGGGGGCGTAGAACGCGGTGGTGGCGGCGACGGAGGCGGCGACCACGTCCGGCTGGCCGCCCGCGGCCTCGTGCGCCTGGCCCCAGGACCGGCTGCTCTCGGTGATGAAGCGCCGGCCCTCGCCGGTCAGGTGGAAGGTGGCCTCGTCGGGCCGCTCGCCGCCCGACAGGTGCAGGGCCAGGCCCAGCAGTGCCAGGTCCCAGCCGATGCCGGTCGCGCCGGGGCCGAACTGCGACCACATCTCGGGCGGCACCTCGGCGGTGTGCCGCAGCTCGAAGCCGGTGCCGCCGTCGACGGCCGACAGGCGGAGCTCCACCTCCGAGAAGCCGGGGGCCTCGCCGAACAGCCAGGTGACCTTGAGCAGGGTGGGCCGCTCGCAGCGCAGGATCTCGCCCCCGGCGTTGCCTTCGAGCTGGTAGCCGCCCCCGACGCGGAAGTCCCCGCTCACCGGCAGAAACCAGCGCTTGAGGCGCTCAGGGTCGGTGCAGGCTTCCCACACGTCCTCGATCTCGGCGTCGTAGTGGCGCCGCAGTGTCACGACTTTGCGCTCGCCGTTGATGAGCTCGCGGTGAGCGCGGGAAACCTCGTCGACGATGTCCATGAGATGTCCTCCGAAGTGGTGAAGGGTCAGGTGTCGTCTTGCTTGCGACGCTCGCGCTTGCCCCTGGCCAGCTCCGTCCCCAGGGCGTCAAGGCGCTGGGACCAGAAACCACGGAAACGCTCCAGCCAGAGGTCGACCTCCTGCAGCGGCGCCGCCTGCACGGCGTAGAGGCGGCGGGTCCCCTGGGCGCGGACGCTGGCGAACCCGTGGTCGCGCAGCACCCGCAAATGCTGGGAGACGGCGGGCTGGGAGATCCCGAACTCCGCCTGGATGACGGTGGTGACCTCGCCGGAGCTCTGCTCGCCGCCTGCCAGCAGTTCCAGGATCCGGCGTCGCACCGGATCGCCGAGGACGTCGAATGCGTGCACGGCCCGAGTATTTCAGGTGGTGCTTATATAAGTCAAACCTGGCATAGGTGGGAGCTCAGTCGTCGAGACCGCGGGCGCTGAGCGCCTCGCCCAGCGCGTCGGCGTGCCGCAGCGAGCTCACCACCAGGGGCACCGCGAACGCGCGCAGGCTGCGCTCGACCCCCCTGGCCCGCTGGGCCTCCCGCACGCGCACGGCCAGCCCGGCCACCACCGGCACGCTGCGGATGGTCAGCGACAGCAGCAACGACAGCCGGAACGGGTCCAGACCGGCGAACCGCGCCGGGGCCAGGCAACGTTCCAGCGCGGCCATCATGGCCGACGTGCGGGTGGTGAGCGTGACCAGGCCGGCCAGCGCCACCGCCAGCACCACGCGCAGCGTCGTGGTCACCGCCCCGTCCAGGCTCACGAACGCCCACTGCATCGCGAACAACACCACCGCGAACCAGCGGACCGGCCGGACCTGCGCCCAGGCCGCCGCCACCCCCGCCCGCGACAGCGCGTACAGCAGCACCACGACCGCCGCCGCCCCGGCCAGCGCCAGGGGCGAGCGCAGCAGCATCAGCGTCGTGCACGCCAGCGCCAGAGCGCCCAGCTTGGCGCCCGCGGGCAGCCGGTGCAGCGGCGAGGAGCCGGGGACGTAGGCGCCGGTGAGGTCGTTCACGCCATCAGCTTCCGGTAATGGCCGATGGCGTCCTCGGGTGCGCCGTCGGCGACGATCCGGCCCTGGTCGAGCACCAGCACCCGGTCGAAGCCCGCCAGCAGCGGCAGGTCGTGGGTGACCACCAGCACCTGCTGCGGCATCTCCCGCAGCAGGCCGGCCACCTGACGGGAATGACGCAGGTCCAGCAGGGTGGTCGGCTCGTCCATCACCAGGATCCGCGGCTCCAGCACCATCACCGAGCACAGGGCGAGCAACTGCTTCTGGCCGCCCGACAGGTGGTGGGCGGGATGGTCGGCGTGCCCGGCCAGGCCGTACCTGCTCAGCACCTCGTGCACGCGCCGCTCGACCTCCGCGCGCGTCAGCCCCTTGCGGCGCAGCGAGAAGGCCACGTCCTCGGCCACCGTCGGCATCACGATCTGCGCGTCCGGATCGGTGAACAGGAACCCGACATCACGCCTGATCCTGGCGCCGTTGCGGCGGGTGTCCAGGCCCAGCACGGTGACGTCGCCGGACGTCGGCATCGCCAGGCCGTTGATCAGACGGGCCAGCGTGCTCTTGCCCGAGCCGTTGGCCCCGACCACGCCGACGCGCCGTTCGGGCAGGGCGGCGGTGATGCCGCACAACACCTCACGCCCGCCCAGGCGCACGCGCACGTCGCCGAACTCGATCACCTCACACCACCTCGAACAGGGCGGCCACGCCCAGGCCGCCGCCGACCGCGGCCGCCGCCAGGCCCAGCGTCCCCGGCGGGGAGCCCGCGCGGACGAGCCTGCTGAACAGCCTGGTCACCACGACCGCGCCGGTGGCCCCCCACGGATGGCCGAGCGCGAGCGCGCCGCCGTCCACGCACACCCGCTCGCCGGGATCGAGCCCGAGAGCGTCCGTCGCCGCCAGCACCTGCGCCGCGAACGCCTCCACGATCTCCACCGCCGCCACCCGCTCCACGTCCACCCCCGCTCGCGCCAGCACCCGCCGCACGGCCGGCACCGGACCCCACCCGGGCAACTCCGGATCGCACCCGACGACCGCCCCGGCCACCAGCCGCATCCCCGGCAGCCCCGCCCGCAGCCGCTCGGGCACGATGGCCACCGCCGCCGCGCCGTCGCTGATGGGAGAGGAATTACCGGCCGTCACTGTACCGTCCGCCACGAACGCCGCAGGCAGCCGGGCCAGTGACGCCGGCCGCAGCGGGCGCGGACGCTGGTCGGCGAAGCGCCCGCCGATCGGGACGATCTCCTGCTCGAAACGGCCGGCCTCGCGGGCGGCCAGCGCGCGGGCGTGGCTGCGGCAGGCGTAGGCGTCCTGACGCTCCCGGCTGACGCCGCGCGCCGCCGCCAGCGCCTCGGCGGCCGGTCCCATGTCCGGGTCGGGATGGCCGCCCGGCGTGAAGGGCGCCCGATCGTACGGCTGCGCCGCCCCCCGGCGCGTACGCAGCGGCGCGGTCGAGGCGCTCTCGGCGCCGCCGGCGATCACGAGGTCCATGTCGCCGGCGCGTACCGCCTGCGCGGCCACCAGGATCGCGGCCAGACCGCTGCCGCACTGCCGGTCCACCGTGACCCCCGGCACGCCGTGCCCCAGCCCCGCCGCCAGCGCCGACACCCTGGCCACGTTGCCGCCGGGCCCCATGCAGTTGCCCAGCACCACGTCGTCCACCGGCCGCCCGCCGGTGTCACGGGCCACGGCCGCGATCACCGGGGCGGCCAGCAGCTCCACGGTCAGCTCCTTGAACGCGTGCCCGGCCGTGCCGATCGGCGTCCGCCGCGCCGCCACGATCACAGGCGCGTCCCGTCCGCCGGACCCTGCGGTGAGAGGTTCGTCGCGCATGTCAGGCCAGCCGCCGGATGTCCGGGTCGCCGCCGGCCAGGCGGGCCGCCACCAAGGCGCGCGCGGGTTTGCCGGTCTGGGTGCGCGGCAGGCTCGGCACCGCGTACCAGCGGCGTGGCCGCTGCGCCACGTCCAGCCCGCTCCTGGCCACCGCCTCCAGCAGCGCGCGCGGCGGCGTGGCGCTGCCCGTCTCCACGATGGCCGTGACCACGGAGCCCAGGTACGGGTGCGGCGAGCCGACCACCACGATGTCCCCCACCCCTGGAACCCTCCGCAGCACCTCCTCGACGTCCTCGGGCACGACGGTCGCGCCGCCGGTCTGGATCGCGCCGTCACCTCGCCCGCGCACCCGCAACACCTCCCCTGGCCGGTACGCCTCCGCCAGGTCGCCCACGCTCACCCAGCCGCCATGGTCGCGTCGCAACGGCCCCGCCACCTCACCCAGATAGCCGTCGGCCACCCACGGCGACCGTACCCACACCTCGCCCAGCGCCTGCCCGCCCTCGGCCGCGGCGCCCTCCCGCACCTCGATCTCCACCCCCGGAAAAGGGCGCAGCCCACCCCCGTCGACGTCCACCGCCACGAACGACAACTCGGTCGCCCCGTAGTACGACACCACGCTCACCCCGGCCCGCGCCGCCTCCGCCCGCGTCCCCGGCGCCAGCGCCGCGCCCCCGACGACGGCCGTGCGCAGTGTGCCCGGATGGGCCAGCACGTCGGGCAGCCGGTGCGGCACCAGGTGCACGACGGTGGCCTCGTCCAGAAGGGCGGCCAGCGACCGCTCGGGCCAGCGGCCGGGCACGACCGCCGTCGCGCCCGTGGCCAGGGCGTGCACGGCGGCGAAGGCGTACAGGGAGGAGACCAGCGGGCCCGGCACGAGCACCACGTCGTCCGGGCCGATCCCGGCCAGGTCGCTGAGATGCCGGAACGACTCCGTCCACGACGCCCGCGTACGGACGATGGCACGCGGCCTGCCGGTACTGCCCGAGCTGAAGCACGCCCACGCCCGATCCTCCGGCGACGGCCGACGCACCAGACCGGGATCGGCCTCGTACGAGAGCGGCGTGCCAACGTCGACCACGTTCGCACCCGCCTCGTACGAGAACGGCGTGCCAACGTCGACCAGCGCCGGACCGGCTTCAGGCGGGAGCGGCGTGTCGACGTGGACGTCCACGACGGCCGCACCGGTGACCCGCGCCCACCGCTCCCGGTCCCAGGCGGGATCGCCCACCAGCGGCATGGCGCCCACCAGGTCGGCGGCCAGCACGGCGATGAGCAGCGCGACCGGGTCCGCCAGCCCGATCGCGACCAGCGCCCCCGGGCCGCCGCCCCGGCCGAGGAGATGGCGGGCGGCGCCGTTGACGTTCGCGGCGAGCTCGCCGTAGCCGAGGTCGCCGTCGGGACCGCGCACCGCCGGCCGCGCCGGGCGCTCGGCGGCGTGCCGCATGAGGTGTTCGGCGACCGGCAAGGATCAACGCTCCCCGCCGGCCCGCAGCCGCTCGCGATGCACGGCCGGCACCGCGTCCGGGTAGGCGCGCTGCGTCCCGCGGGCCACGACCGACGCCAGCACCGCCTTGATCACGTCGCCGGGCAGGAAGGTGGCGGTGAGCGCCAGCACCGTCCCCAGCGGCAACCCGGTGATGAGCATCTGCCCGGGGATGCCGAACAGGTAGATCACCCCGATGCCGCCCACCAGGCACGCCACCACCAGGCGGCCGAGGCTCGGGGTGCGGCCCGCCCGTTCGACGAGCCAGCCGGTCACCGCCGCCCCGGGGATCCAGCCGATCAGGAACCCCGCCGACGGCAAGGCGAACACTCCCAGCCCGCCCCGCCCCGCCAGCAGCGGCAGACCGGCGGCGACCAGCACGAGCAGCACGGTCACGGCCAGCGCGGCCCGCCACGTGCCGAGGATCGCGCCCGCCAGCATCACGCCCAGTGTCTGCAGCGTGATGGGGACGGTGTTGCCGAAGACGTTCAGTGTGCCGGGCAGGCCGAGCACCGCGATCAACGCGGCGAACACGGCCACCCTCGCCAGATCCCCCGTCGGGAATCCGCGCCGTTTCCCTTCAACCATCATGGGGTCGATCTCACACCAGAACACCGCCAGTCAGGCATGGGGGGATCCCACAACTTTCCGGGCGATCATCTGCGAGCGATCGATACCTCTCCTACAGGCCGTCCCGGTCGCAGCGTGCCGTCAGGAACGCTTTCGTGATCCTGGCCTCCCACGCGCCGGCCTCGTCGGTGGAAAGATCCTGTAGGCGTGCCGGCCGGCGCGGTAGGTGTGGCCGGACTGGAGCCGGCGTTCGCAGGGGGCGGCCTCGGTCGCGGAGGCGGTGGCGGGCGAGGTGACGGACGCGGTGGCGGGCGGCGTCACGGGGTGGCGGGCGGTGGCGGGAGCGCGGGCGCCCGGCATCGAGGCCGAGGCCGCCGCCGCGGCGAGCAGGAGGACGGCGGCGGCCGTACGTCGGAGGGCAGGGGGCAGTCTTGTCGCGGGCACGGAGGCGTCCTGTTGGGAAAGAGGGATGACCGATCGGGCACAGACGGAGAGGGCGAATCGTCCTATCGGCTGCCTCGTCGGCTTTGTCGCGACATTTATGCCCGAGAGACTAATCACATAACGTTGCCATACAGTTACTTTAGGTAGTTCTCGCAGGTAGGTCAGGCAGCCAGACGCAGGGCGCGGGCCACGTCGGCGGTGGCCGCGGACGTCTCGGTGGAGGTGTAACCGTCGCGCAGAGCGGCGTCCAGATCCTTCAGCCCGTTCCCGCTGAGCGTGATCACGATCCGCAGGCCGGGCGCCAGCGCGCCGCGCGCGTGCTGGTCGAGCAGCCCCGGCCACCCCGGCGGCCGAGGCGGGCTCGGCGAAGACGCCGTCGCGGCGGGCCAGCAGCCGGTACGCCGCGAAGATCTGCTCGTCGGTCACCGCGGCGATCAGCCCGCCGGACTCCTCGCGGGCCGCGACGGCGCCCTCCCAGGTGGCCGGGTTGCCGACGCGGATGGCGGAAGCCTCGGTACGCGGGTCCGCGACGGGCGCGCCGTGCACGAGCGGCGCCGAGCCGGCCGCCTGGAACCCCCACATCCGCGGCAGCGTGCTCGCCCGGCCCGCTTCCCGGTAGGTGCGGTAGCCGCCCCAGGTGGCGGTGATGTTGCCGCCGTTGCCCACCGGCAGGCAGTGCACGTCGGGGGCGTCGCCCAGGACGTCCGCGATCTCGTAGGCGACCGTCCGCTGCCCCGCCAGGCGCAACTCGTTTCCAGAGCGTCATATCCTGAACCGTAACATCCGTTACCTAGCGGCGAAAAAGCGCGTAGTGGTGTAACATTTGTCAGCATGGAGAAGGATCCGGTGGCCGCGAGGCTCGGCGCCGTTTATCCCGAGTTGCCGCCCGGAGAGCGGGCCGTGGTGCGGGTGCTGCTCGACGACTATCCGTTCGCGGGCCTGGGGTCGTTGCGGGCGCTGGCCGAGCGGGCCGGGGTGAGCCCGCCGACGGCCTCGCGGCTGTTCGACCGGCTGGGATACGACGGGTTCGCCGACTTCCAGGCCGCCGTCAGGGACGGGGCGCGGGACCGGTCACGACTGCACGAGTTCGTCGCGGAAGCGGCGCCGGCAGCACCCATCGACGTGCCGCCAACCCCGGGAAGCTCCGGTGGCGGGGTGGCCGAGGAGGGTGGTTCGGCGTTGGGGAGGGCGGCCGCGGAGTTGCGGGCCGGGCTGGACGGCACGCTGGACGCCGTGACCGAGCCGCTGCTCGACGCCGTGGGCGCACTCCTGGCCAGGGCCAGGACCGTGTGGGCGCTGGGCGGACCCCTGAGCGAGCTGGCCGCCGAATACCTTATCCGCCAGCTCGCCGCCCTGCGCCCCGGCGCGCACCGCGTGCCTGAGGCCGCGCACGCCCGCGCCCGCACCGTGCTCGATCTGAGCGCCGCCGACGTCGTCGTCGCCTACGACTTCCGCCGCTACTCCGCGGACACCGCCCGGTTCGCGCAGGCCGCCCGCACGCGCGGCGCGCACCTGGTGCTCGTCACCGACGCCTGGATGTCGCCACTGGCCGCCGAGGCGGAAGTGCTGATCACGCTGCCGCGCGAGGCGGCCGGGCCGATCGCGCCGCTCGCGCACGAAATCGCCGTCACCGAACTGCTGCTCGTCGCCACGGCCGCACGCCTGGCCCCCGCCCAGCGCCTGGCCGACCTCGACACGCTCACCCAGACACTGCGCGCGCAGATCGGGTGAGCTTCACGCAGGCTCTCTGAGGCGCTTACAGAAGAAGCTGCAGTCGAGCAGGGCGCCGGCGTAGCCGGGGACGATGCCGTAGCGGGTCCAGCCACCGGTGAGACAGACGTGCTCGGCGGTGCTGCCGGTATCGGGGTCCAGCATCAGCAGCTCGACGCCGGCATCGAGGGCGGCCCGCTCGGCGGTGGCCGGCAGGGCGCGTGACAGACCCCGGCCACGCGCGTCGCGATGGACCATCAGCTCGACGATCTCGCCACAGTGGCGGGAGTTGGGCTTGCTCGCCAGGACCGGATCAAGGGAAGGAAGGCGTGCCGAACCGGAGCAGGGCCGGGGCAGTGGACGGGAGGGCGGCGGCGACCTGGTGGGTCACAAGCGTTGCAGCCCGCTGAGCACCCGCTCCAGCAGACCCGGATCGGGCCTACCGTCCCGCAGCCGCGGATGGTAGAGCCGCACGAGCCCCTCGGTCGCCATGTCCGCGATCAGGATCCTGGCCACCCCCAGCGGGATCTGCAGCAACGCCGCGATCTCGGCCACCGAGCGGGTCTGCCGGCACAGGTCGCTGATGGCGGCGTACTCGGGCGTGATCAGCTCGAAGGCGTGCGGCGGGGCCGCGATGGAGCGGACCAGCGCCTCCATCGCCAGCTTGATGCACGGCGCGGTGCGCCCGCCGGTGACGGCGTACGGCCGCACGGGCGAGTCCTGCTCCGGCTCATAGAGGTCGGGCGGCGGGTGGCCACAGCTCCAGCGCGGATCGTTCATCCGCCCTCACCTGAACTGCCGGGTGCGCACCGCCGGAGTGAGCACCTGACCGGCCCGTTCGGCCAGGAGCGTCATCTGGTACGCGACCAGGCCCATGTCGCAGTCGGGCGCCGCCAGCACGGCCAGGCAGGAGCCGTCGCTGATGGTCAGGTTCAGCATGAGCCCGTGCCGCATCTCCACGACGGTCTGCAGGAGCCGGCCGCCCTGGAACAGGTTCGCCGCGCTCTGCGTCAGGCTCGCCAGCCCGCAGGCGATGGCGGCGAGCTGGTCGGCCCGATCAGGCGGGAAGCCGTCGGAGGTCGCCAGCGCCAGCCCGTCGGAGGAGACGACGGCGGCGTGCGCCACGCCGGGTACCGATCGGACGAAGTCGGTGATCAGCCAGTCGAGGTTGCTGTTGTGGGTCATGGGCCTTCCTCGCGGTTCGGGCTCCCCGGGGCGAAGGGAGGGACGTTGCGCATGCCGATGGCGTCACGGGCCGCCCGGACACCCTGCTGGAAGCTGGTCAGGCGGTCGCGGACCTGCTCGGGCGCGACGCGGGAGATGGGGGCGACGCCCTTGGGCACCGACGCGGTGGCGGCCGTGCCGGGGATCAGGTTCGCCTTCGGGACCCGTTTCGGCAGGCCGGACGGGGTCGCGCCGTCGTTGGCCGGCGCGGCGGCGGCCTCGGCGGCGCTCCAGCCCGCGTCCGCCTGCGGCGAGCCCCAGCCCTCCGACCCGTCGCGGTCGAACCACGCCGACTGCACCGCGGCGAAGATCGGCAGGTACTCCTCGGCGGCGGGCACGGGCGAGGGGGCGGCGACGGGCGGGCCGTCGAGCAGGAGGTCCCGTCGCGGCGGGACGAGACGCGGCGGGGACCAGGCCGGTGACATCACGGGCTGGTCCCCGTTCGTCACGAGCGGCAGGTCGGAGATGTACGCGGGATCCGGCACGTACGGAGAATCGGACCCGATCGGCAGATCGGACGCGTACGCGGGATCAGTCCCGAGCGGCAGCCCGGACACGTACGCGAGATCGGACCCGAGCGGAGGGTCGGTGGCGAAGGACGGCCACTCGGTGACCCCCGGCGGACGCGGGCCCGGCCCCGGCATCGCCCGGCCGAACGGGGGCGCCGGCGTCGGGTGGGCCGGCGCGCGCAGCAGCGCGGCGGGCAGGAACACCGTCGCCGTCAGTCCTCGGGAGCTGTTCTGGCGCAGCCGCACTTGGATGCCGTGGCGGTGGGCCAGCCGGGCCACCACGAACAGGCCCATGCGGCGCGAGACCGAGACGTCCACCGTGGGCGCGCTGCCCAGGCGCTCGTTGGCCTCGGCCAGCTCGCCGGGCACCATGCCGATGCCGGTGTCGGTGATGGACAGCAGGATGCCGCCACCGTCGATCGTCCCGGCGGAGACCCCGACCGGCGTGTTGTGCGGGGAGAAGGACAACGCGTTCTCCACCAGCTCGGCCAGCAGATGGATGATGTCGTTCACCGCCTGCCCGGACACGGCGCCGCGTTCGGCGATCTGGACGGTCACCCGCTCGTAGTTCTCCACCTCCGACAGGCTCGCGCGGACGACGTCGGCCAGGCCGACGGGCTTGTTCCAGCGCCGGGGCGGCTCCTGACCGGCCAGGACGAGCAGGTTCTCGTTGTTGCGCCGCATGCGCGTGGCCAGGTGGTCGAGGGTGAACAGGCTGGCCAGCCGCAGCTCGTCCTGCTCCCCCCGCTCCAGGCCGTCGATGAGCTTGATCTGCCGCTGCACCAGCGTCTGGCTGCGCCTGGACAGGCTGACGAACATGGCGTTGACGTTCGCCCGCAGCCTGGACTCCTCCCCGGCCAGCCGGACGGCCTCGCGGTGCACCTCGTCGAAGGCCCTGGCGACCTCGCCGACCTCGTCGCGGGAGTCCACCCCGAGCGGGGGGATGGCCAAGGTGGACTCGTCGCCGGTCTCACGCAGCGCCCGCACCGTGTCGGGCAGGCGGACGCCGGCGACGTGCAGCGCCTCGGTCCGCAGCCGGCGCAGCGGCCGGACCAGCGACTGGGCCATGATCACGGTGACGAACAGGACCGCGAGGAGCAGCAGCAGGCTGTAGAAGGCGGCCAGCAGGGCGTCGCGGCGCGCGGCATCCTGCAGGGTGCGGCTCTGCACGTTGATCGACTCGCTGAGCCGCCGCTGGACCGCGAACATGCCGTCGATGGTGCCGCTGATGGCCTCGAACCAGCGGTCGGCGTCGTCGCGGCGCTCAGGATCGATGTCGATCGGGCCAGACTCCCCCGCCTGCGCGAGCGCGCGCAACCTGATCGACTCGGCGCGGTCCACCAGCGTGCCGGTGACGGTGTCGTCGTAGGTCTGCAACTGGTCGAGCGTGGCCGCCGACCTGAACACGGCGACCTCGCTGTCCTGCTGGGCGCGGGCGGCCATGAACCGGTCGAGCTCGCCGCTCTGGAAGCGGCCCGCGGTGGCCACCGCCGCGAGCAGGCCGCGCTGCTGGGAGGCGGCCTCGTGCGCCTTGGACAGGGCCGACAGCGCGCGGACGCCGTTGGCCAGCGCCTCCTGGTCGCCGCCCTGGCCGACCTGGTCGTGGAACTGCTGGAAGGCGTTGACGATCTGGGAGTACTTCGTCATCGCGGGCAGCGCCAGCAGTTGCGACTTCAGCACCGTGTCCCGGGTGGCGGCGATCTCGGGCAGCCGGCTGAGCATCTGCTGGGTGATGGTCCAGGAGTTCTCGCCGTGGTCGGTGGTGATCACCGCCGCCTTTTCGCGCAGCTTGACGGCCGCGTCGTCGACGGGGACGAACTGCGCGCGCATCTGCTCCTCCCGCGCGGCCGGGCGGCCGGCGGCCACGAAGCGCACCGCGAGGTCGCGCTCCTGCGCGAGCTGGTGGGTCAGCTCGATGACCGCCTCACTCAGCTCGGCCTTGTCCAGCACGAGCCGGTACTGGCTCGCCGCGGCCCACGAGGTGATGACCTGCTGCGCCCCGACCACGACGCCGACCGCGGTGGGAATGACGATGAGGGCGACCAGACGGGTGCGCACCCGCCAGTCCCGCAGGCGGAAGCGGCGCCGCGGCCGCTGGGGCACCGGGGCTAATCGAGGGCGGACGGGGTGCGCGGTCTGCTGGTTCGTCACTGGCTCCCCACCCTCTCGCCTGGAACGCACGCCGGCATGTGAGGCACGTGACGCGGCCCCTAGACGAAGAGCAATTTGAGCACATACCAACGAGGTAGGCCAACCTTACAAACAGCCTGACTTCCTTAGGAATGGCTGATGGAGCCCGATTCCTCCCGGGTAGTCACGATTGCCGAAAAGCATGACGGTTTTGGACAAATAGTGACGATCTGCCGGTGGAGGAGTGATCCCATTTCATGGGAATAGCCCATGTTTCTGCTGTACTATCACCGCCTGACCGAGTGCGATCTTCGATGATTGACTCGCCGAGGAGAAAACTGAATGGAATCCGGTTCGGCTTTTCGGGCGTTCACGGCGTTCATGGTCACGGCCGTACTCGCCGGATGCTCCGGCGGCGGCGCCCCCGGCGATCCGCCCGGCCCGCCGGGCGGCTTGGAGAAGACCACGCTCACCATCGGCGTCACCCCCACACCCTCGTCGGCGGTGGTGTTCATCGCCGACCGCAAGGGCTTCTTCAAGGCCGAAGGGCTGACCGTCAAGACGGAGATCATTCAGGCGCCTCAGGCGGTCATGCCGAAGATCCTCAACGGCGGCCTCGACATCTTCAAGGGCAGTTATGTCTCGCTCATCAACATTCAGGACAGCGGCGCGGCCACATTGAAGATCCTTTCGGATACGTTGCAGGCCGCTCCCGGCATCGCGGGCGTCGTCGTACGCAAGGACTCACCCCTCCAGACGCCCCAGGACCTCAAGGGCAAGACGATCGCCGTCAACTCGCTGAACAACCTGGGCACCGTGTCGATGAGCGCGCACCTGAAGATCCATGAAGTGACGCCGAAGCAGGTGAAGTTCGTCGCCATCGACTTCCAGGCGCAGCTCGCCGCGCTCACCAGCGAGCAGGTCGACGCGGCCTGGATGGTGGAGCCGTTCCTGTCGGCCGCCCAGCAGGCCGGCGCCCGGCTGCTGCTCGACACCAACACCGGGCCCACCGACGCGCTGCCGATCGACGGCTGGGCCGCCACGCAAGAATGGGTGGCCCAGCACCCGAACACCGCCGCCGCCTTCCAGCGCGCGGTCGCCAAGGCGCAGCGCCTGGCGGCGACCGACCGGGCCGAGCTGGCCGAAGTCGTTCCGCTGTACACGCAGACGCCCAAGCAGGTGGTGATGACCATGGCCATGGGCACCTTCCCGACCTCGCTGAACGCCAAGCGGATCCAGCGAGTGGCGGACCTCATGTTCGAGTTCGGCTACCTGAAGTCCCAGGTGGACGTGGCCTCCATGCTCGTCCCGGAGCCCGGCCCCTAGCTCGTCTCCCGGCCGGGGCCGTACAGGCGCTCGATCGTCTCCGCCTGCCGGGCCGCGAACCACGCCCGATCCCGCGGCCCGTCCGACAATCCGTCCGGCCGCTCGCCGTCGTGCCGGCCGTACTCCTGCGCCCACAACCCGGTCTTCACCCGGCTCGGCAGGTTCGCCATGCCGGGCCGCGCCCGTGCCCGCCGCAACGCCGCCAGGTCCAGCTCCGCACTCGCCACCAGAGACTCCCCCGCGCCCGCCTGCGCCAGCACCCGCCCCTGGTAGTCGATCAGCTCGGAGCCGCCGTTAGTGGAGTCGCCCGGAATCGGGATGCCGGCCAGCCCGCCGCTGTTGGCCGAGACGACATAGGCCAGGTTCTCCACCGCCCGCGCCCGCCGCGCGACGGCCTTCGGCGTCAGCAGCGGCGAGGACGCCTCCGAGGTGGGCTGGCACAGGATCTCGGCGCCGCGCAGAGTCAGCGCGCGAGCCAGCTCGGGCATCAGCACCTCCTCCGAGGCGAGCACCGCCAGGTTCCCGATCTCGGTACGGGCCACCGGCAGGACGCCGTCCATCCCGTAGATCTCCAGGTAACGCTCCCACACGTCATACGGCGACGGCGTGAACAACGAGTGCAGCCGCCGATACCGCAGCACCACCTCCCCGCCGGGCGAGAAGATCACCGACGCCTGGAAGTACAGCCCGGGGAAGTGCTCATCGCGCTCGTAGGCGTTCACACACAGGAACACCTCCTGCCCCGACGCGATCCGGGCCAGCGCGTCGTACTCCGGGCCGCCGGGATCCAGCGCGGCCTTGTCACGCCATTCGGCCAGGCTCTCACCCATGGGGAAGCCGGTCAGCACGTACTCGGGCAGGACCACCAGCCGCAGGTCCCGGCCGAGCCACGCCTTGCTGCCGCCCACCTGCGCGCCGATCCGCGCGATGGCGGCCCGCAACTGCGCCCGGGGGTCGGCGGCGGTGTTCACCGCCCTGGTCTCCACCTGGAGAGCCAGGGCGGTGAACGCGGTCACGATCGCCCGTTGGCGGCGCACCAGCCGGCCCAGGTCGTGGCGCCCGCGCCGAGCTGCTTGGCGTAGAAGGAGCTCCAGGAGTTCTCGCTCGGTCCGGTCACGCTGGGAGCGGACTTGTACAGCGGGTAGTTCGCCTCGATCTCGGCACGCAGCCACGGCTCGACGTCAGCGTAGGAGCCCAGCGACCAGCTCCGCGCGTGATAGGTGAGCTGGCCGCGCACGTCGGTCTCCGGCAGGCACATGAACGGCGCCCACGGGCTCGTACGCGCCCAGCTGATCTTCGTCTTCATGGCGCCGCCGGGCACGGATCCCCCGCCGGTCCGCGCGGCCACCTCGCGGTCGTCGACCGAGAAGTCGAACATCTCCTGCGCCGCGTACACGCCGCCCACCAGCCCGAACCGCTCGCCCAGCGTGGTGCCGAAGTCGCTGCGCACCGGGATGTCGCTGGTCCACACCGTTTCGTCGTGGATCCGGCGCACCGGCGGGCCCACGTAGGCGGAGGAGATGGTGAACGGCCCGAAGTTCACCGTGTCATTGTTGATCGGGATGACCGGGTAGGTCTTCTGATCGATGGGGTTCTTCCATTCGTGCACGACCTGCGTCGGGTCGGCGGGGTCGGTGTAGAAGACGATCTCGCGGGAGAGCTGGTAGAGCTGGTTGGTGTCCGGCACCCGGTAGAGACGCCGGATGTTGTAGCCCTCGATGTTGAACAGTTTCTGGCCATGCCGCAACGCCGGGTCGAGGCTGTTGCCTTCGATGTTGGCGTACACGCTGCCGGAGATCCGGAAGACCATGTCCTTACCGTCGGGGCGCCCGAACGTCTGGAGCGAGAGCTGACCGCTCCGGTCCGTGACCGTTTTGTAGACCGGCGCCGGATGCGTCGGGCCGTAGGCGTCGTCATACGCCCCCGCCTGGGCGGGGACGGCCACGCTCAACAGTAAGGCGGTGAGGGCCAAGGACCTGGTCAGACGGCCTGTGATCATATACGTGCTCCGCATGGGAAGAGATAGAGGAGCCAATGTGATCATGCCGTGATCGGAGCTGTCCACTCCCGCCGTCACACGGGCCGGGCACGGCCGCGGCGCCCGCCATCAGAGCGACGGCCGGCACACCGGACGGCGTCGCGCCGGCGCGGCCCAGCAGGCCCCCCGCGAGATCGGCAAACAGCTCAGGCGACGGCGCACCAGCCGCTCACCGTCGTCCCCTGGCCGGGCACGCCGTTGACCGAAAGGCCACCGCCGAGCTCGGCCAAGGCCGCGCGCATCCCCGCGATGCCACGCCCACCCTGCCCACCATCAGAGACCGTGTTGAAGCCGGTGCCGTTGTCGCTGATCGTCAGCCGCAGGCCGCCCTGGCCGACGGTCACCGCGATCGACACGGAGCCGGCGCCGCTGTGGCGCTCGGCGTTGGACAGGGCCTCGCGCACCACCGTGAGCACGCCACGCGTGACGCGCGGCGACACGCCGGTAGCGGGTAAGGCCCAGGTCTCGACGGTCGTGCCCGTGCGTGCCGACCACTGCGCCAGGTAGCTCTCAGAGGGCATTTGGTTTGCCCATGTTTGTGTTAGTACGTTCCTCGCCAGGTTGGTGTCGCCTCGTCCGTTATGCGCTTGCTGGCATTGTCGATCAT
>NZ_JBSFVA010000041.1:0-76166 GCF_053592075.1 Nonomuraea sp. NPDC002799
TCATGACGCATCGTCCCGATCGCCTCGACATGCGTCCGACCACCCCGCGAGACCAGGGCGACCAGCCCGGGGATCTTCCCCGAATCGACATGCCGCGCCAGCACCTCACGCAGCCTGCGCAGCCCCGCGTCGGAGAACCCGCTGCCGTTGTTTCCCATCATGAATCTCCTTGCCTGCAGTGTTCGATCTTGTGAAACCCCGTCTCGGCGTGGCGCTCATGGGCAACGCACGAGTTCGGGCGTGACCAGCTCGCAGCCTTGAGGCCGCAGTCGCTGAACCGTTCGTGGCATCGCCGACCGCGGTGGCCGGCGCGGCAGCCGACTCAGATGCGGGGGCCGAGGAAGCAGCCGCCGGAGGCGTCGATGACCTGCCCGGTCACCCAGCGGCCTGCCTCGCCGGCCAGGAAGGCGACCACGTCGGCGATGTCGGCGGGCCGGCCGGCCCGGGGGATGGCGTTGCCGTTGCCCACCATCTGCTGGACCTCGGGGTCGTCGAGCATCCACGGATTCATGTCGGTGACCGTCGGGCCGGGCGCCACGGCGTTGACCGTGATGCCCCGCCCGCCGACCGCCTGGGCCAGGGAGCGGCTGAGCACCTCGATGGCGGCCTTGCTCATCGCGTACGGCTGCTCGGGCATGGCGATCCTGGTCGCCGCCGTGGACAGGTTGACGATGCGGCCGCCGACGTTCAGCAGCGGCAGGGCCCGCTGGATGATGAACAGCGGCGCCTTGGTGTTGACGGCGATCAGCCGGTCGAACGCCTCCGGGGTGATCGTCTCGATCGAGTCGGCGGTGATGGCGGCGTTGTTGACCAGGATGTCCAGCCGCACCTGGCCGGTCCACGCGAGCAGGGCCGTCTCCAGGGCGGTGAACAGGGTGTCCACATCCCCGGCCACGCCCAGCTCCGCGCGGATCGGAAAGGCCCGGCCGCCGTCCTTCTCGATCAGGCGCACAGTCTCCCGGGCGGCCACGTCGTTGCTGCCGTAGTGCACGGCCACCAGTGCCCCATCGGTGGCCAGCCGCCGCGCGATAGCCCGCCCGATCCCCCGCGAAGCCCCGGTCACCAGCGCCGTCTTGCCCAGCAAAGGCGTCATCTCGCCACCCCAGAAGTCATGTGACTAGGATCAGCGCGAACAACCACCTGGAACAACGACAACCTACGCAAGGCAGCATTAACCTCGGGGTTAACGCGAAGGAGGATCGTGGAACTTCGCGACATCGAGATCTTCCTGACCCTGGCCGAGGAGCTGCACTTCGGCCGGACCGCCGAACGGCTGCGCGTGACTCCCGCCCGCATCACCCAGGCCATCAAGAAACAGGAACGCCAGATCGGCGCTTCGCTGTTCGAGCGCAGCAACCGCATGGTCCGGCTGACCCCGCTCGGCCGGCAGCTCCGCGACGACCTGTGGCCCGTCTATACCGGGCTGCGGGACGGCATGCACCGCGCCAAGCTCGCCGCCCAAGGCGTCACCGCCGTGCTGCGCGTCGGCATGCTCCCCATCAACGTGCAAGATCTGCGCCCCTACTGGGACACCTTCCGTGCCCGCCACCCGCAGTGGAAGCTGCAGATCCAGCACGCCTCCTTCGTCGACCCGTTCGTCGGGTTGCGCCGTGGCGCTCTCGACGCCCTGGTCTGCTGGCTGCCGGTCGAAGAACCCGACCTGACGGTGGGTCCGGTCCTGTTCGCCGAGCCGCGGGTGGTGGCCGTGGCCACCGACCACGAACTCACCCGGCGCTCCTCGGTCTCGCTGGAGATGCTCGCCGACTTCGAGCATGCGAACGTCCCGACGTGGCCGGACTACTGGGCCGACGGGTACGTTCCGTTCCACACCCGCTCGGGGCGCCGGATCGAACGCGGCCCGTCGGTCGGCAACACGGAGGAGGTTCTCACCCTGGCCAGCACCAGGGAGATCGTCAACCTCTTCCCCGCCCACATGAGGCGTTATTGGAGCCGGCCCGACATCGCCTACCTGTCCGTCAGCGACATCGGCGCCCTGCCGTTCGCCCTGGTGTGGCGTAGCGAGGCCGAGAACGACCTCATCCGGGCGCTCGCCCGAGTCGCCGCCGACCTCGGCACCCTCATCGTCTGAGCCGTGACCGGGAAGGCGCATGGGGTCAATCCTGGGTACAAAACACCGACTCGCTCGCCACGCCGGTGTTGCCGGTGGTGCGGGGTGGGCAGGCGGTTTGCGGGGGTGGGGTCAGGGCAGTTGACGGCGACAAGTTTCGTGGGGGACGCCAGGAGGGGAAGTGCCGACGTTGGACGCACGCGGCCGTCGTGGCGCCGCCCGGTGCCTTTGTGCGGGAGGCGCGTGATGCGCCTGCCCGCCGCCCGCGGCCCGATCACCGCTGAGCTGTTCACCCGTCTAGCCGGGCCGACGGGTGAGCTGAGCACGCGGCTGCTCATGCCACCGGCTCCCCGGGTGCTGAACGACGGTGACCTCCAGCTCGCCCTCTTCACCTGCTATGAGCTGCACTACCGGGGCTTCGACGACGTGGACGACCACTGGGAGTGGCAGCCGTCGCTGCTGGCCGTCCGCCAGGAGCTGGAACGCTCCTTGGAGTCCGCGCTCGCGCACGCCGTGCCGCGCCCGCCGGCTGTGCCGGCGCAGCAGGTGCGTCACGCGCTGACCGAACTGGTGGGCAAGGAGGAGGCGAGCGGCCCGTCGCTGGCGGCACAGCTGCAGCGCGAGGCCGACCTGGAGCGGTTCCGCGAGTTCGTCGTGCACCGTTCGATCTACCACCTCAAGGAGGCCGACCCGCACACGTGGGCGATCCCGCGATTGCACGGCGGCCCCAAGGCGGCGCTGGTCGAGGTCCAGGCGGACGAGTACGGCGGCGGCCGGGTGGAGCGCATGCACGCCGAGCTGTTCAGGACCACCATGACCGGGGTCGGCCTGGACGGCTCCTACGGCGCCTACCTGGCGCGGGTGCCCGGGATCACGCTGGCCGTCTCGAACGTCATGTCGCTGTTCGGGCTGCACCGGCGGCTGCGCGGCGCGCTGGCCGGGCACCTCGCGGCGCTGGAGATGACCTCGTCGCTGCCCAACAGCCGCTACGCCCTGACCTTGCGCCGCCTCGGCGGCGACGCCGCCACCACCCGCTTCTACGAGGAGCACGTGCAGGCGGACGCGGTGCACGAGCAGGTCGCCGCGCACGACCTCTGCGCCGGTCTGGCCGCTCAGGAGCCGTCGCTGAGCGGCGACATCCTGTACGGCGCCGCCTGCGCCCTGGCCGTCGAGCGCCGCTGGGCCGAGCACGTCATGGGCTGCTGGCAGCGGGGCGTCAGCTCGTTGGAAGGCGACGGCGACCTGGCGGGCCACGGGCCCACCAGCCAGGGGCCGATCGCGCTGGAGGATGAGGCCGTGGCGGCGGCGAGTTCCGAGGGTCGTGCCCCCGGCCGCCGTGCCGGGTGACCGGTCCGCCACGGCGGGCGGCGGTCCCGAGGCGGATGGCACGGCGCTCGACTACGTCCTCCCGCTCCGCTGGGAGGACGACGCGGGCCTGGACGAGCTGACCGGCTATCTCCGCACCCTCACCCGCCACGCCCACGTCATCGTCGTCGACGGCAGCCCGCCTGTCCTGTTCGCCCGCCACGCCCGCCGCTGGCGCGGCCTGGTGACCCACGTGCGTCCCGACCCCGGTCTCGGCCACGCCAACGGCAAGGTGGCCGGGGTGACGACCGGGCTCCGGCTGGCCCGGGCCGAGCGGGTGGTGATCGCCGATGACGACGTGCGCTACGACGGAGCCGCGCTGGCCGCCGTCCACGCTTCGCTCGCCGGCGCCGACCTCGTCCGGCCGCAGAACTACTTCGACCCGGCGCCCTGGCACGCCCTCTGGGACACCGCCCGCACCCTGCTCAACCGCAGCCTCGGCGCCGACTATCCGGGCACGTTCGGCATCCGCCGGGCCTTCTTCGAGGAGATGGGCGGCTACGACGGCGACGTCCTGTTCGAGAACCTCGAACTCATCCGCACCGTCCGGGCGTCCGGCGGCACGGAGGCCCGCCCGCCGGGTCTCTATGTGCGCCGTCTGCCGCCGGACGCGGCGCGGTTCTGGTCGCAACGGGTGCGGCAGGCCTACGACGATCTGGCGCAGCCGCTGCGGCTGGCGTTGTTCGCGGCCGTGCTCCCGGCGGGGGCCGCGGCGTTGTTCCGGCGCCGGTACACGCCACCTGCCGTCGCCGCGCTGCTGGTCGTCGCGCTGGCCGAGGCCGGACGCCGCCGGGCCGGGGGCCGCCGGGTGTTCCCGTGGGCGGCGTCGCTCTTCGCGCCCGTCTGGGTGCTGGAGCGGGCCGCCTGCGTCTGGCTGGCCGTGGCGGCGGCGCTGCGGGGCGGTGTCCCGTACGCGGGTCACCGCCTGCGGGTCGCCGCCCATTCCGCCCGGCGGCTGCGGCGGCGGGCACGCCTGCGGCGTCAGAGGGGCGGGTCGGGCTCGCTGGCGGCGCGAAAGCCGATCGCCTTGTGCGAGCCGTCGCAGAACGGCTTGGCGGACGAGGCCCCGCACCGGCACAGCGCCACCGTCGCCCGGCCCGGCTCGATGACCGCCCCGTTCTGAGTCACCAGCGAGAACGGCCCCCTGACCAGCAGCGGACCGTCCTCGCAGGGTGTCACCGTCACCTCGTCGTCCATCGGCCCCTCCTGCCCCGCGTGGCACGGCGGAAACGACGGCCGGCGGACGTGGGCTCGCGGTGAAGCCGGCCGGCGCCCAGGTGCCACCTGGACGCCGGCCGCGGCGCGGTCCCTGCGGTATACCGGGACCCGGGTGCGGCTGTCAGGTGAGGTCGGCGGCCGGTGGGAAGCGGTCCCACACCCGGTGGCGCGCCAGGAGTGCGACCGTGTCGCGCAGCACCGCCGCGCCGTCCTCTCCCACGACCACCCCGGCCGCCTGCGGCGGCACGCCCGCCTGGGCGAACGCCTGAGCGGCGCCGCCCCATCCGCCGAGGGCCTTGGCGTGCCGGTACGCCTCCTCGATCATGAGCACGACGCGCGGATCCACCTCCGCGCCGGCGGGAGCACCGGCCCTGGCGTCGCGGGCCCCGTACGCGTCCTTGCCCGGCACGGGCGCGCCCGCCAGCAGGATCGCGTCGAACTCGACCGATCGCGCGGTGACGAACGTCCGCTGGACGGTCAGCGTGCCGCCCAGCTTCCCGCCCCGGGGTGCGATGACCAGCGGCACCATGCCGGCGTCGAACACGGCCTGGCGCACCGCCTCGACCACGCCGAGGTCGCTGGTCTCGTCGGCCACGATGCCGATGGTCCGCCCGTCGACCGGCCATTCCTCGCCGACCTGGGACAGGGCGGGGCTCGGCGCGGGACCGGTCGCCGGCCGCGACGCCTCGGGCACGGGCAGCCCGAGCCCGTCGGCGACCTGCCGGCACAACACCGGGTCGATGTCGGCCAGCACCCTCAGGGCGCGCTCCTTGATGGGCTGCTCGTAGCACTTGCCCAGCTCGAAGGTGTAGGCGGCGACGAGGTGCTCGCGCTCGACGGGCGTCAGGCTCCGCCAGAACAGGCGCGGCTGGCTGAAGTGGTCGTCGTAGGAGGCCGGCGCCTCGCGTACCTTGCGGCCCGCCACCTCCAGCGGCACCTCGATGTAGGCGCCCTCGGCCGCGCCCGCGTGGAACGGGCAGCCGCCGTCCAGCGAGTTCGGCTTGTACGGCGCCACCCCCCGGTGCACGGCCGCCTGGTGGAAGCCGTCCCGCAGCATGTCGTTGACCGGCGCGTGCGGCCGGTTGATCGGGATCTGCGCGAAGTTGGGGCCGGCGAGCCTGGTGATCTGCGTGTCGAGGTAGGAGAAGAGCCGCGAGGCGAGCAGGGGGTCGTCGGTGATGTCGATGCCGGGCACGAGGTGACCGACGTGGAAGGCGACCTGCTCGGTCTCGGCGAAGAAGTTGGACGGGTTGCCGTTGAGGGTCATCAGCCCGACCGGCTGGACCGGCGCCAGCTCCTCCGGGACGATCTTCGTCGAGTCCAGCAGGTCGATGTCCTCGAACGTCTGCTCCGGCGTGTCGGGCAGGACCTGGATGCCCAGCTCCCACTGCGGGAACGCGCCCGCCTCGATGGCGTCGGCGAGGTCGCGCCGGTGGAAGTCCGGGTCCACGCCGCCGATGATCTGTGCTTCCTCCCAGGTCAGGGAGTGCACGCCGAGCTTGGGCTTCCAGTGGAACTTCACCAGCGTCGTCGCGCCCTCGGCGTTGACCAGGCGGAAGGTGTGGACGCCGAAGCCCTCCATCATCCGGAACGAGCGCGGGATGCCCCGGTCCGACATGTTCCACATGGTGTGGAAGGTGGCCTCGGTGTGCAGGGAGACGAAGTCCCAGAACGTGTCGTGCGCACTCTGGGCCTGGGGGATCTCGCGGTCCGGGTGCGGCTTGGCGGCGTGGATGATGTCGGGGAACTTGATGCCGTCCTGGATGAAGAAGACCGGGATGTTGTTGCCCACCAGGTCGTACACGCCTTCGCCGGTGTAGAACTTGGTGGCGAAGCCGCGCGTGTCGCGGACGGTGTCGGCCGAGCCGCGCGAGCCGAGCACGGTGGAGAAGCGCACGAAGACCGGCGTCTCGACGCCTTCGGCGAGGAAAGCGGCCTTGGTGACGTTCGAGGCGGTGCCGTAGGAGCGGAACACGCCGTGGGCGCCCGCGCCGCGAGCGTGCACGACGCGCTCCGGGATGCGCTCATGGTCGAAATGCATGATCTTCTCGCGCAGGTGGTGGTCCTGCAGCAGCACCGGGCCGCGCGGGCCCGCCTTGAGCGAGTGGTCGGTGTCCGGCAGCCGCGCCCCCTGCGCGGTGGTCAAGTACGCGCCCGCCTGGGCGACCTTGGCCTGCGGCACGCCGGTGGGCTGCCCCGTGGGGGAGTAGGTGTCGGGGCCGCGCTGGTCGGGCTTGGGCGGCAGCGGCTCCCGCGGCTCGGTCGGCTGTTCCAGCGAGGGCGTCTCGCTGCTGGGCACTCCCGGGATCTCGGCCCGCTCGTCGCCGTCCACGGCTGCTTTGCTGGGGTGGGACTTGTCCATGCTCGTTCTCCTCGCGATGTTGCGACGCCTGGCTTCACTGACGGTCGGCGTTCCGGCGAGTACCCGCACGAGCGGCGGCCAGTCCTCACGAGGCACGGCAACAGTGCAGGTCAGAGGCCTCAGAGTTTCAGGGCGTGGTGCCGCGCGTACGCGTCCAACGCGCAGGTCCGGGCCGTTGCCACGCGCATTCGTGCCAGAACCCTTTCCCTGACGGCCGACGGAGCATATAAGTAAGTATCTAGTTCGTTAGTTAGCGACGCTAGGAAGGTGAGACGCCTATGCTCACCGCCGGCCATGGCGCGGCAGGTCCGCTCAGCCGCCCAGCCGCGAGCCCTCCGCCGGCGCTCGCGACGATCTGCCTCTCCGGCACCCTGGAGGACAAGCTCGCGGCCGCCTCCAGAGCGGGCTTCAAGGGCATCGAGATCTATGAGGGCGACCTCGTCGTGTCGAGCTGGTCGCCGAGCCGGATCCGGCAGGAGTGCGCCGACCTCGGCCTGTCGATCCACCTCTACCAGCCGTTCCATGACTTCGAGTCCGTGCCGCCCGCGCTGTTCGAGGCCAATCTGCGCCGGGCGGAGCGGAAGTTCGACGTGCTGGAGCACCTCGGCACGACCACGATGGCGGTCTGCTCGACGACGTCCGTGAACGCCGTCGGCGACGACGATCTCGCCGCCGAACAGCTCCACACGCTGGCCACCCGGGCCGCGCGGCGCGGCCTGCGCATCGCCTACGAGGGCCTGGCCTGGGGGCGGTTCGTCAACACCGTCGAACACGCCTGGCGGATCGTCCGGCGCGCCGATCACCCCGCGCTCGGTCTATGCCTCGACAGCTTCCACGTCCTCTCCCGCGGCGGCGACCCCGCCGCGCTCCGGGCCGTGCCCGGAGCGAAGATCTTCCACCTGCAACTCGCCGACGCGCCCCGGCTGAACATGGACGTCCTGGAGGGGAGCGAGCACCACCGGCTGTTCCCGGGGGAGGGCGTCTTCGACCTGCCCGCCTTCGTCGGCCAGGTCCTGGCCACCGGGTACGACGGCCCGCTCTCGCTCGAGGTGTTCAACGACGTCTGCCGTCAGGCGGATCCGCGGCAGGTCGCCGTCGAGGCGATGCGCTCGTTGTTGTCGCTGCAGGAGACGGTCGGCACGCTCGGCCCGACGACGATCCGCGAACGCGTCCGGCTGTCCAACCTGCCGCCGGCTCCGCGACTCGACGGCCTCGTGTTCACCGAACTGGCCGTGGACGAGAACTCCGGCCCGGCCGTGGCACGGGCCCTGGCCGCGCTCGGGTTCACCCATGCCGGGCAGCATCGTTCCAAGCCGGTGGATCTGTGGCAGCAGGGCAAGGCCCGGATCCTGCTGAACTTCGCACCGCAGCGGACGGTGCCGGCGGGCACGGCGGCCATCTGCGCGCTGGCGGTGGAGAGCGCCGACCCGGCCGGCTCGGCCCGCCGGGCCGAGCGGCTGCTGGCACCCGTGCTGCCGCGCACCCGCCAGTCGCAGGAAGCCGATCTCAACTCCGTGGCCGCACCCGACGGAACGGCCGTCTTCTTCTGCCATACCGGCGGGAACGACAACTGGCTCGACGACTTCGCGCCCACCGGCCACGCGGCTCGCGGCGACGGCCTGCTGACCGGAACGGATCATGTCTCACTCACCGAGGCGGTCGACGACTTCGACCAGGCCGCGCTCTTCTTTCGTGCGGTGCTCGGCCTGCGGGCGACGCAGACCACCACGCTGCCCGCGCCGTTCGGGCTGATCCACAACCGGGCCGCGACCGATCCGCAGCATCACGTCCGGATCAGCCTCAATACCGCGCCGCTGCGACGGGGCGACTGGTCGCCGGCGGTGCCGAGCCCGCAGCACATCGCCTTCAGCACCGGCGACGCGATCGCCAGTGCGCAGGCGATGCGGGCACTCGGCGCGCCGCTGCTGCGGATCCCCGACAACTACTACGAGGATCTCGACGCCCGCCTGGCGCTGCCGCAGCACCTCCTCACGGCGATGCGGCAGCACTCCGTCCTCTACGACCGCGATCAGGACGGCGAATACCTGCACTTCTACACCGAGATGCTCGGCGCCCGGATCTTCTTCGAAGTGGTGCAGCGCGTCGGCGCATATTCCGGCTACGGCGCCTCCAACAGCGCGGCGGTGCGCATGGCCGCGCACCGCAGGCGCCGGCTGACCACGCTGAGGGAGCCGGCCGCGCTGGTCAGCGGCGGCCACCGGCACGACTACTCGCTGGCGCATCTGACGGCGCTGAGCCTGTCCCCGCCCGAGCTGGTGAGCGCCGCCGCCGACGCGGGCTATCGCTACGTGGGCCTGCGCCTGACCCGGGTCACCCCGCACGAGCCGCACTATCCCCTCGCCACCGACCCGGCCCTGATGCGGGCGACCAAGGTCCGCCTCGCGGCCACGGGCATCGAGGTGCTCGACATCGAGCTGGCCAGGATGGCACCCGATGACGACCCGTCGGGCTTCCTGCGCTTCCTGGAGGCCGGAGCCGAGCTCGGGGCCCGCCATGTCATCACCCAGCTCCCGGATCCGGAGTTCGCCCGCAAAGCCGATCGGTTCGCGCGGCTGTGCGAGATGGCCAGGCCGCTCGGCCTGACCGTCGATCTCGAATTCCCGTCGTGGACCCAGACGCCCGACCTCGCCGCGGCCGTCCGCGTCCTGCGGGACGCCGCCCAGCCCAACGCGGGCATCCTCGTCGACCTGATCCACTTCGCGCGCTCCGGCTCCAGCGTGGCCGATCTCCGTGGCCTGCCATCCGACTGGTTCAGGTTCGCGCACGTCTGTGACGCGCCGGCCGAGGCGCCCGCCACGCAGGAGGAGGTCATTCACGCCGCGCGCTTCGAACGCCTGTTCCCCGGCGAGGGCGGCCTCGACGTGCACGGCGTCCTCGCCGCTCTGCCGCCCGGCATTCCGTACGCGCTGGAGATCCCGCGGGCCACGCTGGTGGCGCAGGTGGGCGCCAAGGAGCACGCCCGCCTCGCGATCACCGCGGCGCGGCGCCACCTCGATGTGGCCGGCCGGAAAGTGGGTCCCACGGAAGCGGCATAGACCCTCCACGGTGCGCGGCCGGCGTCTCAGGCGGCGACCTGGTCGCTGCCGGTGGCGGGGACGTGGCGGTCGCGTTCGGGATCGACCAGCAGGGCGAACAGCACTCCGGCGACGGCGAGCAGGACGCCGGCACCGGTGAGGCAGGCGCCGCCGAGCAGACCGCGCGCCCGTCTGGAGGTGACGCCCGCGCGGAGCAGCCGGTCGGTGGCCGCGCCGGTGACGACCAGCGCCACGATGCCGAGCGCGCTGGGCAGCCCGAACAGCGACCCGGCCGCCTGCGCTGAGAAGCCCAGCGCGTTCTCGGAGTAGGAAGGCAACCAGCCGAAGCCGATGATGACCAAGGTCAGGAGGGGCGCCATGGCGATCTTCGCGACGGAGGCGCCCGCGGTGTAGAGCGCCTGCGGCAGGCCGCGCCGCTCGTTGGGGAACCACGAGTACAGCACGGTCATGGACAGCGGGCTGGCCGGTCCTTCCGCGGCCCCGACGAGGATGCGGCTGGCGTACAGCATGCCGCCGGTGGCGGCGACGATGGCGGGCACCTGGCCGGCGGCCCACAGCAGGCCGCAGACCAGCAGGACCCACCGTGGGGAGATCCGCTGCGCGGCGAAGCTGACGGCGATGCAGGTCGCGCCGAACAGCACGTAGGAGGCGCTGCCCAGGCTGCCGAAACCGGCGGCGGACATGCCCAGCTCGGCGCTCATCGGCTTGGCGACCAGGCCCAGCAGGGCCTTGTCCAGGAACACCACCACCGCGGAGAGGACCAGCACGGCGGTGACGCCCCAGGCGCGGGCTTTGACGTCGGGTGATGTGGGGGGATGGAGGCGCCGTGCGGCGCCAGGCTCTCGTTGATGGCCACGCTGCTGTTCTTCCTTTCCGGCAGGCTATCGGGGAAGGCCCGACAACCAGTGCATGACGGAGTCGTTGACGTCGCCGGCCAGTTCTTGATGGATGAAGTGGCCGGCGTGGGGGCGCAGGAGCACCTGGCTGTAGTCGTGTGACAGGCACGTCCGCTCGATCCGCGCCCGTGCCGCGTGGCGGTGGAAGGCCAGCACCGGCTGGCGGCGCCGGCGCAGGACGGGCTCGGCCTGGGGGCGTTGCGGCTGACGCCGAGCGGGGAGGCGCTGCTGCAGCACGCCCGGCAGTTCCTCGGCCTGGCCGCGGCCACTCAGGAGCTCGTCTCGGAAGCGGCGCGGGCACGGCAGGTGGTCTCCCTCGGGGTGCCGCCCGCGACGCCCGGCTCCTGGTTGTCGTCCATCGTCGAGGCGGCGAACCGCACGCTGCCCCATGCCGAGCTGAACTACGTGGAGGCCACGAGCTTCGCCCAGCTTCGCCTGCTGCACGAGGGCAGGCTCGACCTGTGCCTGGTCCACCAGCAGCCACCCGGCCATCACGCCTCATGGCCGGTGCGTGAGGAGGTTCTCGGCCTCGCGGTACGGCCCGGCCATCCGCTGACCGACGAGCCGCGCTTCCGGATCGGCGACCTTCACGGTCTGCGGGTGCTCGCGCACACCCGTGAACGGGAGCCCTCCCGCGAGAGTGTCACGGCGGCCGCGCTGGCCGCCGGCATCCGGCCGTACTGGCAGTTCGCTCAGTTCACCGAGCACGTCCTCGCCTGCGCGCAGGCGAGCCGGTCCGACGCCGCGCTGGTCACCTCGCACACCGCTGAGACGAAACTGCCCGGCTGGCGCTGGTGGCCCGTCGAAGGGCTGCCCCAGGCCGTGATGACCACGTGGCTGGTGTGCCGGCGACCCACGCGGGCCGTGGTGGACGAGGTGGCCGGCGTCGTGCGGGCCGTGACGGCCTGAGCCGCCGGTTCGGGTGACGCCCATCTGAAGCCCGGTGTGACAACACTGGGGTCATGGACACGGTCAGCACCGACGAGGTTCCAGCCGAAGAGCGGTTCGCCTTCTGGCGGGATTCGAGCTCGCCTGCACCGTGCGCGGTGCCGGCACGGTGACACAGAACGGCCGCCGCAGCGATCCAGGCTTGGGAGACCTGGTCCTGGTCGACACCTCGCGTCCCTACCAGGTCGAGCACGCGCCGCACATCCCGGTGAACCGGGTGATGATCCTGCGCTTCCCGCGCTCGCTGCTGCCGTTGCCTTCCCGGGACGTGCGGCGCCTGAGCGCCGTCCGCATTCCGGCCACCCAGGCCATCGGTGCGCTGTCCTCGCAGTTCCTGCTGCAGCTCGCCCGGCACCTGCCCGAGCTCAGCCCGTCGGAGACCTCCCGGCTGTCCACCCTCACCCTCGACGTGCTGACCCTGGTGCTCGCCGACGCGCTCGACACCGAGAGCCTGGTGCCGCCCCACCCCAGGCAGCAAGCGCTGACGGCCCAAGTCCACGCCTTCATCCGAGAGCACCTGGGCGACCCCGGCCTGACTCCGGGCGCGATCGCCGCCGCCCATCACATCTCGCTGCGCTATCTGCACAAGCTGTTCCAGCGGCAAGGGCACACCGTCGCCGCCTATGTCCGCGAACGCCGCCTGGAACAGTGCCGGCGCGACCTCGCCGAACCCCGGCTGGCCGCCCGCCCGATTCACGCGATCGCGGCCAGGTGGGGATTCACCAGCGCCGCGCACTTCAGCCAGACCTTTCGCCATGCCTACGGCCTCTCGCCGCGCCAGTTCCGCCGCCAGAGCATGACAGAGTGCGCGCAGCCGTAAGGACAGGGCCCGGCCACGGCGTGCACCCTTTCTTGGGAGAGAACGGTGACGCCCAGAAGAAGGGCCGACGATCATGCCAGACATGGCGAACGCGCCACGCGCCCAGCGACGTCATCTCAGGACCGTGAGGCTTCGATGCCTCGGGCGACCCGGCTGACCGCATGTGAGGGTTTGACCTTGACCTAAGGTCAGGGTGCACGCTGAACGGGTGACCGAATCCAACTCCCCCTGGACCGGCATGGTGCCCGTCGACGACACCGCGCTGGCCGTGACCGACACCGGTGGGCCGGGCCGTCCCGTGGTCTATCTCAATGGCCAGTTCGCCACGCAGTCGTACTGGCGGCGCGTCATCGCCGAACTCGGCGGCGACTACCGGCACATCACCTACGACATGCGAGCCCGCGGCCGATCGAGGCGTTCGGCCGCGGCCGCCTCGTTCGAGGCACACGTCCGTGACGTCGACGTCATCCTCGCGGCCAGGGGCGTGGACCGGCCGCTTCTGGTCGGCTGGTCCTACGGCACCCCGGTCGCGCTGCACTGGGCCGGCCGGCATCCGGACCGCGTCCTGGGGGTGGTGTCCGTGGACGGCGCGTACCCGCACGGCTGGACCGACACCGTCACCCCGGAACGGATCAGAGGGCTGTTCCGCCGGTGGGGCTGGCTGTTTCCGGTGCTGCGTCCCCTGCACTTGTGCGCGAAGATGTCCGTCGAGGCGCATGCCCAGAGCAACGTCGAGCTCGTCGAGATCTGCGCCGCCCTCGACCCGGTCCTGGACAGTGTGACGTGCCCGGTCCGATACGTGGTCGCCACGGGTGCCAACCTCGGAGGCAGCCGGGAGGAGATGGAACAGATGCGCGCCACCCTGGCCCCGGTGCTCGCCCGCAACCCGAACATCAAGATGAGCGCGAAGGTCGCCGGTAACCACGGCAACATCCTGCGCAAGGACTTCCGCGCCGTCGCCGACACGGTTCGCGAGCTCGCCGGCATCCCACGATCACGAGGCCGGCAGAGCAGATGACCGACGGCGTCACGATCGGCCAGGCGGCGGCCTTCGCCGGCGTCACGGTGAAGACCGTGCGGCACTACCACAAGCACGGGCTGATCGACGAGCCACGACGCGACGGCTCCGGCTACCGGCGCTACGGATCGGCCGACCTGCTGCGGCTGTTCCAGATCCGGACGCTGACCGCGGCCGGTGTGCCGCTGGCCGAGATCGGGGCGATACTCGACGCCGACCCTGACCGGTTCGCCGCCGCGCTCGGCGACGTCGAACGGCGCCTCAACGATCGGATCGACGATCTGATCGCGCGGCGTGACATGCTGCATCGGCTCGCCACCGGCGACCGGGCCCTGCTGCCCGACCGCGTTCTCGCGAAGCTGGACAGGGTGGCCGCCGACCTCGGCTTCACCCCGGACGACGTCACGATGGCCAGGGAGGGCCTGGTGCTGATCAGGGCCCTGGTGCCGGAGGGCTTCGACGACTATGTCGCCAAGGTCGAGCGCGGCCTCGACGACCCCCGGTACTTCTCCTTGATCAAGCGCATGTGGCGTGCCGCCGCATGGGAGCCGGACGATCCCCGGGTCGACGAACTCGCCACGGCCATGGCCGACCACTATCTCGCCCATCCCGCGCTGCTGCCCATTCCGGCCGGACTCCAGGCCCGCACCGACGGCGCGATCCGGCACGGGTTGCTCAGCCGCCACGGAGAAGAGCAGAAGCCGGCCTGGATCCGCTTGAGGGCGTTGGTCGAGGCAAGAATGCGTGCGGCCGGCATCGACCTCGCGTAGCGGACTCCAGGACGGTCCGCTCCTCGGCGCCGGCACGCGGACGTCCCGCGAGTCGCTCGTGAGCTTCGCCGATTCGCTGCCGGCGCCACGGCGTCAGCCGCGCGCGAGGCCCTGGAGGGTGAGCTCGATGAGGCGGTCGGCGTCGGTGGCGGACAGGTGCTCGTGCAGCGATGCGGCAGCGGTCGTCAGCGCGGTGACGTCCGCGCCCGTCGCGTCGGGACGGACGGCGCCCGACTCGCGGGCCTGAACGATGAGGCGTTCGCCGATCTCGGCCATGCGCAGGCAGGAGGCATGCAGCTCCGACGCCTCGTCGTCCAGGCCGCCGGCGAACAGGGCGGCCAGGCCGCTGTAGGTGGCGGCGTGCTCGGTGACCGCCCGGACCCAGGCGCCGAGCGCGTCCGGCCCCGGCGAGGCGGCCAGTTGGTCGCCGCGCTCGAACAGGGCCTCGTTGCGGTCCCGCAGCACCGCGCCGACCAGCGCGCGGCGGCTGGGGAAGTGGCCGTAGAGCGTGCCGATGGCCACGCCCGCCGCCCTCGCGATGCTCTCCAGGCTGGCGTCGACACCTTGCGCGCGGAAGGCGGCGTCGGCCTCGGCCAGGAGGCGCTCGGAGTTCCGGCGGGCGTCGGCGCGGGGCCGGCGGGTGGTGGTCATAGGGGCTCCAGTGGTAATTCGAGGCTCCCTCGATATATGTTGTCGAGGTAGCCTCAGCTTATCCGAAGGAATTGATCATGATTCTGGTGACCGGAGCCACCGGCTCCATCGGCACGCATCTCGTACCTCTCCTGCTCGATCGCGGCGCCCCGGTCAAGGCGCTGGTCCGTGACGAGGCCAAGGGGGCGGCCCTGGGCTGCGACGTCGTGGTGGGCGACTTCGACGACCCTGAGTCGCTGGCCGCCGCCATGCGGGGCGTGGACCGGCTGTTCCTCAACGCCGGGGGAGCGCAGCCGGTGGACGGTGAGCAGCCGATGATCCGCCAGCAGCGGGCCGTCATGGACGCGGCCCGCGCAGCCGGGGTGTCGAAGGTGGTGAAGATCTCGGTCTGGCACGCCCATCAGGGCGGACGGCTGGCCGAGGGCGCGCACTGGGAGATCGAGGAGTACCTCAAGGCGTCAGGGCTGGGCTGGTCGATCCTGCAGCCCAGCGGGTTCATGCAGAACTTCGTCACCGGCGCGGGCGCCTTCACCGCCGACGGCAAGCTCGCCGGCGCGTACGGGAACGCGGGCGTGTCCTACATCGACTGCCACGACATCGCCGCCTGCGCCGCCGCCCTCCTGACCGGCTCGGCGGGCCTCGGCGAGACGTACGTGCTGACCGGCCCGCACGCGCTCGACCACGACGAGATCGCCCAGGAGCTCTCGGTGGCGTTGGGCCGGACCGTCGAGCACGCCGCGCTGTCGCCGGACGAGCTGGGCGCGGCGCTGCGGGCGCAGGGGTTGCCGGCTCAGTTCGCGGACGATGTCGCGGAGCTGTCCCGGCAGGTGGCGACCGGTTCGCTGGCGGCCACGACGGACGCGGTGCTGGAGCTGACCGGCCGCCGGCCCCGGACGTTCACGGAGTTCCTGACGGCGAACGCGCAGGCGCTTCGGGAGGGACTGATCTCCGGCGTGCGCTGAAGTCATCCGTGAACGCGGGACCGCACGCCCGGCTCCCGGGTGACCGGCAGGCCGGAAGTCACGGTCGTCTGCCCGTCCTGGTGCGCCGCCACAGCGCAGATCACCATGCTGTCCTGTAAATCACCGAAAATCAGTGGTTGTTAGCCCTTGATCAAGAATCTTGATCACGATACTTTCCCGATGATCATGGCACATCGCCCAGTGCCAGGTACCCGTCAGGAAAGAGACAGCGGCTGATGCGCGACCACCCCCCTCGACCGGCCCCTGTGACACGGCGGGCCCTGCTCCGCGCGTCCGGCGCGGCAGGGTCCACCCTGATCGTCGGCATGACCTTACCCACCCCGGCCGCCGCCGCCGAGACGTTGTCACCCGAGCAGCGGAAGCTGGTGCTGCGGGTGGCCAAGGCCGGCGCGATCTATCCCATCGAGGTCCCCGGCTTCGGCGAGGCCGGCCCGGCCGCCAGCCGGGCCACGGCCGCCCGGCTGCGGCAGGCCGAGGCTCGGCTGCAGCCGGCCAGACTGGCGGCGGTCCGCACCGGAGCGGACCTGCTGATCTCCCAAGGTCTGCTGGCCGCGCCACGTCCGGCGCTGCTCGCGGGCATCGGCCGGGCCGCCGCCACTGCGGCTCCCGCCCTGCGGCAGGCGCTGATCGCGGTCGCCGCCCTCGGCGCGGCCACCGTCTCCCGCCATCTCGACCCCGCCTCCGACAGCCCCGCGACCGTGTGGATCGGCGGACTGGCGCACCTGCACGAGCGCGGCGTACAGCCCGACGTCCTGCGGCACTTGGAGACCCGATGAACCTCAGCCAGGACACCGAGGACCGGCTGCACCGGGGCAAGCGGAAGATCCTCGACGACTTCGGCGCCGACCCCAACGTCACCGGCGCCGGCATCGGTTTCCGCCGCCGCGACGGGCAGTGGACCGAGGAGCCCGCGGTCGTGGTCCTGGTCGCCAAGAAGCGCCCCGCCGCGCTGGTCTCCAATCGCCGGCTGCTGCCGGGCACCGTCGAGGTGGACGGGACGCCCTGCGAGGTCGACGTGATCCAGGCCGGCCCGTTCAGCATGGGCCGGGTCGGCGATCCCGTACGGGAGGCGGCGCCGTTGGCCCTGGAGGGGGTCACCGGGCGCATGCGGCCGCCGCGGCCGGGCTGCAGCATCTCCAACCCCCTGGACGGCGACACCGCGGGCACGCTCGGGATTTTCGTCATCGACAAGACGGACGGCAAGCTCTGCATCCTGTCCAACAACCACGTGATGGCCCGCACGAGCAAAGGCGTCAAGGGCGAGAAGATCATTCAGCCGGGTGTCCACGACGGCGGCACGGCGGCGAACGACACGATCGCCACACTCAAGCGCTGGGCGCCCATCACCACGGCCGGGACGAAGATCGATGCCGCCATCGCCCAGCTCGTCGACCAGTCGGGCTACTCCCTGAAACCCGCGCTCGACCGCATGCCGCCGATCTCGGCCACCCACCCGGCCGTCGGCATCTTCACCGCCGGCGACGGGTACGGCTCCGGCCTGATGACCAGGATGGACAACACGCTCGCCGCCCTCAACGTGGCCCCGGCCGTCGCCGGCTCGGACGGCAAACCGGTGGCCGCTCCCGCCGGGGCGGTGACGACACCCTCGCTGTTCATGAACATCGAGAAGGTGGGCCGGACCTCGGGGTACAGCTCCAGCGTCATCACCGCCATCGGCGTCGAGTCGTGGATCATGACCCCGATCGGCGGGGTGCTCTACTCCGACCTCTTCCTCACCGATCGCCTCGGCCGGCCCGGCGACTCCGGGTCGACGGTGTACATCGGCGGCGACGGAAAGACGCTGATCGAGCCCGAGGAGCAGGGTTCGTGCCCGCTGCTGTCCAGCGTCGGGAGTTACTACGGCCTGCCGCTGACCGAGGACAACGACCTCGCCGACGACCTGCGGGACGGCTTCCTGGCCCAGAGCCTGCTCGGCAGGCTCCTGATCCGCATCCCCTACATCAACCAGCAGGCGGTGGTCGACCGCCTGCAGGGCAGACAGGGCACCGGATCGGAGACTTCCTACGCCGCACAGTATTACGAGAAATATCACGACTTCATGGCCACGGTGCTGGCCGACCCGAACTCGACCGCCGTCATCACGGAGGAACACCTCAACGACGCCGGCTTCGTCATCTACGGCCTGAGCCAGTCGGTGCTGACCGGGGAGGAATCCGCCCTCGCCTTCACGCTCTTGGAGAAGGCGCTGCTGCCGACCCTGGGCATGAACCGGCGCCAGGCGCTGGAGTACATGAACCGCACCGACGTGTACAAGATCGTCTATGACGAGATCGCCAAGGTGCCCAGCATCGAGCTGAACGGGCCCATCGAGATCCCGGGATGACGAGCACCGCGACCGTACCGCCCGGCTCCGTGCCGCCCGACGCGTTCACCTCCCAGGTGAACGACAGGCTCTTCAGCCTGGCCGATGGGTTGCCGGAGCCGGTCCGGGCCTCGGTGCGCACGCTCGTCGCCGGGCCGGGCAAGTTCGTCCGGCCACGGCTGCTGGCCGCCTGCGCGGACTTCGGCACGGCCGACCCCGGCCGGCTGGTGCGCCTGGGCGCCGTGGTGGAGCTGATCCACCTGGCCTCGCTCCTGCACGACGATGTCATCGACGAGGCGGAGACCCGCCGGGGAGCGCCGGCCGCGCACATGTCCGTCGGCACGGAGCAGGCCATGCTCGCCGGGCTGGCCTGTTTCGCGCTGGTGGGCACGGAGGCCGCCGATCTCGGGGACGGTGTCGCCGGGGCGGTGAGCACGGCGGTCGCCAAGCTCGCCTACGGTGAGCTGCTCGACGTCGAGCGCGCCTTCGACACCGCCTTCCCCCTGCCCGCCTACCTGGAGCTCGTCCAGAGCAAGACCGCCGAGCTGTTCCGGCTCTGCTGCCTGCTCGGCGCCGCGGAGGCCCGGTGCGCGCCCGAGGAGGCGGACGCGCTCGTCCGGTTCGGCACGGCGCTCGGCGTCACGTTCCAGATCCTTGACGACTGCCTGGACCTGCGCCCGGCACGCTCCGGCAAACCGGTCGGCATCGACCACGCGCTGGGCCTGTTCGGCGCCCCCACCCTGTACGCGCTGCGCGCCGACGGCGGCGGAGAGCTCGCCACGCTGCTGCTGTCGCCGTCGTTCAGCAGGGGCGAGATGCCCGAGGTGTACTCCCTGGTCGAGGCCCACGGCGGGCTGGAGGCCGCGACACGGCTGGCTGCCGACTGGCACGACCAGGCGCTCGCCGCCCTGCGGGAGCTGCCATCGGGCGGGCCCCGCGACCGTTTGGCCGCGCTCGCCGCCTCCCTCCTCCAGGCCCGCTCATGACCGCGCCGCTCGCCAGCGACGCGCCGCTAGGAGCCGACATGCCGCTGGGAGCCGACATGCCAGTCAGAGCCGACGCGCCGCTCGAAGCCGACGTGCTGATCGTCGGCGCCGGACCGGCCGGCGCGATCGCCGCCGCCGAGCTGGCCCGTCACGGCCTGCGCACCGTCCTGGCCGGTGAGGCGGGCGGGGAGGCGGGCGGTGAGGTGGCAGGTGAGGCGGACTACGACCTGGTGCTGGGCGGTGCGGCCATGCGCGCCCTGGCCTCGGTCGGCGCGCTGCAGGAGGTCGCCGCCCACGTCGTCGACACCGTGGAGCTGCGGTTGGGGCAGGGCGGCGGACGAGTGCTGCCCGAGGCCGTGAACGCCGCCTGCGGCCGGCGCCACCTCGTCGACGGGCTGCGCCGGATCGCCGTGACCGCCGGAGCCACCTGGTTGCCGCGAAGGGTCACCGACCCGGTACGCCGGGAAGGCGCCTGGCACGCCTCGACCGGCGGCACCACCGTGTCGGCGCGCCATCTCGTGGTCGCGACCGGAGCGCCCTCAGGCGGCACGCCGCACGCCACCGGCCTGCTGTGCGCGCGACCGTACAGCGGTGTGGACCTGACCTCGTCGATCGTGCTGGCCCTGCCCGCGCCGCGCACCATCGACCCGGCCGAGCGCCCGACGTGCGTGTGGGCGGTGCCGGGGGCTCAGCCGGGCACCTGCACGATCGGCGCCTCCAGGCTCGGCTCCGGCAGCCAGGACGAACTCCTCGGCATCGCGCTGGCCGTCCTCACCGAAGGGGATCAGCGTTTCGCCGGGGCCACCCCCGCAGGACCCCCGGTGAGCGGCGTCCTCAACAGCGGTTTCGCCCCCGAGCTCAGCGTCCCCGGCGACGGCCGGCTGCTGGTCGGCGACGCCGCCGGCCTGGTCAACCCGTTCACCGGCGAGGGGCTCAGCTACGCCGTGCAGAGCGGACTGCTCGCCGCCCGCGCCATCGCCGACCATCCGGACGACCCGGGCGCGGCCGGGCGCACCTACACGCGCCGGCTGTCCGCGACGTTCGTCGGCTACTTCGAGACGGCCACGCACGCCGCCCGCCGCTACCATCTGGCCTGGCGGGTCCTCGTGGCCACGGCCGACGACGAGCGGCCCGTCTCGGCCAAGGTGCGCCGGGCCGTGCTGACGCCAGAGGGGTTCTCCGGGCTGACGGCCGCCGACCTGATGCCGCTGTCCGCACCTGACGTGGCGCTTCTCGGGCCGTTCCTGTTCGCCTGCGACGAGGTCGCCGTCAGCACCGTCCGCAGGGAATGGCCGTTCATCGCCCGCCTGCTGATCGCCGGAGAGCACGGCCCGCACCAGCGGCTGCGCCCCGCCGCGCCGTTCTTCGCCGCCTTGCTGGCCGGCGGGAACCCGCCCGACCCCGCCTTCGCGACCCTCGCCGCCGCGATCGAGCTCGCCACCCTCGGGGCGCTGGCCTTCCTCGGCCCGACGCCGGAGCGCGCGGCGCCGGGCCGGAGGGTGGACTGGGCCGTCGCCAGCACCTTGCTGGCCGGCGACTTCCTTCTCGCGCAGGCCTCACGGCTGGTGGCGGCCGCGGCCCCGCAGGTGTCGTGGTCGTTCGCGGACTGGCTGGGCGAGCTCGCCGCGCTCCGCACCGCCAGGATCGACCCGGCCGGGCGGTCGCGGGCGGGGGAGGTGTTCGCCGCGTTGCTGGAGTTCCCCTCCCGCATCGGGGCCCAGCTAGGCGGTGCCGCACCCGAGACGACCCGAGCGCTGCGCAGTTTCGGCAACCACAGCGGACACGCCTTCCTGCACGCCGAAGAGGTCCTGGCGGTACGCGGCGAGCGAACCCGGCTGGACGTCACGCTGTCCGGAATGTTCGCCGGACGACTTTCGGACATCCCCGACACGCTCCCGCACATCACCGCCGATCTCCTCGCCGGTGACCCCGGCGCCCGCTCGACGGCCCTGCACCTGGCCGAGACCGCCTGCCGTGATGCCCACCGGGCGGCTCTGGACGCTTTGGAGAACGTCGCGCACCCGGTGTCCGCACGTATGCTGCGGAGCTTCGTCGCGACCGTCTGCGCCCCCTGCGCACCGATTTCGGTCAGGAATCTCAGGTAATTGTGGTAGTAAAGGTGCGCTCTTAAACGCTTGTGTTTCTAGGGGGAACAGTGACGATCAGCAGGCGGCGTTTGCTTCAGGTGGGAGCCGGCGCGATGCCCGCTCTGGTGCTCGGCACCCGGGCCGCGGAGGCTGCCGCGGCCCCGACGACCGGGGTCGTGCCGGCCGCGATGGCGGGCTTCGACACCGCCATGAAGACGTACATCGCCGAGCGGAGCATCTCCTGCGCCCAGCTCGCGGTGGCCAAGAACGGGAAGATCCTGCTCGCCCGCGGCTACGGCTCGTACGCGAAGGACGGTGTGTCGGTCCCGGTGCAGCCGACCTCGTTGTTCCGCATCGCCAGCCTCAGCAAGAGCCTGACCGCAGCCGCGCTGGCCAGGCTGGTCCAGGACGGCAAGGTCACACTGGGGGCGAAGGTCGCGACCATTCTGGGGCTGCCCACCACGGCGGATCCGCGGCTGGCGAACGTCACTCTGTGGCGCCTGTTGCAGCACACCGGCGGCTGGGACAGCGCCGTGTCGAAGGACCCGCTCTGGACCGACCCGACGATCGCGGCGTCGCTGGACGTGCCGCTGCCGATCGGTCACGCGGACATCATGAAGTACGTGAGCGGCAGGAAGCTCGACCACGCCCCCGGCACCACGTACGCCTACAGCAACTACGGCTACATGCTGGCCGGCCGGGTGATCGAGAAGATCTCCGGCATGAGCTACGAGTCCTACGTCCGGCAGCACCTGCTCGCCCCCGCCGGGATCACCCGGCTGCGGCTCGGGCGGAGCCTGCGGTCGCAGGCGTTCGCCACCGAGGTGCCCTACGTGTCGAAGTACACCGGGACCAGCGTCGTGGACGAGTCCGGCGCGACGGTGCCCTTTCCGTTCGGCGGCTTCAACATGCCGAACCAGGACGCCAACGGCGGCTGGGTCGCCTCGGCCGTCGACATGGTCAAGTGGGGCTTCGTCTTCGACGCCCCCGGGCCGGTGCTCAACAAGACCTCGATCTCGGGGGTGTTCGCCAAGCCGGAGATCGGCGAGAACGCCGGTGGCTGGTGGTACGGCCTCGGCTGGCAGGTCCGCGCCAACAACGTCGGCACCCTCAACACCTGGCACACCGGCTCGATGCCCGGCACGTACAGCTTCCTCGCGCGGGTGCAGAACGGCGTCAGCTACTGTGCGATCTTCAATCGGCGGAATGAGGAGGGCAGCCCCGAATTCGGCTCCATCGACCCGGTCCTCGGGAAGGCGATCGGCACCGTGAAGACCTGGCCCACCACCGACCTCACCTCCCGGTACTTCTGACCGCCACGACTCCACCCCGGGCGCCGCGAGCCAGGTGAGACGCACGCCCGCGTCGGCGAAGGAGCCGGCCGCAAGCCGCGGACGTCACGGCCGGCTCCGCCCTCGACAGTTCGATGGCGTCATATCCCGGCCAAGGAGTGGCGCACGGGCGGATTCGGCCGGAACATGCGGATGTGGAGGTATCACGCGCTGGGCCGCTCCGCAGGTGGATCACTGCGGGCGGCGTTGTGCTGGCCCTCGGAGGCGGGCTGTGGGCGGTCTCGCTCATCGAGGCCCCGCCGCCACCGAGGTCCGTGCCCACACCCTCGCCTTCGCCCACCGAGACGCCTTCGCCGGAGCCCCTCCGCGTCACCGTCGAGCCGCCGAGCGTCCCCGCCGGAACGCGGAAGGCGCGGGTGTCCGCCTTCTGCGCGTCTCCCGACCGCGACGTCGCCGCCGAGTCCAGCGCCTTCGCCTGGAGCCCGGCTTTCGACGGAGACCTGCCCGGCGTGGGCCTGTACGCCGACGCCGAGCTGAGTCGCGGCCTCACCCCCGGCAGATACCCGGTCATCGTCAGGTGCGGGAACCGCTTCGGCAGCGCCGAACTGGAGGTGACCGGGAAGGCGGTCCCATCCGAGCAGTCCCTGACGCCGCGCGTCGCCACCACCTGGGTGACGCTCACCCGCGCCACGGCCGGCGACTGGAGCGACCACCCCGCCGTGGGGGAGGAACAACTCGGCCGGCTCGATCCGCGGCTGAGCCTCTGCAAGATGCGGGTGATACACGAAGTGAGGGTGCCGGCCGACGACCCTGACGTGGTCGCCCTGCGCGCGGGCGCCGCCGGCCGCCTGCCCATGGAGTTCGCGGAAGCCCGGCTGGGCACCATGGTGAGCACCCTGCAGCCACTTCTCGATCTGGCCTTCGCCGCCCCGGTCATCAGGATGGAACGCGGCTCGCGCGAGGCCGTCATCACCTACACCGGCACCGAGTACGGCGGCTTCCAAGAGGCTGGTGCGAGCGAACCACCTGCGGATCTCCTCGTCGAGCAGGCAGGCGTGAGATATGTCGGCATCGAATACACGCCACCCGCCGATGATCAGGTCCCCCGGCTGACCGCCCACGAGATCGTCGTCACCGCGACCGGCTGGACCGTGGCAGGGGTGCGCGGCCCTCCGCCCTTGACGCAGGACGCGCATTACCTCCGGCTGAGCGGCGCGTCCTCGGTGAAGGTCGCCTTCACCGAGGACGGCCGGTCGGCGCCCGTCGCCGAATATCTCGGCGAGGATCCGCAGATCGCGGTGTACCTGGAGGGCGAAGATCCTCAACAGGGGTTCGAGGAGGAGAATCCGGATGGCAGCTTCCTGAGCCGGGGCTGGACGGCGCTGCAGGCGGTGAGCTGGGTGGCCGCCGGGCTCATCCTGTCCTACAGCCTCGTGCGCGCGCTCGGCGGCACGTGGTGGCGCCGTCCCCGCAACGGGCTGCTCGTGGCCATGGTGGTGGTGGCCTACACAGCGGGCATCTGGACCTTCAGCGGTTGGCTCGCCTACACGGCCGTGGTGTTGTTGCTGGCCGGTGTCCCGATCATGGCGCTCTTCTCCACGGCTCGCGCCGCGCGAGGGCGCAGTGACCTGCCCGTGGCGGTGGCAGCGGGGACCGCCGCCCTGGCGGGCCTCGCCCTGGGCGCGTGGCCGCTGCGGGCGTTCCTCGGCTTCTGGCCCGCCGCCGGATGCCTGGCCGGCGCGGCGGCCCTCGCCATCGTGGTGGCCGCCGTGCCCGGGCTGCGCCGCCTGCTGCCGGGCGCCGGCCTGCTGCTGCTGGGAGCGGGCGCCCTGCTCCAGGGAAGGGCGGTGCTGACCGGGCTGCCCCCGTCGCACCGCATGCTGCTGGCGCTGGGCGTGCTCGCCTGGTGCGCGCTGGTCTTCGGCTGGGTCACCGAGACGAGTCACCGATGGTCGCCGCTGAGCGCGGCTCGCTGGGTGGCGGCCACGTCGGCCGCGTTCGGCGTGCTGGTCTACGCGAACATCGCGATGGAGGCAGGGAGCAGTTGGCTGTCCTTGCGGATGGACGACCTCAACGCCCTGTTCGGGCAGTTCGCGCTCATGGGCCTGCCGGTTCTGGCACTGCTGATGCTCGTCATTCGCGTACGCCGCTTCGGCCAGAGCCCGGCGGGGCTCGCTGAACCGGCCGCCTTCCACACGGCCGTGCTCTTCCTGGTGCTGATCCGTGCCCAGGCCATCGACAGCTCCGCTCTGGGGATCTCGGTGCTGCTGGCCTGGGCGGGGGTGTTCATCCTGCTGCCACGTCCGCGGCCCGAGGTGCTCCAGGAGGTCTCCCAGGACGAGCACCGGTTGCTCGTCCGCGACCTGATGAGACGCAGGTCGGCACGTACGGCGCTGACGAACCTGCTGCGGCAGCCGGGGGAGGGCGACGACTTCGAAGGGCGGCGCCGGACGCTGGAGCAGGCGGGCGACGAGCGCATCAGGACGCTCGACTCCGACCTCGCCCTCACCACCCTGGCCGGGCGCACCCCCTGGCAGAACGCGCTGGCCGCGTTCGGCGTGGGGATGGTGTTGTCGCTGCCGTTCTCCGTCGTGCGGATCGTGGAGTCGGTGAGCGGGCCGGCCGACGGATTCCGGTTGCTCGTGGCCGCGCTGGCGTTGTTGTCGCTGCCTGCCCTGTGCATGGTGTCCGGCTACTTCTACCCGCGCGTGCGCGGCACCCACCCGCTGGCCAAGTCCATGGCGTTCCTGCTGACGGCGCTGCTCGTCGAGCTGCCCACGTACGTGTACACGTTCGTCAAGGCCACCGTCGGGACCACGGATACGCTGGAGACGGTGCCCACGCCCAACGAGGCGCTGATCGGCGTGCTCGTCGCCGTCGGCAACATCGCCGTCGTCAGCATCGGGCTGGGCCTGTGGTGGGAGTGGCGGCTCATGTGGCTGGCGGACGAGCCGTGGGCGCGCGCCAGGAACGTCCGCACGCTGCGTGCCCTGGCCGCACCGATGGCCGCGTTGTCCATCGCCATCGCGACCACGGCGGCGACCGCGCTGATCAACAACGTGATCGCGCCGCTGCCCAGCGGGCCGCCCGCGCCGACCCCACCCACGCTGTCCTCACCCGCGCAGCCGCGCGCCACCTGAGCCGCAGGCGGGCGGCGGGGGACCCGCGAGCCACGCGGCGGCCCGGGGTCTCCCGCGACTTCGCGTTCAGCGCACGGCAGCGCCGAACCACTGGGGCAGACGGCCGAGCAGATCTTGCTGATCTTCACCGACCCACGCCACGTGACCGTCCGGCCGCAGCAGCGCCGCGGGCACGGCCAGTTCCTCGCTGACGTCGGCGACGTGGTCGACCCGATCCGCCCAGCCCGCCACCGAGAGCCGGCCGGTCTGGTCGAGCAGCAGTCCACGGCCGCCGCGCATCAGCTCGTAGAGGCGGCCCCGCTTCAGCTGCACGTCCCGCAGCCGCCGGCCGAGCAGTTCGGGGCCCTCGCCGAAGTCGTAACGGACCTCGACCGCGGTGATCATCCCGGTCACGTACCGGTTCACCTCCTCGAAGTCCATCAGCCTCGACAACAGCCCCCGCAGCGCGGTCGCACCCGGATCTGCGCCCAGCAGGGTGATCTGCGCACGGGTGTTGTCCAGCACGCGGGCGCCCACCGGGTGCCGTTCGGCGTGATAGCTGTCCAGCAGCCCCTCCGGCGCCCAGCCGTTGACCGCGGCGGCCAGCTTCCAGCCCAGGTTGAACGCGTCCTGCACACCGAGGTTGAGCCCCTGCCCGCCGGTCGGCGGATGGATGTGCGCCGCGTCGCCGGCCAGCAGCACCCGGCCGACCCGGTAACGCTCGGCCTGCCGGGTGGCGTCCCCGAACCGGGACAACCAGCGCGGCGAGTGCACGCCGAAGTCGGTCCCCGCGTGGGCCCGCAACTGCCGCTGGAACTCCTCCAGGGTCGGCGCGGTCGCACGGTCCTCGGCCACCCCGTCGGCCGGCACGACGACGCGGTACAGCCCCTCGTCCCCCGTGGGGGCGAGGCCGCACCGCAGTTGGGTCTTGCGGACCTCCGCGACGATGGCCGCGATCGTCGCCGGGTCCTCGGTCGACTCCATCACACCCAGCAGCGTCTCGACCGTGGCGGGCTCGCCGGGGAAGCCGACGCCGAGCCGCTTGCGCACCACACTGCGGGCGCCGTCGCACCCGACGAGGTAGCGCGAGCGCAGGTGCGTGCCGTCCGCCAGCTCGACGGTCACCCCGTCCTCGTCCTGGCTCAGCCCGGTCAGTTCGCAACCGCGCCGGATCTCGGCACCGACTTCGAGGGCGTACTCGTTGAGCAGCCGCTCGGTGACCGGCTGCGGGGTGGCGAGGCCGTACGGGTGAGCCGTGTCCAACCGGTCCGGCCACGGCTTCATGATGCCGCCGAAGAACCCGCCGATCTGAAACTTCTCACTGACCGCGAGGAACCGGTCCAGCAGGCCGCGCTGGTCCATCATCTCGACGCTGCGCGTGTGCAGACCCTGCCCGCGCGACTCCTCGGTCGGCTCGGTCAGCTTCTCCAGCACGACCACCCGCACTCCGGCCAGCCGCAACTCGCCGGCCAGCATCAGGCCGGTCGGTCCGCCGCCGGCCACGATCACGTCGATCATCGAGCCTCCCCTTCGCCAAGGTCGTCTTCCGGCACGTGCTTCGCGAACCCCTTGTTTCCGCAGGTTCTGGCCTCGGCCGATGATTCTGCTGCACGACCCGGGTCTTGCCGCAAGCCCCCCGGTGCGCTATAGATTGAAAGTGGCAGGGAGTGGGGTTTCCTCCTTGCGATCGATGATCGAGGAGCACCAGGCTCGCCGGAGACCTACGGTGTCCGCGCGCTGAGCCGGTCCTCGGGGATGACGGCGACTCCCATGATCTCGATCATCGCCTCCGGCTGCCACAGGGCGGTGCATCCGATGCCGGCCATGGCCGGGTAGACGGGTCCGGCGAGCTCCCGCCAGGCCCGGCCGATCTCCTTGCCGTGCGCCTGGTAGTCGGGGATGTCCGTCAGATACAGCGTGATGCTGACCAGGTCCTCCGGCCGGCCACCCACCTCTCGGAGCGTGGTGAGGACGTTGCTGAAGGCCTGGCGGAACTGCTCGACGATGCCACCTTCGACGATCTTCATGTCCTGGTCGAGCGCGGTCTGGCCGCCGAGGTGGAGCGTGTTGCCGGCCAGGGTCCCATGCGAGTAGCCGCTCGGAGCCGGCAGCAGGGCCGGGTTGACAGGGATCGGGGTCATCACGCCTCCGTCGAGTGAGGTCCGCCGGGGCCGGGCAGCCGCAGCGGTATTGACTTTATATGACGAACGTGAAAAAAACGATATATCAACCATGAGACGTCCGGTTGGAGGCGCGAGGATGAGATTTGCCACGTTGACCGAGGCAGACGGCCGCACGACGGCGGCCGTCAGTCTTGACGGCACCTGGCGCAAGCTGCCGGCACCGCACTTGTCGGCCTACCTCGCGGCGTTCCACGACCGGCCGGTGGCCGGCCTGCTCGGCGAGGAGATCCACGGCGCCCACGCGGCACTGCCGCTGCCCGAACCGGGCAAAGTGGTCTGCTGCGGTCTGAACTACGCCGGCCACATCGCCGAGACGGGACGCGAGCTCCCCGCCCACCCCACCCTCTTCGCCAAGTACGCCGACACGCTGATCGGCCCGGCCGAGGAGATCCGGCTTCCCGACGGTCTCGACGTGGACTGGGAGGCCGAACTGGCCGTGGTCGTGGGAGCCGAGATCCGGGGCGCCGGCCGAGCCGAGGCCGCCGCCGCGATCTGGGGTTACACGATCGCGAACGACGTGTCGGTGCGCGACTGGCAGCGCAGGACACTCCAGTGGTTCCAGGGCAAGGCGTGGGACCGCACCACGCCCGTCGGACCGGTCGTCGTCACCGCGGACGAGCTCGATCCGGCCGCGGGACTCCAGGTCGTCTGCCGGGTCGACGGCGTGGAACGCCAGCGCGGTGACACCCGCGAGCTCGTCTTCGACGCCGCCGCGCTGGTGGCGTACGTGTCGACGTTCACCCGCCTCAGACCTGGCGACCTGGTGCTGACCGGGACGCCGGGCGGCGTGGGGATGGCGATGACGCCGCCGGTCTATCTCACCGACGGCGCCGTCCTGGAGACCGAGATCACCGGCATCGGCGTGCTGCGCAACCGCATCGCGTTCACCAAGGATTAGGAGTCGATCATGCAGCCGACAGAGGGAGACCTCGGCCACGTCCACCTCGTGGGCGACAATTCCCAGTACGCCGGCGAGAGCGGGCTGGTCGTCCCGGTCGTCACCAGAGGCGGGCTGGAGTCCGGTCTGACCGGCCAGTCGGAAGGCGCCTCGCGCATCGCCGGTGTGAGCCCCCAGCACACGCCGGCGACCCGGATCTGGTTCGGGAAGGTCAGCAACGAGCCCGGCTACCGCTCCGTCCCCCATCACCATGGGGAGGCCGAGACCGGGGGATACGTCCTGTCCGGCCGGGCACGCATCTACTTCGGGGAGAAGTACGAGGACTACATCGACATGGCGGAGGGCGACTGGGTGTTCGTCCCGCCCTTCATGCCGCACGTCGAATGCAATCTGGATCGCAACCGGCCGCTCACCTGGATGACCGCCCGCACGCCGGACAACATCGTGGTCAACTTCGCCGACGTCCTGGACGAGGCGCTGAGCGACTGGGTGAGCCGGCCGTGACGGCCCTCACTTCCGAGGCGTTCACGGCGGCCGTCACCCTGAAGGAGGCCGAGCCGGAGCAGCACGACGTGGCCTACACCGCGGTGACCCAGCCCTGCCCCTGGCCCAAGGCCTACGGCGGCGACCTGGTCGCCGCGGCCGCCGCCGCGGCGATGCGCACGGTCCCGGAGGGCAAGACGCTGCACTCCATGCACTCCTACTTCATGCGCCCGGCCGACATCGGAGCCGAAGTCCGCTATGAGGTGGAGCTCCTGCGTGACGGCCGCGGCTACGGCACACGGCAGGTCCGCGGCTACCAGAACGGGCGGGCCATCTACGTGGCGCTCGCCTCGTTCGCGGCCGGCGAGCCGGGCGGCGCCTTCGCCGCACGGCCTCCCGAGGCGCCGGATCCGGGCACGCTGCCGTCCTCGGCCGCCTACCTGGCGGAGCGCTCCGGCGGGACGATGACGGAGGAGTCGAAGGCGTACTGGAGCGGTGGCCGCAGTTTCGACATGCGCCACGTCCCCGGCCCCCTCTACCTGACCGTCGACGGGAACACGGCGCCGCACCAGGCCGTCTGGGTGAAGCCGTTCGACGGCCTGCGACCGGTCGAGGGCCTGACCCGTACGCAGCGCGACCTCGCCGCGCTCTCCTACGTGTGCGACTACACCGTCCTCGAACCGGTGCTGCGCGTGCTCGGCCTGCCATGGGCTCGCCCCGGCCTGGTCACCGCGAGTCTGGACCATGCGATGTGGTTCCACCGGGCGCCGGGCGAAGGAGTCCTCGACGACTGGTTGCTCTACGCGCAGGAGGCCGTCTCCGCCGGGTCCGGACGCGGTGTCGGGCTCGGGCGCTTCTTCACCCGCAGCGGCGAACACCTGGCCACGGTCGTGCAGGAAGGCATGGTCCGCGCGTCCTGATCATTGGACCGTTCCCCCTAAACTCCGTCTGGCCGCCCCCGCGGCTCGGAAGGGCCCCCGATGCAGCTCTCACCCACCTCCTACACCGACACCTTCGCCCGCGATCATCTGCCGCCGATCGAGCAGTGGCCGCGGCTGGAGTTCACCACCGACCTCCTCAAGTACCCGGACCGTCTCAACGCGGCGGGGGAGATCATCGACGCCGCCATCGCGGCTTTCGGCCCCGATCGACCCGCGATCCGCACCGACTCGGGCGAGATGTGGACCTACGGCGAGCTCCGGCGGCACGCCAACCAGGTCGCCCAGGTCCTCGTCGAGGACCTCGGCCTCGTGCCCGGCAACCGGGTGCTGCTGCGCTCGCACAACAACCCGTGGGCGGTCGCCTGCTGGCTCGGGACGCTGAAGGCCGGCGGCGTGATCGTCACCACGATGTCGGCGCTGCGCGCCCGCGACCTCGCCCCCGTCGTCGCCAAGTCCCAGCCGGCGATCGCGCTGGTCGACCACCGCCACGTGGCGGACGTGGAGGTCGTGCGCGACTCCGGCGCCCCCGGCCTGACGATCGTGCCGTTCGGCGGCCGCGGCGACGACGACCTGATCGCCCGCTGCGCGGCCAAGCCGGGCGAGTTCACCGACGTGCCCACCGCCGCCGATGACATCGCGCTGTTCGGGCCGACCTCGGGCAGCACGGGCGTGCCCAAGATCACCGCCCACTTCCACCGTGACATCCTGTCCATCGACAACACCTTCGGCCGGGAGATCCTCCAGCTCACGCCCGATGACGTGGTCGCCTGCACGGCCCCCCTGGCGTTCACCTTCGGGCTCGGCATGCTCGTGGTCTTCCCGTTGCGAGCGGGCGCGTGCGCGTTCCTCGTGGAGAGCGCGACGCCGGCGCGGCTCGCCGGCCTCGTCGAGGAGCACCAGGTCACGGTGCTGGCCACCGCGCCGACCGCCTACAAGCAGATCCTCAAATCGGGCCAGATCGACAAGCTGCGTGGTCTCCGTGCGGCGGTGAGCGCCGGCGAGCACATCTCGCAGGACGTCTGGGAACAGATCGAGTCGGCCATCGGCCTCAAGATCATCGACGGGATCGGGGCCACGGAGATGTTGCACATCTTCATCTCCGCGGCCGGCGACGACATCCGCCCCGGAGCGACGGGCAAGCCGGTGCCCGGCTACCGGGCCACCGTTCTCGGCCCGGACGGAGCGGAGCTGCCCCCCGGTGCCGAGGGCCGGCTGGCCGTGATCGGCCCGGTCGGCTGCCGCTACCTGGACGACGACCGGCAGACGGCCTACGTCGCCGGCGACTGGAACGTCACCGGTGACACCTTCTACCGGGACGAGGACGGCTACTTCTACTACTGCGCGCGCACCGACAACATGATCGTGTCCTCGGGGTACAACATCGGCGGCCCGGAGGTCGAGGCGGTCATCGACACACATCCCGACGTGATCGAGTCCGCGGTCGTCGCCGAGCCGGACCTGGAGCGGGGATCGATCGTGTGCGCCTTCGTCGTGCTCAAGGACGGCGCGGGCGGTGACGCCGCGAAGGCCAAGGAGATCCAGGACTACGTCAAGCAGCAGATGGCGCCGTACAAGTATCCGCGCGACGTGCGTTTCCGTGCCTCCCTCCCGCGCAACCCCAGCGGCAAGCTGCAGCACTACGTCCTCCGGGAGATCGTCGAAGCGGAGCAGGCCGATGCCGTCGCGAACCCGCAGTGAGAGGAAGACCCCGTTGAAGATCGCAATCGCCGGCGGTGGCCCCGGTGGTCTCTACTTCGCAGCGTTGATGAAGCAGCTCGACCCGGCCCATGAGATCACCGTCTGGGAGCGCAACGCTCCGGACGACACCTTCGGCTTCGGTGTCGTCTTCTCCGACGAGACGCTGGGCGGCATCGAGAACGCCGACACCGTCATCCACGACCAGATGGCCCGTCGCTTCGCCCGCTGGACCGACATCGACATCGAGGTCGACGGCCACGCGCACACGGTGGGCGGGCAGGGCTTCGCGGCGATGAGCCGTCAGGAGATCCTGCACCTGCTGCAGCAGCGCGCCGCGGACCTGGGCGTGCACGTCCGCTACGAGAGCGAGGCGCCGGACGCCGACGAGCTCCGCGCGACCCATGACCTCGTCGTGGCGGCCGACGGCCTCAACTCGCGGATCCGGACCAAGTACGCCGACACCTTCGTCCCCTCGCTCGACCACCGGCGCAACAAGTACATCTGGCTGGGCACCGACCTGGTCTTCGAAGCCTTCCAGTTCTTCGTCAAGCAGACGGAGTGGGGCACCATGCAGATCCATGGCTACCCGTACTCCGCGAGCGGCTCGACCTTCATCGTCGAGATGCACGAGGACGTGTGGCGCCGCGCGGGATTCGACGTGACCGAGGGCGAGTCGTTCCCCCCTGGGGCGTCGGACGAGCACGCGGTCGAGCAGATCAAGAAGATCTTCGCCGGCGAGCTCGCCGGGCACCAGGTGCTCACCAACAACTCCAAGTGGCTCAACTTCACGACCGTGCGCAACGAACGCTGGTACGACGGCAACGTCGTCCTGCTCGGGGACGCCGCCCACACCGCGCACTTCTCCATCGGCTCGGGCACCAAGCTCGCGATGGAGGACGCCCTGGCCCTGGCGGCGTGCCTGCACGAGCACCCGTCGCTCGGCGAGGCGCTGCAGGCGTACCAGTCGGAGCGGAAGCCGGTGGTGGAGTCCACCCAGCGCGCGGCGCAGGCTTCGCTGGAGTGGTTCGAGAACATCGGGATGTACGCCGGCCAGGATCCCGTCCAGTTCTGCTTCAACCTGCTGACCCGGTCGCGGCGGATCACCTTCGAGAACCTCAAGGAGCGCGATCCGGAGTTCGCCCGCCTCGTCGAGACGGCGTTCGCCGCGGCGGCGGGGTCGGACGAGGTCGCCCCGGCGATGTTCCAGGCGGTCGACATCGGGCCGCTGCGGCTGAAGAACCGGGTGATCGTGTCGCCGATGGACATGTACTCCGCGCAGGAGGGCGTGCCGGACGACTTCCACCTGGTGCACCTGGGCTCCAAGGCGCTGGGCGGCGCCGGGCTCGTGATGACCGAGATGGTGTGCGTCTCCCCTGAGGGGAGGATCACGCCCGGCTGCACCGGCCTGTGGAACGACACGCAGCGTGCGGCCTACCGCCGGGTGACCGACTTCGTGCACGCGCGGACCACGGCGAAGATCGGGCTGCAGCTCGGCCACGCGGGGCGCAAGGGGTCCACCAGGCTGATGTGGGAGGGCATCGACCAGCCTCTCACCGAGGACAACTGGGAGGTCATCGGGCCGTCCGCGCTGCCGTACGGGAAGGACTGCCACCTGCCCCGCGAGGCCGGCCGCGACGACCTGGACCAGGTGGTGGCCGACTTCGTCGCCGCCGCGCGACGCGGTGTCGCGGCGGGCTTCGACCTCATCGAGGTGCACGCCGCGCACGGCTACCTTCTGTCCTCCTTCCTCTCCCCGGTGGCCAACAAGCGGACCGACTCCTACGGCGGTTCCCTGGCCAACCGGCTGCGCTTTCCCCTGGAGGTCTTCGACGCGGTGCGCGCGGCCGTGCCCGGGGAGATCCCGGTCACGGTCCGCATCTCGGCGACCGACTGGGTGCCGGACGGCAACACCCCGCGGGACGCGATCGACATCGCCCGGGCCTTCGTCGAGCACGGGGCGGCGGCCATCGACGTGTCGTCGGGACAGGTGATCCAGGAGGAGCAGCCGGCGTTCGGGCGCTCCTACCAGACGCCGTTCGCCGACCAGATCCGCCGGCTCGTCGCGGAGCCGGCCGGCGTGCAGGTCATCGCCGTGGGCGCCATCTCCTCCTACGACGATGTGAACTCCATCCTGCTGGCCGGACGGGCGGACCTGTGCGCCCTGGGGCGCACCCACCTCTACGATCCCCAGTGGACCCTGCACGCGGCGGCCGAGCAGGACTACCGAGGCGACGGCGCCGACTGGCCGGATCAGCTCCGCGCGGGCAGCCGGAAGCCTCCGGCGTCGCGCACCGACAAGGTTCCGCCGCGCCTCGCGCTCCTGCGGCGCCAAGAGGACCAGCGCCGCCATGTGCGGTGGACCCCGGGGCGTGAGCACGATCTCACCTCATGATCGGATGACGCGCCCGCACACCGCGCGCGGGGTCCACCACACCCGGGTGGAATGGGTCGACACCGACGCTGCGGGCATCTACCACAACTCCACGGTCATCCGGTACGTCGAGGCCGCGGAGGCCGAGCTCATGCGGGCCTGCGGACTCCTCGACTACTTCCCCCGGGCGCCGCGGGTCCGCTACGAGGTCGAGTTCGCGGCGCCCCTCCGGTTCGGGCAGGAGGTGACCACGGTCGTCCAGATCGAGCGGATCGGGACGACGTCGATGTCGTTCGTCTTCGAGGTGTGGGGAGAGGAGCTCGCGCACCGCCCGCGGGTGCGGGCCGCGGCCGGGCGCTACGTCACGGTGCACGTCGACGGCGGGCACGACGACGACGACGCGGCTCGCAGCGCACCGTGGCCGGCCGCGTGGGTGGAAGCCCTCCAGCGGCCGCGGCTCCCGCCCTCCTGACGAACGCCCGGCCATCTCGGCCCGGTGGGGCCTGACAGACTGAGCGGCTCCTCTCTGCTGGGCGGTTCCGGGGGCCGGCGGGTGCCTGCTGTGCACGGATGCGGTCAGGCGGCGGCGCGTTCGTCGACGGGCCGGCGGCGCAGGCGCGCGTGCTCGATGGCGGGAGGGTTGTAGGCCATGTCGAGCGTCCCGATGTCGGTGCCGGGCGGCACGATCTCGTCGATCCGGTCGAGGACCTCGTCGGTGAGCGTGACGTCGAGTCCGGCGAGCAGGTCGTCGAGGTGCTCCCTGGTGCGCGGCCCGATGATCGCGGACGTGACGCCGGGGTGGGCGATCGTGAAGGCCATGGCCAGGTGGGTCAGCGGGATCCCGGCGTCCTGGGCGAGCGGGATGAGCCGCTCGACGGCGTCCAGGCGGCGCTCGTCGCTCAGGTGCCGGAAGCCGAACCGGGACCGGTGGGTGGCGTTCTGCTGATCCTTGCGGTAGCGGCCGGTGAGCAGGCCGCCGGCGAGCGGGCTCCAGACCAGGGCGCCCATGCCGTACGCCTGGATCACGGGCAGGACCTCGCGCTCGATGCCACGGTTGAGGATCGAGTACGGAGGCTGCTCGGTGCGCAGCCGGGCCAGGCCGCGCCGCTCGGCGACCCAGTGGGACTGGACGATGTCCGAGGCGGGCAGGGAGGAGGTGCCGAAGGCCCGGACCTTGCCGGCCCGCACCAGGTCGGTGAGCGCCGAGAGCGTCTCCTCGATGTCGGTGTCGGGGTCGGGCTGGTGGATCTGGAACAGGTCGACGTAGTCGGTGCCCAGGCGGCGCAACGAGTCGTCCAGGGCGCGGATCAGCCAGCGGCGCGAGGCGCCCGACCGGTTGGGCAGGACCGGGGTGGCGCCGCTGGGGTCGAAGTCCACGGGGAACCGGGCCTTGGTGGCGAGCACGACGTCGTCGCGACGCCCTTGGAGTGCCTTGCCGACGATCTCTTCGGATTCGCCGTGGGAGTACATGTCGGCGGTGTCGATGAAGTTGATCCCCGCGTCCAGAGCCGCGTGGATGATCTTGATGGAGTCGTCGTGGTCGGGGTTGCCGAGGGCCCCGAACATCATGGCGCCGAGCGCGTAGGGGCTGACCTTGATGCCGGTCCGGCCAAGTGTGCGGTACTGCATGCGGTTCTCTCCTGAGATCGTGGTCGAGTGGGGGCGAGCGCTCGTTCGGGCATGCCGTACCCTGAACAGAAGCGGAACGCCTTTCCGGAACTATACGGAAAGGCTTTCCGGTTATGCAACCCGAAGGAGTGTCGTGACGGAGAACGCGGCGCCGACCGGAGTCGACCCGACCGGCTCTGTGGGTCCAGGCGCACTCGAACGCGCGCCGCGCCGGCTACGCGCCGACGCGCAACGCAACGTCGACTCCCTGCTCGAAGCGGCGAAAACCGTTTTCGGCACGTCGGGCGTGGACGCGCCCGCGAAGGAGATCGCCGACCTGGCCGGCGTCGGAGTCGGAACGTTGTACCGGCACTTCCCGCAGCGCTCGGACCTGGTCAAGGCCGTGTTCCAGCGCGAGGTGGATGCCTGCGCCGACGCCGCCCCGGCGCTGACCGCGGCGCACGAGCCGGCCGCGGCACTCGCGAAATGGCTCCACCGCTACACCGAGTTCCTCGCGACCAAACGAGGACTCGCCACCGCCCTGCACTCGGGCGATCCGGCGTTCGACGCCCTGCCTTGCTACTTCATGCAGCGGCTCGGACCCACCCTCGGGTCACTGCTCGAAGCCGCGACGGCCAGCGCCGAGATCCGCGCCGACATCAGCGCCGAGGACCTCCTGTACGCCGTCGCCCATCTGTGCCAGCCGGTGGCCGGCGAAGGAGTCGCGTACAGCCAGCGCATGGTGGCGCTCCTCGTCGACGGACTGCGCTACGGCGCCGACGCGGGCCGGGCCTGATCATCGGCGGGCGCGTACACGACATCACGATTACGTCGTACGAGGCACGGACGGCGGGCGCCATGAGCTCGCCGGGTGCCGGCCTCGCGTACGGGTTCATGGACGTCGCCGCGGTCGTAGCGGCCGTTCTCATCGGTGCCCTCGGGCCGAAATTCCTGATGGCTGCTCATCGCCTCCTCCGGGAGGAGATCATCACGATCGGTGTGTGCCACCCGCAGGCCCAGCTTTACCCGAGCCGGCACCCGGCCCAGCCGTTCAGTCGGTGCCCGACGGACGGCCCGGGGAGATCAGGCCGGTCTCGTAGGCGAGGACGACGGCCTGGACGCGGTCGCGCAGGCCGAGTTTGGCCAGGATGCGGGCCACATGGGTCTTCACGGTCGTCGCGCTGAGGCCCAGCCGGTCGGCGAGCTCGGCGTTGCTCAGCCCGGTGGCGAGCAGGCGCAGCACCTCCAGCTCGCGCGGCGTCAGCTCGGCCAGGTCGCCGTGGAGGGCGGCCCTGGCGTCGTCCCGCCGGGCGAACCGCTCCACCAGCCGGCGGGTGATCGTCGGCGCCAGCAGGGCATCGCCGGAGCGGACCAGGCGGACCGCCGCCACCAGGTGTTCGGGGGTAACGTCCTTGAGCAGGAAGCCACTGGCCCCGGCGGTGAGCGCGGCGTAGACGTAGTGGTCGAGATCGTAGGTGGTCAGGATGAGGACGCGAGTCTCGGTCGCGCCGCCGCTCACGATCCGGCGGGTGGCTTCGATGCCGTCCATCTGTGGCATCCGGATGTCCATGAGGACGACGTCAGGTCTGCTACGCCGGACCGCGGCGATCGCCTCCGCCCCGTCGGCCGCCTCCGCCACCACGTCGATACCGTCGGCGGTGAGGATCATCCGGAACCCGGTCCGTACCAGCGCCTGGTCGTCGGCGATGACGGCGCGCAGCGGGCTCATACGGCGCTCCAGGGGATGCGGGCCTTGAGCCGGTAGCCGCCGCCGGTCCGGCGCGCGGCGTCCAGCGTTCCGCCGTAGAGGGCGAGCCGCTCGCGCAGCCCGATCAGTCCGCGGCCGTTGCCGGTCCGCGACTGCGCCGTACGCGTGCCGCCGGTGTCGGTGACCTCGATCTCCAGGCAGTCGCCGTGCTGGCCGATCACGACGGACGCCACCGCCCCCGAGGCGTGCTTCATCGTGTTGGTCAACGCCTCCTGTACGACCCGGTAGACGGCCAGATCGACTCCCGGGGAAAGGGGGCGGTGCGGCGACGAGATCTCGGCGTCCACCTGCACCCCTGCGGCGCGGACCCGTTCGATGAGGTCATCGAGCTGGTCGAGCCCTGGCTGCGGTTCGAGACCGTCGCCCGGCGCGTCGGCGCTCCCGCTTTCCTGGCCGGCGAGCAGGCCCATGACGTTGCGCAGCTCGGCCATGGCGGCCCGGCCGCTGGCCTCGATCGCGATCAGGGCCTCCTTGGACAACTCCGGCCGCACGTCCATCACCTTGCGGGCGGCACCGGCCTGGATCACCATCACGCTGACATTGTGGGTCACCACGTCGTGGAGTTCGCCCGCGATCCGGGAGCGTTCGGCCTGGATCGCCTTGCGCATGGCGTCCTCCTGGTCCTGCTGCAACTCGGCGAGCCGGATGCGGCTGTGCCGCCAGCGCCGTACGAAGCTGGCCAGAACTCCGGCGCTGAGCAGGACGACGTAGGGCCCCAGCCAGCTCGGGAGGCTGGGCAGGCTGGGCGCGATGTCCCGGTCGACCGCGCCGGCGAGCACGGCGGCGACCAGGAGGCAGGCCACCGCGGGCACCCGGTTACGGCTGTGGGCGATGGCGCTGTAGGCGGCGATCGCGGCGGTCAGCACGGTGATCCACGTCTCGCCGCCGTTCGTGGCCAGTGTCGCGGCCACTACCAGCCCGAAGGTGGTCAGGGGGTAGCGGCGGCGAGCCACCAGCGGGAGCGCGGTGAGGGCCACGAGGAGCAGCGGCGGGTCGTACCCGTGCCTGATCTGGTCGGGCTCGATCGGCTGGGACGGGTCCTGGCCGGGCTGCTGGGTGACGGTGCCCAGGTCCGGAACCGCCGGGATTTCCGGGACCGCGGGGATCTCCGGGACTGCCGGTGGCTGCGGGGTGGGTGCGGTCTGGAGGGCCGGCCGGAGCCGCAGCACGTCGAGCACCGGGCGCGGCTCCTCACCGTACCGGTGAGAGCTCTGCAGGCTCGTCGCCGCGAACACCGCCGCGACGGCGAGGACGGTTGCGAGCAGCGCGTCGGCGATGAGCACCCGGCGGGCCTGCCGCGCGCTGGGCATCTCCGGGCGCAGCAGATCGAACAGGTACTGCCACCAAGGCCGGCGTTCATCCGCTGTCACCGGCACATTATCGCCAATGCCCGAACCGTTACGCATCGTCCCGTTTGACCAGAGACGGGGTTCGCGGGGAGTACATCGCAAGGATGACGCCGCTGCGGATCGTTCCCGGGGTGCAGCGGATGTCGGCGCGACGGCCGATGTGCGCACGGATCGGCCTCGCCTAGCTTCGTTCCCGCCCCCAGGCCGCCACCGGGCTTCCCCCCGCCGGCGCGGCCACCCCGAGCGGAAGAACGGACACCTCATGCGTCGCGTGACCACCAAACGGTACGGCGGCACGCTCGCCCTCGCCGGCCTGCTCGCCTTCACGGGAGCCGCGTCCCTGGCCGCCATCCCCGCTGTCCCGGCCCACGCCGCCACCCCCGCCCACGCCGTCACCTCGGCGGCCGGCGTGCCGGTCCTGCCCAAGCCCACCGGCTCCCACCCCGTGGGCACCACGTCCATCTACCTGAAGGACACCTCCCGCCCGGACCCCTGGGTCCCCTCGGTGAAGGCGCGGGAGCTCATGGTCTCCCTGTGGTACCCGGCGAAGTCACCGGGCCGTGACCGGGCGCGGTACATGACGCCGAAGGAGTCGGAACTCCTCCTCAAGGACGGGGAGATCACCGGTGTTCCGGTCGACGTGCTCAGTAAGACACGCACCAACGCGTTCACCGACGCGCGACCGGACGGCCGCAAGCGCAGCCTGCCCCTCGTGGTGCTCTCTCCCGGTTTCAGCAAGCCCCGGAGCACATTGACCGCCCTCGCCGAGGACCTCGCGAGCAGGGGGTACGTGGTGGCCGCCATCGACCACACGTACGAGAACGTCGCCACCACTTTCCCCGACGGACGAGTCACCACCTGCGTCCCCTGCGAAGGTGAGCGTGAGCCGTCCATGTTCACGAAGTTGTCGAAGGGCCGGGCGGCCGACGTCTCCTTCGTGCTCGACCAGCTGACCGCGTCGAAGCCGAAGTGGAAGGGCGCCGCGCTGATCGACCCGTCCCGCATGGGGATGGCCGGCCACTCGGCGGGCGGCGCCGCCGTCATCGCCGCGATGATCAAGGACTCCCGGCTCCGCGCCGGAATCGACATCGACGGCACCACGGACGAGGGGATCCTGGACAGCGCGTTCAAGCGGCCGTTCATGTTCCTGGGCAAGCCCGCCACGTACACCCCCGGCGCCGGCGGCCCCGCCGACACCTGGGAGCGCGACTGGAAGCTCATGACCGGCTGGAAGCGCTGGCTCCTGCTGACCGGGGCGGCGCATGAGTCCTTCACCGACGTCATGCTCCTGGTGGACCAGCTCGGCCTCGACGGCGGGGCCAAGGTGCCCGGGGCGCGTTCCCTGGCGACCACCCGTGCGTACGTCCGCGCCTTCTTCGACCTGCACCTCCTGAAGAAGCCGCAAACCCTGCTGGACAAGCCGTCGGCAAGCTACCCCGAGATCACCTTCTGCACTCCGGAGAAGAAGGCATGTAAGTGATCTCGCCCCTTTGCGTTGAATGGGGAGAGTCGCGACCGCTTCCGGACTCATCGGCCCCGGCTCGGGGATGTGCAGGTCGATGGCGGTGCCACGGCGCTGGTACTGCAGCCGGCCCAGCTCGTAGATGCCGCCGCGCGCGTGCAGCGTCAGCCGGCCGCCGCTGGCCGAGCTCCTCGTCGCCGACCCCGGCGTGATCGTCCATCTGGAGCGCTCGCGTGAGGTGGGTGAGGTCGAGCAGGTGCTGGAGCGGCTCGGTCTGGCGGACGTGACCGAGCCGGCGGGCCTTCTCTCCCGTTCGGTACGGCTGTCGCCCGTACCGTCCCGGCTGGTCTACCTCATCGAGGACGGCCCGCGAGCCGTTCGGCGCGACCTGCCTCAGAAAGCCGCCAGTCCGCTCTGACCTGCGAGAAAGGGCTGCCCATACCGGCCGGCAGAAGGGCTCCACCTCGTGTCGGGGTCCTCTTCCTTCGGACTCAGGCGGCACACTGGTCTGGTCACGCCGCGTCGCGCGACCCGGTGTGATCACGATGAGTCGCAGGGTGAGGCTGGTGGCCATGGCGCGTTCGGCGGAGTTCCAGGAGTTCCTGGCCGGGGTGGACACGCCCGTGGCGTTCACCCGCGACTCCCTCGACGAGATCCCCGGCATCGCGGCGTTCTCCCTGCTGGAGGGCGCGGAACGAACCGAGGCGGAGGACATCCTCATCGCCAGGCTGGCCGGGAACGACGGCCGGGTGGCGACCGCCCTCGCCGACGCCGGCTGCGTCCGCGCCATTCCCGCGCTCATCGAGGCGACCACCGAAGCGGCGGCGCCCACCATGCGGGTCTTCGCGGCCAGGGCGCTCCTCAGGTTGGACGACTACGCGGGCCGCGCCGCTCTGGTGCGGATGCTGCGCACGCATGACGGCAGCGGAACCGACCGGGGCAGCGCCGCCCGGCTGCTGGCCGAGTTCCCGGACCCGGACAAGGAACTCCTGCTGGAAGTGGCGTCGGCCGATCCGGACAGTGCCGCCCGGTCGGAGGCGACCGACACCCTGCTGACCGTGGTGGGCCTGGACGGCGAGGAGACGGCGCTGGGCGAGGTGCTGCTGAGCATCGGCGGCCGGCTGCTGTCGTCGCTGCCGGCCGTGCGCAACGAGGCGGTCGCCGAACTGCGCGCGATCCTGGCCGAGTGGGAGGCGGGCAAGACCGCCGAGGAGCTGGGGCTGACCTGGCGCGCCGATCCGAAGAACCGGCCGTTGCACCGGTTCATCGAGAGCCTCGACAGCACCAGAGCCGACCTCCGCACCGAGGGCCTGGGGGAGTTGACCGGCCGCGAACGCACCCTTGTGGAGAACCTCGTCCTGCTTCGTCTGCACGCCGATCGCCGCGCGGTCCGGGCCGCGGGCCGGCTGGGCGTCCGCCGGGCGATCGAGCCGCTGCGCGAACTGCTCGGCTCGGCCACCGGTCACGCACGGGAGGAAATCCGGTCCGTCCTGGACAGCCTGACGAAGTGAACGTTCCTGCGACACCGCTGTGACGCCCGGATCGCGGTGCCGCAACGAGCGCCGTGCCATCCTGATGGCTTCCTGGCTCCTGACCAGCGAGGGCGCTGGATGCCTGCTCCCGTTAAAGCCCGCGGTCCACGACCGCCCGCACCGGCCGTGTCGCCGATGGTGGACCAGCGCCGGGCGGACCCCCGAGGCGCGATGGGCGCGGGCTCACCGGTCGTCGCCCACGCACGGCGGGGCGTGGGCAACGCGGCGGTGACGGCGGCGATGGGCGGCCTGCCGCGCGGCGCCGAGCCGAGACCGCCGGCGTGGCTGGCGCAGATGCTGCTGGCCGGCCAGAACCTGGTGGGCAACCAGGCCGTCGCGACCCGGGCGGGCGTGACTCAGGCCGGCGCACCCGTGCGCGTGCCTCCCGAGCCCGCCCCTTCCGCGCAGACGCCTCCAGTGCCCACCCCCGGCCAGAAGGACCTGGCCGGGCGGGACACCTCGACGGCCGAGCGCCCGGACCGGGGTGCGAAGGAGAAGGCCGCCGGCCCGCGTTCGCCGGGCGCGGACCCGAAGTTCCAGGCGCTGACGAAGGACGTCGGCGCGAAAAAGCGAGCGGTCGGCTCCAGCCACCCGCCCGCGACCGTGGAGGCGGGTTCGGCGCAGGCCGCGGCGGAGCCACCGGCCGACGACCGCGAGGCCCGCGGCAAGGTGACCCACGCCGCGGACATGGAGGCCGCCCAGCCCAAGGAGTTCGACAAGCAGACCTTCATCGACGCGGTCAAGAAGGCGATCGCCGACCGCGCCCCGAAGAACCTTGACGAGGCGGACAAGTTCGGCGAGTCGGGCAAGGCCGAGGAAGTGAAAAGCGAGGTCCAGGGCAAGGTAGGCGCGGGCAAGGACGCCTCCGCACGCGAGATCGCCGAGACGACCGCGCAGGTCCCGGCGCCGGCGCCGGACGCCAAACAGGTCGTGCCGATGACCCCGGACAAGCCGCCCGGCAAACCGGGCACGCCGCACCCGGCCCAGGCCACCCCGGACGCGCTGCCCCGCTCGGCCACCGACATGTCGGCCGGCCCGGCCCAGGTCGACCGGCAGATGGCGCAGGCGAAGGTCACCGAGCCGCAACTGTCGTTCCAGAACGCGCGGGAGCCGGCCTTCGACCAGGCGGTGCGTGAGAAGAAGACGATGGAAGCGCACTCGTCGGCGGCGCCGAGGAAACTCCGCGCCGGCGAGTCCCGCGAGCTCGCCCAGGTCAAGAACACCGCCGCGGCGCAGGGCTCGGCCGCGATGGCCGGCATCCACGCCACCCGGGTCACCACGGGCAAGCAGGTGGGCACCGGCAAGACCGGCGCCAAGACCCGCGACGAGGACCAGCGCCGGCAGGTCACCGACCTGCTGCAGAAGGTGTTCGACCAGACCAAGGGCGACGTCGAGAAGATCCTGACCGACCTGGGCGAGCAGGTGGACGCCGACTTCACCACGAAGGAGAAGCGCGCCCGCGACCGCTTCACCACCGAGCACGAGGAGGGCATGCGCCGCTACAAGGACGAGCGGTACGGCGGCTGGGACGGCTGGCTCCGCTGGGGCCGGGACCTGTTCGCGGGCCTGCCGGAAGAGGCCAACCGGATCTACGAGCGCGCCCGCGACACCTACCTGACGGCGATGAACCAGATCATCTCCGACATCGCCGACACGGTGGAGCGCGAACTCAAACGCGCCAAGGACCGCATCGCGACCGGCCGCAAGGACCTCAAGACGGCGGTGGACAAGCTCCCGGCCGACCTGAAAGCCATCGGCAGGGAGGCGGCGACCGAGTTCGAGGGCAAGTTCGACGAGCTGAAGGACACGGTCAACGACAAGGGCACCGAACTCGTCGACACCCTGGCCACCCGCTACACCGACGCCGTCAAGGCGGTCGATGAGGAGGTGGCGGCCGAGAAGGAGAAGAACAAGGGCCTGGTCGCCAAGGCCGCCGACGCCATCGGCGGCGCGATCAAGACCATCATGGAGCTCGGCCGCATGCTGATGGGCGTGCTGCGCAAGGCCGTGACCGCGATCGGCGCGATCCTCCAAGACCCGATCGGGTTCCTCGGCAACCTGGTCACCGGTGTCGGCGGCGGCCTGAAGTTGTTCGCCAAGAACGCCGGCCGGCACCTGCAGGCAGGCGTGCTGGCCTGGTTGATGGGCACCGCCGCGGCAGCCGGGCTGCAACTGCCGCTCACGTTCGACGTCCTCGGCATCCTGACCCTGATCGCCGCGATGCTCGGCCTGTCGTGGCCGAACATCCGCGCCCGCCTCGCCCGCCGCGTCCCCGACGAGGCCCTCACCGCCGCCGAAACGGCCGTTCCGCTGGTCTCCCAGGTCAAACGCCGAGGTGTGGCCGGCATGTGGGAGGACCTGAAGACCCGCGTCGGCGACCTGAAGAAGAGCCTGATCAGCAACCTGGTCTCCTATCTGCTGCCCACCATCGTCATCGCCGGCATCACCTGGATCGTGTCGCTGTTCAACCCCGCCTCGGCGTTCATCCGCGCCTGCAAGATGATCATCGACATCATCCGCTTCATCGTCACCAACGCCCGCCAGATCATCGACTTCGTCAACGCCGTCCTCGACGCCGTCATCGCCATCGCCCGCGGCGGCACCGGCGGCGTGCCCGCCCTGGTCGAACGCGCCCTGGCCCGCTCCATCCCCGTCCTCATCGGCGCCCTGGCCGCGCTGCTGGGGATCGGCGGCATCGCCGGCCGGGTCCGCCAGATCTTCCAGAATCTCGCCCGCCCGGTCAACCGCGCCATCGACCGGGTGATCGACAAGATCATCGGCCTGATCAGAGCACTCTGGTCGAAGACCAAACCCAGGCCGAAGCCCCGCAGGCCCGAGCGCGTCACGGACGGCCGCCCGGCCACCCCACCACGCAGGCCCCGCGTGGCCGATCGGCGCAGACCTCCGAGGAGAACAGACCGGCGCAAGAAGGACGAACGGGCGCCGGCTCGGCACCATCGGAAACTCATGGCCGCACTCCGCGAGGCGGGCCGGCTGGCGGACCGCACCGCCGGTGACGCCGACGCCGTGCGGCGCGGGCTTCCCGCGATCAGAGCCCGGCGCCGCCTGACGCTGCTGACCGTGGCCGTTCACCCCAAGTCCGGCGCCGCCGTGCTCTTCATCTTCGACGGGGCGATCAACCCGCGCGCCAAGTTCGAGCACCTGGCGACCGACCAGTACCTGCACGACGCGCAGCAAGCCTTCAAGAAGACGAACCGCGCGTTCGCCATCGACGACATGCCCGGCCCGATGGGCGACATCGTGCCAGGACTGACGAAAGTCCTTCGATTGGGTGCGACGCAGGCGCGCAGGTACGCCGGCAAGTGGGTCAGTGAGGGCAAGCTCACCACGAAGACCACGGCGCGGGGCCGTGTGGTCTACAGCTTCGTCCACCTGACCGACGTCCATCTGCGGGTTCCGTACGACCATCCGGAGCGCCCCAGGTGGATGGCCGGTGCGGCGAAGATCAACCTGTCTGCGGCACGGGCGGCCCGCCTGTGGTACCTGATCATCGCGGGCATGCGCGACAAGAAGCCGGCGCACTTCGAGACCGTCGCGGACGCGCTGATGGCGGGCATGCGGATCCCGCCGAAGAAGGGCGCGCTCTGGTCGAAGGGCGAGGATCTCAGCGACTACGCCATCAGCCTGGGGTTCGTGACGCTGGAGGCACAGGAGTTCTACCACGTCACGAAGGGGCTGGTCCTGCTCGACGACTGGAACACCGTCCGCCCGGTGTGGCAGGCGTTCTCCGTCCGCTACGCGAGCCGGCTGCGCAAGGAGATCCACATCTTCCTGCGGCGGTACGCGACCGGTTCGGTGCTGGTCGACATCGAGCTGCCCGCGGTACGCGAGACCATGAAGGCGTCGCGACGGCCCATCGCCTTGAAGTACCACGGCATGGAGTGGGGCGATGACCCGCAACGCGTACTGAAGGAACCGGTCCCCGGCTACTGGCGCGAACTGAGGCGCGACGGAACGCCGCTCGGCCCGCGTCAGCAGCAGATCCTGGACGAGAACGGCGCCAAGGCCGCGACCAGCGTGGCACAACGGCGCTTCCTCACCAGCCAGGCGTCGAAGCGCGCGGCCGGGACCCGGACGGCGACGGGCGGCGTCGACCCGGACGCCCTTCGCCGGTTGCTCGATTCGCTGCCGGTGGTGCCGCGGGCGGAGGCGGCGATGAGACGGTTCGCGCGAAACGCCGTCAATGCCACCGGTGACGTCACCCTGGTTCCCGTCGGCGGCGGGTTCTCCGGCGCGCCGGTGTTGCGGATCCTCGATGCCAGGAACACCCTTCTCGGCGTCTTGAAGATCTTCCCGAGCCAGGAGCAGTTCGCCATGGAGTTGTCAGCACTGGTCCGGTTGGGCAGGGTGCGCATCGTGGGCGGCCGGGCGGTGTCCGCCCTGGGCGTCGCACGTACGGCGAGGCGCCCGGGAGCCGCCGGCATGGTGGTCCTGAGCGCGGCCCCCGGCCGGGACGTCGAGGGGATGATGCGCGACACCGGAGCCGCTCCGGCGGGTCCTGAACGCCGAAGAGGGATGCGCGACCTGCGTGCGGCGGTCGCGGGGATCGCACGCACGCTCGCCGGGCTGCACACCGCCCCCGCAGGCTCCGGTGGCGCGGTCGCACCCGCGTTCCTCCAGCGGCACCTCGACGACATGCTCCGCAGAAGGTCCCAGCTGACCGCACTCCGCGCTGAGCTGGCCGGCGTGGGGATCGACGTGGCCGAGCTGCAGGCGCGGATCGACACGCTGGTCGCCCGGTTCCGGGCCCGTCCCGGTGGGTCGGCTATGGTGCACGGGGACGCGCATCCCGGCAACTACTTCTTCAGCCCGGCGACCGGGGTCACCATGATCGACACCACGACGCTGCACTTCTCCATCGACGCCCGTGGCCGGCCCATCGGCGCTCCTTCGCGCGATGTCGCCAACTTCGCCCAGCAGGTGGCGCACTACAGCGTTGACCTCAAACTGACCCCTGCCGAGACAGCCCAGCTCCAGAGCGTCTTCCGGCGGGCCTACGTCGCCGCCGGCGGCACCGGCACGACCCCGGAGGCGGACGCGTTCTTCCGTGCCAGGACCTCACTCGGCTGGTTGACGAGGGCGATGAACGAGCTGCGAACCGGCGGGCCGGGCACCCTCGACGACGCGCAGCGGAGCCACATCGACCTGGCCAAGGAAGCGTTCGGACTCAGGAGGTGATCCAGCGGTGACAGGCGTCGACGGCGGGGCGTGGCCGGCACCCCTGGGAAACGGCGCCAACACCCGGACCTCCCGCGTCCCGCTGTCGGGAAAAGCACAGGTGCGGTGGCGGGTCACCCTTCCCCACCGCCACGTCACCGGCATCTCGGTCGCGGCGAGCGGAAGGTGTTTCGTCACCTCGGATCGCGGCATCGTCGCGCTGGACGGCCCGGCGCTCAGGTGGACGGTCGACACCGCCGCACCCCGAGGTTGCCTCCTGCTCGGCGCTGACCTGCTGGTCGCGGCCGAGACCGGCGGGCTGGTCGTGCGCGACCAGCGAACCGGCTCGATCGTCTCCGAGATCGACGCGACCCCCCTCTCCGATCCGGCGCCGCTGGCGAACGGCCTCCTGGTGTTCCTGGCCTCGCGACAGGGCGAATCCGTGCTCCGCGCCACCACGCTGACCGGCCAGGTGCGCTGGGAGGTCCAGTCGCCCGCCTTGTCGTATCCTCCGCTCGTGCTGCACGATCAGGTGATCGTCACCGAAGGCACCGTCGTGCGTGCCTTCGATCAGGATGGCGGTCCGGCGTGGAGCGCCGGCCGGCACGAGTTCCGGACGGCACCCGGCGTGGTGGATCAGCCGCAGGAGCCGGGTGCGGTGGACGGGCCGCTTGTCGGGCTGCCCAGCGGGAACGTCCTCGTTCCCATCAGGGCCGACGACGTGATGGGCTACCTGGTGGTCGACCCGCGGCAAGGTGACGTCCAGGCGGTGCCCGCGCACCTGCGGCCAGGAGCACCGGTGGTTCCGCTCCGCGACCCCTCGACCGGGCGAGAGCTGCTCGTCCTGCCCGGCTGGCCGGAAACCGACGAGTACGGCGAGTCGCGGCCGACCGTGACGGTCGTGGACATCAGCTCCGGAACCGTCGTCCTGCACCATCGTGTGCCCAGCGCCGTCCACAACATGGTGGCCGGCGTCACGGGACTGGTGGCCGTCGCGGGCAGCCCGTCCTGGGATCGCTGGTCTCAGTATCACGGGTGGCCCGGCTTCGACCTGCGGGACGACTGCTACGTGCTCTTCCTCGACCAGGACGGGATCCGCGCCGAGTGGAAACCCGGCGAGCCCATCACCGGTCCGCTCGCCGTCGGCGCCGACGGCGAGATTCTCGTCCCGCTCTCCGGCGACCTGGTCAGCCTGGCCTGACAGCCGCACCGCCCAAGGCCGCCCTGTCCGAACTGGCGAACCGGTGGCATATTTGACGATCACCTGTCATGATCTTGGGCAAATTACGCTCAGCCGAAAATGAGGTCGTCATGAAGAGATCGACGGTACGCAGAGCCGGTGTCGTGGTGCTGGCCCTGACCAGCCTGATGGGGGTGAGCGTCACCGCGCAGGCCGACGCGCAGCGGCTCGCCAGCTCCTGCGGCGCCAGCTTCTGCCTGTACGAGCACGACGACTACGCCGGCGCCGAACAGGAGTTCCTCTTCACCTCCAACAACACGTGCGCCAACGTCAGCACGCTGAACAACAAGGCCAGCTCCATGAGGAACCCTTCGGCCGGCCGGATCCAGTTCTACAACAGCGCCAACTGCTCGGGTTCCTACGGCTACGCGGCCGCCCCGAAGTCGGCGGACAGCGACCTGACGAACAACGGCTTCGACAACCTGACGAGCTCCGTGAAGCGTGTCAGCCCGTAGCGCCTACCAGCCGGGGCCGTGGCGCTGATGTCCGTCCGGTCGTGGGGAGCGGTCGCGGTCCTCCTGACCGCGGTGACGGCCTGTTCGGAACCGCCGCCCCCGGTGCCGCCGCCCGGCGTGGCGGCGCGCGAGCTCACTGTGCCCTTCGACCGGTACAACTTCTCCCCGGCGGACATCTCGATCATCGAGAACGCCGAGGACCTGCTCGTCCGGGAGTGCATGCGGGGCAGGGGCCTGGCGTGGGAGACGCTGCCGGTGGCGGCGGAGAGCGACCTGGAGCCGCCCAACCGCCGTCGCTACGGTGTCGTCGAACCGGAGATAGCGCGCCTGTACGGTTATCACGTCGCTCCTGAGCGCCCCTCGGTGGCCCGGCGGGTCGCGGCACGTGAGAGCCGTGCCGCACATCTGCCGGAGAAGGAGCGGCAGGCCGTCTACGACGAGACCGGCGGCTGCCTGCGACAGGCGCGGGACCGCATCGAGCAGGGGGCGCCGCAGGTCGACACGGCGCTGTTCAACAAGCTCATCACGCAGACGTTCGAGCAGTCCCGGCGAGATGCGAAGGTCGTCCAGATCTTCCAGTCCTGGAGCGCGTGCATGCGTGCCGAGGGCCTGCGCTATGCCGACCCGCTCGCCGCCATCACCGACCAGCGGTGGCTGGGAGACGGCCCGCCCACGCGGGAGGAGCTCCGCGCGGCCCAGGCGGACGTGCGGTGCAAGGCGGCGACCGGTCTCGTGTCCGTCTGGTCCGCCGCCGAGGAACGTATCCAGGGCGATGCCGTCCGCGCGCACCCCGAGGAGTTCGAGGCGCTGAAGGCGGCGAAGGACCGGCAGATCGAGGCCGCCCTCAGGCTCGCCGGGGCTGTCGAACCCGGGGTTTCCGCAGCTCACGGCGGTAGTCGATCGCCGGCGGCGCTGAATGGCTTCCGGCCGGGTGGGTATTAACCGGCATTACGTCATCAGTCATCGTCAAGAGGGCCGGTGCGGCGACCAGCATTTCGGGTACGAGGGAAGGAAACGTCATGCCTGGTAATAGAGCCGTAATCTACGAAGGACCAGGCAAGGTCGAGGTACACGAGACCGACTATCCCGAGTTCGAACTCAAGGACGGCCCGGGGGTCAATCCGGCCAACGTGGGACGCAAGCTGCCGCACGCCGCGATCCTCAAGACCGTGGCGAGCAACATCTGCGGCAGCGACCAGCACATGGTCCGCGGCCGCACCACGGCTCCGCAGGGCCTCGTACTGGGACACGAGATCACCGGCGAGGTCGTCGAGACCGGACCGGACGTCGAGTTCATCAAGACCGGCGACCTCGTGTCGGTCCCGTTCAACATCTCCTGCGGGCGCTGCCGCAACTGCAAGGAGCGCAAGACCGGAATCTGCGAGAACGTCAACCCCGACCGGCCGGGCTCGGCGTACGGCTACGTCGACATGGGCGGCTGGGTCGGCGGGCAGGCCGAATACGCCCTGGTGCCCTATGCGGACTGGAATCTGCTGAAATTTCCTGACAAGGACCGGGCCATGGAGAAGATCCTCGATCTGACCATGCTCTCGGACATCTTCCCGACGGGCTACCACGGTTGCGTGACCGCCGGTGTGGGGACGGGATCGACCGTCTACATCGCCGGCGCCGGCCCCGTGGGACTGGCCGCAGCCGCCTCCGCGCTCCTGCTCGGGGCCGCCGTGGTCATCGTCGGCGACCTGAACAAGGGGCGGCTGGAGCAAGCTCGCAGCTTCGGCTGCGAGACGGTCGACGTGGCCCTGGGCGACCCGAAGGACCAGATCGAGCAGATCCTCGGCGTGCCGGAGGTCGACTGCGCCGTCGACGCGGTGGGCTTCGAGGCCCGCGGCCACGGGCGGGAGTCGTCGGAGGAACGCCCGGCCACCGTGCTCAACACGCTCATGGACGCCACCCGGGCGGGTGGCGCGCTGGGCATCCCGGGCCTGTACGTGACCGGAGACCCGGGGGCGCACGATGAGGCCGCCAAGCAGGGGTCGTTGTCGATCCGGTTCGGCCTCGGCTGGGCCAAGTCGCACAGCTTCGCCACCGGCCAGTGCCCGGTCATGAAGTACAACCGCGAGCTCATGATGGCGATCCTGCACGATCGGGTGCAGATCGCGAAGGCGGTCAACGCCACGCCGATCCCGCTGGACCAGGCACCGCGCGGCTATCACGAGTTCGACGAGGGGGCCGCCCGCAAGTACGTGCTCGACCCGCACGGGCTGATCTCCAAGACGTCCTAGCCAGGCGGCGGGGATGGCCGCCTGGCCCCACCGGCCCGAGCTGGACCGGGTCGTCGACGTGCTCTCGAACGCTCCGTGACGTCACGAAGCGTTCGACCAGCCCGGTCGTCGCCGAGCTGCACCACCGTGCCCGCGAAACGGGCCCGGGCTCAGCGGCGCAGGGCGATCTCCTGCCCCATGTGCGACAACTTCGCGGGATTGCGGACGGCGTAGAGCCCGGTGATGAGGCCGCCGTCGATGCGTACCGCGATGACGGTGCTGATCTCGCCGTCGACCAGGGAGACCAGCGCCGGGTGGCCATTGACCTGGGCCGGCCGCAGCGACGCCGGGTTGGGGATCCTGCTCAGCGCCCGGATCACCTCGTCACTCCCCACGACGGGCGCCAGCCCGGCCGACACGACTCCGCCACCGTCGCTCAGCAGGACGACGTCCGGCGCGAGGATGTCGAGCAGGTTCTGCATGTCGCCCGTTTCGACCGCCTGCTGGAACGCCTTGAGCGCATCCCGGGTCTCGGCCGGGGATACGGCCTCGCGTGGCCGGCGCGCGGCGACGTGGGCCCGCGCCCGGTGGGCGATCTGGCGGACCGCGGCCGGGCTCTTGTCGACGGCTTCGGCGATCTCGCCGTACTCCAGATCGAACACCTCACGCAGCACGAACACCGCCCGCTCGGTCGGCGTGAGCGTCTCCAGCACCAGCAGCATCGCCATCGAGACGCTCTCGGCCAGCTCGACGTTCTCGGCCACGTCGGGCGCGGTCAGCAGCGGCTCGGGCAGCCAGGGGCCGACGTAGGACTCCTTGCGCCGGCCGAGCGTGCGCAGCCGGGTCAGCGCCTGCCTGGTGGTGACCCGGACCAGGTAGGCACGCTGATCCCGCACGACATCAAGATCGACGCCTGCCCAGCGCAGCCAGGTCTCCTGCAGGACGTCTTCGGCGTCGGCGGCCGAGCCGAGCATCTCGTAGGCCACGGTGAACAGCAGGTTGCGGTGGGCGACGAACGCCTCGGTGGCGGAACCCGGGTGGTCGCCACCAGCGTGCGGCTTGGTTGTGTCCATCGTTCGCTCGCTGCGCTCCCTCATGGCCGGCTCCCGCCTGTTCACTCTCGACTGTGGCACACGCACAAGACTCCGGTTCCCGCCGCTTTGTGACAGCCGCGATCGGTGGCGTACGTCACATGACCGCGCTGCCAGAAGAACCGAGCGGTTCGGCGTGCTATCCGCGCTTTTAGTGGTTATCTCACTACTCTTCGTAACAAGAGGTTGAGGGGGCCATGGTCGCGGACATGACGGATGTTGAGCAACGCGCCTGCACCGGTGCGTTGCCGGGATGGGATCAGGTTGATCGGCTCGTCGTCGACGCGTACGCGTACGCCCGTGCGGACACCGGCGGGCAGGTCGCCGACTACATCCCGGTCCTGGCGCAGGCCGACCCGGAGTGGTTCGGCGTGAGTGTGGCCGAGACCGACGGCGGCCTGCATCATGCGGGGGAGACCGGGGTCGAGTTCTCGATCCAGTCGATCTCGAAGGCGTTCGTCTACGCCCTGGTGTGCGACCATCTCGGCCACGGTGTGGTGCGTGAGCGCGTGGGCGTGAACAACACGGGACTGGCGTTCAACTCGGTCGTCGCCATCGAGCTCAACGATGGCCACCCGATGAATCCCATGGTCAACGCGGGCGCGCTGGCGACCACCGCGCTGATACCGGGGCAGGGCCCGGGGGAGCGGTGGGAGGTGATCCGGGAGGGATTGTCGCGCTTCGCGGGCCGCGCCCTGGAGCTGGATGAGGAGGTCTACCGCTCCGAGGCCGCGACGAACCAGCGTAATCAGGCGATCGCGCGGCTGCTGGACAGCTACGGGCACATCGAGGGCGACCCGCTCGCCGTGGTCGACGTGTACACGAAACAGTGTGCGCTGCGGGTGAGCGCGGCCGACCTCGCGGTGATGGGCGCGACGCTCGCCGACGGCGGGGTGAATCCGGTGACCGGGGAGCGGGTGGTGTCCGCCGAGGTCTGCCGCGACACCTTGGCCGTGCTCGCCGCGTCCGGGCTCTACGAGCGGTCCGGGGAGTGGCTGTTCGAGATCGGGCTGCCCGGCAAGTCCGGCGTATCTGGGGGGATCGTCACGATCTCGCCCGGCAAGGCCGGCATCGGGGTGTTCTCGCCACGGCTCGACTCCGCGGGGAACAGCGTCCGGGGGCAGATCGCCACCGCCTTCCTCTCGCGAGCGCTCGGCCTGAACGTGTTCGCGTCCACGGTACACACCAGAGAGGCCGTTCGTTGACCGCCGAAGGCGCCATGCCGGCCGAGAGCCGCACCTCCTGGACCCCGATGGTGGGGTTGTTCCTCGCCCAGGTGCTGATGTCGTTCAACGTCGCGGCGCTGCCGGTCTCCCTGGGAGGCATCGTCGAGGAGTTCGACGTCGCGCCGACCATCGCGAGCACCTCGATCGTCACCTACGGCCTGGTCGTCGCCGCCCTGGTCATGGTCGGGGCGAAGCTCGGGCAGCGCGTGGGACAGGTGCGTCTGTTCCGCTTCGTGGTGGCCGCCTTCGCCGTGTCCTCCCTGATGATGATCTTCGGGCCCTCGGTCGGATGGGTGATCGCCGCGCAGGGCCTGGCCGGCGCGTGCGCGGCGATCATCGTCCCGTCGCTGGTCCCGCTCATCGCCGAGAACTACCACGGCCTCCAGCAGGCCACCGCGATCGGCTCACTGGGGTCCGCCCGGGCGCTGTCGGGCGTCAGCGCGTTCCTGATCGGCGGGTCGCTGGGCACCCTGGTGGGATGGCGGCCGGTGTTCCTCGTCGTGCTCGTCATCGCGGTGGCCGTGTTCCTGCTCAGCTTCCGGCTGCGCTCGGACCGCGGCGACCCCGACATCAAGATCGACGTGGTCGCCGCGGTGCTCATCGGCCTGGCGGTCGTGCTGCTGACCCTCGGCTTCAACAACCTCAGCGCGTGGGGCATCCTCGCGGCCTCGCCCGACGCGCCGTTCGACGCGCTCGGACTGTCACCCGCGCCGCTGCTGATCGTGCTCGGCATCGTGCTCGGCCAGTGCTTCTTCGCCTGGACGCGAGGTCGTGAGCAGGCGGGCGAGGTCCCGCTGGTGAGCCTGAGCGTGCTGGGGGCGCCGAGCGAGCGGGCGGCGGTCTACGCGATGTTCGTCGTCGTCGTTCTCGAAGGGGCGCTGAACTTCACCGTCCCGGTCTACATCCAGATCGTGCAGGGACGCACCCCCTTCGACACCGCCATCGCGATGATGCCCTTCAACCTCACCGTATTCCTCACCGCGACGCTGGTCGTCCGTTTCTACGGCCGGTTCACCTCGCGTGCCATCGGCATCGCCGGCTTCGGCCTGACCACGGCCGGGCTCACGTGGCTCGCGTTCGTCGTGACGAACAACTGGGAGACCCTGCCGACCATCCTCGGCCTGATCGTCTTCGGGATCGGGCAGGGCGCCCTGGTGACACTCGTCTTCAACGTCCTCGTGACCGCGGCGCCCAAGGAACTGGCCGGCGACGTCGGCTCCATCCGCGGCACCACGCAGAACCTCGCCTCAGCGGTCGGCACCGCCTTCGCCGGCGCCCTGCTCACCACCCTGCTGTCGTGGAACATCGCACGGGCGCTCACCAGCCTCGCCCTGCCCGCGAAGCTCGCGGAGGAGATCGACCTGCACAACAAGGACTTCATCAGCAACGACCAGCTCCGTGACGCCCTGGCCGGCACCGCCGCGACGCCCGAGCAGGTCAACGCCTTCGTCCTGCTCAACACCGACGCCCGCCTGGCCGCGCTCAAGCTCGGCCTCCTCGTCCTGGCCGTCATCAGCGCCCTGGCCATCGTGCCGGCCAGCAGGCTGCCGAAGTACAAGCCGCACGAGATCCCTGACCCCGCTGCGCCGCGACGCTGACCTGCGGCAGCGGTGAACGCCGCGTTCGAAGGCCCACTCCCTGTCACCTGCGTCGGGGCGAATTCCTCATTCCCGGCGTTGACTCGTCGCAGTAAAGATCCGTAACGTGTCACGAAAGGTTCGGGTAAAGACGGCGGCCGGCAATCGCCGACTGATTAAGGGGTGGCAAGCCTTTCGTGCTTGCCACCCCTGACTCAGTCCGCTCTTCTGGTCAGACGCCAACCTGTACGGCACCATTCAGATCGATGCCGTGTCCTCGCCCTGGGCATTGTGGGCGTTACGGCCTCCACTGCTCCGTCGGCGACAGACCCGGCAGCGGCTTGCCGATGAGGGCCAGAGGGAGGAAGAAGCAGACCTGGCCGATGGCCATGATGAGCGTGGCGAGCGCCTTGTCGTCGTACTGCTCGGACGCCCTCGCGTAGAGCTCGTCGGGGACGCGCTCGCCGGACGGGTTCGGGGTGAGCACGGATTCGACCAGTTCCAGCGCGATGCGTTCAGCGTCGGTGAAGTAGGGCGCGTCCCGCCAGGAGGCCAAGGCGGTGATGCTCTCCTCCGTGGCACCGGCCTTGCGGAGGCTGCCGGTGTGCAGGACGGTCAGGTACGTGTTGCCGGCGATCTGGCCGGCACGCAGCTGTAGCAGGCTGATGGTGGTCTGCGGGATCGTGCCGTTCCCGGTCGCCCGGTACAGGGCGCCGCCGATGTCCTTGAGCTCGGGGACGAGCACGGCGGGGTTGGGCAGGCGCGATTCGGTGGTGGTCATGGTGCGGGTTTCCCTTCAGGGTTTCACATGGTGGATCGTTGCTCTGACGGATCGCATGGGGCGAAGGTGACCGGTGCGGCGGACAATTTCATCCGGGCGTGCTGCCGAGGGTTTCCGGCGTGGGCTCGGTGTCCCGATTCCCGGGACGAGGGCGCAGGAAGAGGACGGCGGTGACGATCGCGGCCAGGTAGAAGCCGCCCGCGCCGAGCATGCCGGCGGCGTAGCCGCTCGTCAGCGCGTCGTGCAGCGGGGTGCCGGCCGGTTGGCTCGTGGTGGCGGTGGCGGCGATGCCGGCCAGGACGGCCAGGCCGAGGGCGCCGCCGATCTGCTGGCTGGTGTTGACCAGCCCGGAGGCGATGCCGGAGGCGCCTGGTGCGACGCCCTGCACGCCGCCGATGGTGGCGGCGACGAAGCCGATGCCCAGGCCGATGCCGCCGGCGAGCTGGGCGGGCAGGAGCACGAGCAGAGGGTTCTGATCCGGGGTCAGCAGGCTGAACCAGCCCATCGCCGCGGCGGCCACCGCCATCCCCGTCGCCAGGACGATTCGGGTGGAGGTGCGGGCCTGCAACCGGGGTCCGATGACGCCGGAGCCGATGCCGATGCCGAGGGCGAACGGCAGGTAGGCCAGGCCGGTGATCATGGGGGAGTACTGCTTGATCGTCTGCATGTAGAGGGTCAGGAAGTAGAAGGTGGCCAGTTGCCCGGCGCCCATGAGCAGCATGACCAGGTTGGCGCCGAGCCTGCCGCGGTCGGCCAGCATCCCTGACGGCAACATCGGGCTGCGCGCGCTGCGCTGGATGAACGCGAACACCACGAGCAGCGCCACGGCGACCGCGCCGAAGGTCACCGTGAGCCCGTCGCCGGCGCCGTGCGAGCCGGCCCGGTTGATCGCGTACACCAGCGCGCCGAGGGCGAGCGTCACCGTGGCCGCGCCCGGCAGGTCGATTCGGCCGCGCTCGCGGGTGCCGGGCACCAGGGCGGATGTCCCGGCAAGGACCAGCAGGGCGATGGGGATGTTGACGAACATGATCCAGCGCCAGCCCAGGTATTCGGTGAGCGCGCCGCCCAGCAGCAGGCCGCCGACCGAGCCCAGGCCGCCCATCGCGCCGTACACGCCGAGCGCCTTGTTGCGTTCCGGCCCGGCGGGGAAGGTGTCGGCGAGCAGGGACAGCGCCGCCGGGGCGACGATCGCGGCGCCGACGCCCTGCAGGACCCGGGCGGCGATCAGCATGGTCCCGTTGCCGGCCAGGCCACCCAGCAGGGACGCGGCCAGGAAGACGATCAGTCCGGCGCGGAACAGCCTGCGCCGGCCGAACAGGTCGCCGGCGCGGCCACCGGCCAGCAGCAGGCCGCCAAAGGCCAGGGCGTAGGCGGTGAGGACCCAGTCCAGGTCGGTCTCGGCGATGCCGAGCCCGGTTCCGATGACGGGCAGGCCCACGGTCACGATGGTGCCGTCCATCACCATCAGCAGTTGCGCGGCGGCTATCACCGGCAGCGCGAGGCCGCTTCTCTCGGGACGGGTGGCGTTGATCGAGGTCATGTCGGCTCCTTCAGGAGGCGGTGGCGGCGCGGTGGAGAGCGGCGGCGAGCCGGTCGTGCTCGGGGTAGGACCAGCCGAATCCGAAACGGCGCCGGGTGTAGCCGAAGGCGATGCCGCTACGCGGGTCGGCGAAGGACTCAGAACCGGCCGAGCCGTCGTGGCCGAACGCGTTGGCGCTGAGGAACGCATATCGCAGGCCCTTGGCCTGGAACCCGAGCGCGTAGTTGCCCTGGTCGCCGCGGACCAGGTCGGCGCCGGTGGAGTGCAGTTGGGCGAACTCGGCGACGGTGTCCGGCTTGAGCAGCGGGGGCTGTCCGTCGAGACCCCAGACGGCCGCCGCGTACAGGCCGGCCAGGCCGCGCGCGCTGCCCACCCCGCCGGCCGACGCCTGGCCGTTCGCGCGGACGGCGCGGGTGTTGGCGAAGGCCACCTGGTCCAGCGGCGGCGTGCTGTTGAGTCCGTACCCGATGCCGAGGATGCTGTGCGGGCCCGGCACGTTCGACCAGAACGCGGCCTCCTGCTCCGGGGTGGCCGTCCACCACTGGATCGGCCGGAACCGCTCCTCTTCGGCCTCGGGCAGCCCCAGGTAGAGGTCCAGCCCGTACGGAACGCGGACGCGCTCGTCGTACACCTGCTGCAGCGACCGGCCGGTCAGCCGCCGGACCACCTCGTTCACCATGGCGAACGAGACGAACCCGCCGTAGCCGTAGGCCGAGCCCGGCCGCCAGTACGGGCGCTGCGCGGCGAGGCGGCGCGCGATCACCGCGTCGTCGGCAAGTTCGGCCGCCGACAGCCCGCCGTCGACGCCGATGACGCCGGAGCGGTGGGTGAGCACGTCCCGCAGCGTGATCGTGTCCTTGCCGGCGGCGGCGAACTCCGGCCAGTGCCGGGCCACCGGCTCGTCGAGATCGAGAACCCCCTCCTGCACCAGCAGCGCCACCACCAGCGTCGCGGCACCCTTCGTGGAGGAGTAGACGGCGGTCAGCGTGTCGCCGCTCACCTCGTCCCCGGCCCACAGGTCCACCACCGGCAGGCCGTGCGCGTAGGCGGCCAGTTGCGCGCCCACCTGGCCGTCCTGCTCGGCCACCACCGCGGCGAACTCCTCGCGCACCTCCTCGAAGCCGTCCGCGACCGTTCCGTGGACATCCATCCTGCTCATCGTCGGCAACCCTTTGTGAGTGAGTGTTGGTCGCCGGCATGACGGATGGTCCGCAGGAAAGGTGACCGGTGCGTTCGCGGTCACCTTCGACTGGTTTGATGCGTCAGTGCTCTGACGTGGCTGAGCTGAGAGGAAGACGACCGTGACGCCCCATGACTTTCTGGCCGACCAGTTCCAGGGGCACCGCCCCCATCTGAAGGCGGTCGCCTACCGCATGCTCGGCTCGCTGAGCGAGGCCGAGGACGCGGTCCAGGAGGCATGGCTGCGGCTGGCGCGTTCGGACTCGGGCGACATCGACAATCTCGTTGGCTGGCTGACCACCGTGGTCGGCCGGGTGTGCCTGGACATGCTCCGCGCCCGCAAGTCCCGGCGCGAGGAGTCGCTGGAGGAGCGCCTGCCCGATCCGGTGATCAGCCGTGCTGATGCCGCCGATCCGGAGCAGGAAGTGCTGCTGGCCGACTCGGTGGGCCTGGCGCTGCTGGTCGTGCTGGAGTCCCTGACCCCGGCCGAACGGCTGGCGTTCGTGCTCCATGACATGTTCGGCCTGCCGTTCGAGCAGATCGCGCCCATCGTGGACCGCACTCCCGTGGCAGCCAAGAAGCTCGCCAGCCGCGCCCGCCGGCGCGTCCGCGGCGCAGCCCCGAACCCCGACCCCGATCTGGCCGATCAGCGCCGGGTGGTGGACGCGTTCCTCGCCGCCGCCCGCGGCGGCGACTTCGCCGCGCTGGTGTCCATCCTCGACCCCGACGTGGTGCTGCGCGCCGACGGCGGGATGCTCACCGGCGGCATGAAGGTCATCCGTGGCATGGCGGCCGTGGCCGGACAGCTCGCCACCTTCCAGCGCATGGCCACCAGCGCCGCCACCCACCCGGCGCTCGTCAACGGCCTCGCCGGCCTGGTCAACACCATCGACGACCGGCTCATCTCCGTCATGAGCTTCACCATCTCCGACGGCAGGATCGCCACAATCGATATCCTGTCCGACCCCGACCGGCTGGCCCAGCTCAACCTCACCCGCCTGGAGCCGTGAAACCTGACCCGGTTGACACCCCCGCAACGCCGCATCCGCCGCCGAGCGCAACCGGCGCGCGAAGGTGCGGCGCAAGAGCGACGCGGTCGACGCCACCCAAGCGGCGGGCTGAACCCCTTCCATGATCGCCGACAGCTCGCTGTGATCCTCGGCGTTCCCGAGTCGAAGATCCGTGTGCTGCATCCGATGATGGGCGGGGCGTTCGGCGGCAAGGAAGACCTGAACGTGCAGCCGTTGCTGGCGCTGGTGCTCTGGCACACCGGTCGCCCTTACCGGATGATGTACGACCGCGAGGAGTCGATCGCCGCCGGCGTGAAACGGCATCCCTTCGACGTCCGCTACCGGATCGGGGCCACTCGCGAGGGCAGGCTGGTGGCCGCCGACGTCGACTTCGTCGCCGACGCGGGCGCCTACACCACGCTCAGCACCGCCGTCGTCGGGCAGCCGCGATCTCCGGAAACCTGTGCCGCTGCACCGGGTACACCAAGATCCGGGCAGCGGTTGACGACGTGCTCGCGCGAACCTCGCCGCAGGCGCCGCCACCGGGCGCCCGGCGGCCTGCGCTCACCATCGGCTCGGCCTACGCGCGTCCGGCCACCGTCACCGAGGCGCTGCGCCTGCTCGCCCAGGACACGCCATGGCGGATCCTCGCCGGCGGAACGGACCTGCTGGTGCGGCACGAGCATCATCTCCAGGAACTGCACCTGCTCGACATCACGGCCATCGCCGAACTGTCGGCCATCGCCGAAACCGGCCGATCGGTGGTGATTCCGGCCCTCGCCACGTATTCCGACCTGCGGGCCTCGCCGATCGTGCGGCGCTGGGCCGGGCCGCTCGCCACTGCGGCGGCGCTCGGCGGAGGGCGGCAGATCCAGAACGCGGGCACATTGGCCGGCAACATCGTCAACGCCTCTCCCGCCGGCGACGGCATCCCGTCGCTGTACGTCATGGCAGCACGCGTTCACGTGCGATCGGCCGGCGGGAGCAGAGTGGCGCCCATCCGGGAGTTCTTCACCGGCCCGGGCCGGACCCGCCTCGGCGACCGTGAACTTGTCACCCATGTCGAGATCCCCGAAACGCCGCAGACCGACATGATCCAGTTCTTCGACCGGGTGGGCACGCGCCGCGCGCAGGCGATCACAAAAGCGTCGATCGCCTTCCGGGCGCGCCCTCACGAGGGCGGCCTGACGGACGTCGCCATCGCGCTCGGCGCGGTCGGCCCCACCGTCCTGGAGGCACCGGAAACCGCGGCGTTCCTCGAACGCGGCCCGCTCACCGAGCAGCGTCTTCGGCAGGCCGCGGACCTTCTCAGCCGCGAGGCCCGGCCCATCGACGACGTCCGCTCCACCGCCCGCTACCGGCGCCAGGCGGTGGCGGGCCTGCTGAACCGCAACCTCCTGTCGCACACCACGGAGGCAACGGATCTCACACAAGCTGGCAGCAGCAGGTGTCACCTGCCCGGGCCGCGTCGCACCCGACCCGTGCCGCCCGCGACTATGACGACTACCTCGACTTCGTGGCCGTCGCCGGTCGATCGGCTGGCCCAGGACCACGCTTCTCCACCACCTTGGCCAACGCCGGGGCGTCCAGATAGAAGAACCGCTCCAGATCAGCCGATGACGGCGCCGCCGGAAACCGGCCATACCGGCCTACCTGCTCATCAGACAGATACTCGGCCACAAGCCGCGAAGCTAAACGATCAACCGCGGGTTACCGGTAAGTACGCCCAACCTGAGACCTAGATCGTTGAGCCATGCTCAGCGCACCCGTGCTGACCTGGGCGAAGTCCTTAGCGTTGTTCTCTGAGGAAATAGTCTCAGCACCCCGTCCTGGCGCCAGTCGTCGCGATCGCCGTCGTGGCGGGCCTGCCGGTGATCCTCACCAGGACGGATGACGGGCTCAACGAGCGTGGCGCTGCCTGAGTGCGATATCTCGGCTGCGTCCGCGGCGCCACCGAACCCGCCTGACCTGCGGCGGGTGCCTTGGCGTTCAATTCCGGCCGGATAGTCCCAAGACCCCAAGATCAACGCCGTTTGGGGCTCATGCCGTGATTCTTACGTCCACCCCATCATCCGGACCGCACACAGGGAACCCTTTTGCGCGGTTGAGTCCGTCCATCATCAGCGACAGCAGTTGGTCGGCGTCCTCGGGCGTCTGCTCGGTCACCAGGGCGATCGCGTTCGTGAGCCTGAGTAGCTGGGGCGCACTGATGTCGGGCCGTACGGTCCCATCCTGCTGTGCCCTGTTGAGCAGAGCGGTACCGGCCGCGCGGATGGATTCCTGGCAGGAGTTCAGCGCCCATCCCGGCCCGGCCGCGACGGACATCAGCCAGGTCGCCAGCCCGCGGTAGGTGGCGACATGAACGATAAGGGCGCGGAGCCAGACGGCCAGTGCCTCGCCGGAGGACGGGGCGGTGAGCAGGTCGTCGGCCTGGGCGCACAGCAGTTCGACCCGGTCACGGAAGACGGCGTCCAGCAGCGCCTCCCTGCCGGGGAAATGCCGGTACAGGGTGGCGTTCCCGACGCCGGCGTCCCTGGCGATGTCGTCGAGGGATGCATCCGCTCCGTACTGGGCGAAGGCGTCCTTGGCCGAGGCGAGGAGCCGATCGTAGTTACGGCGTGCGTCGGCGCGGGTCGGGCGCTGAGCCCGGATGGGTGCGCCGCTCTTCGATTGCGTCAGGGCAGGTCCTCGGGTCTCGGGTTTGAAAAACGGGGAGCTTCCCCATATTGTACGGGACAGGAACCGGGGACACTCCCCGATTTCTGATGAACAGAAGGTATGGGCAGATGTCAGAGAATGTGAACGAGTGGCACGACCGGCTTGGCGGCTTTGTCGCGCGCCCGGCTTTCCAGGAGTACGCCCGCAAGTACTCCGACCACTTCGTCATGGAGCGACGCGAGGGGATCATCGAGCTCCGGATGCACACCGAGGGTGGCCCAGCCGTCTACTCCCTGGGACTTCACAACGCGTGGGGACAGGCCTGGCAGGAGGTGGGAAACGATCCGGAAAACGAGGTCCTGATCCTGTCCGGGACCGGTGACGCCTGGATGGCCGGGGTAGATCCGGCCTCCTTCGACCGCCCGTTCCCCGAGTGGTCGGGCGAGGTCGCCTACGAGCTCTACTACGACGGGATGAAACTCCTGGAGAACCTTGTCTTCGGGGTCGACATCCCTACCATCGGGGTGGTCAACGGTCCCGGCTTCCACACCGAACTCGCCCTGTTCTGTGACATCACCCTCGCCGCCGACAGCGCGGTCTTCTCCGACGGTCACTTCCCTGTCGGCCAGGTCCCCGGCGACGGCCTGCAGGTGGCCTTCCAGTCCCTGCTGGGTCCCAAGCGCGCGGCGTACGCCTTCTATACCGGCGAACGGATCGATGCCAAGAAGGCACTGGACCTCGGCCTGGTCAACGAGGTGCTGCCCGCAGAGGACCTGCTGCCCCGGGCGCGGGAGATCGCCCAGACCATGATGACCAAGCCCCGGCCCATCCGGCGCCTCACCCACTCCGTCGCTCAGCGCCCCTACCGGCGCCGCCTGATCGAGGACCACGGTTTCGGTCTGGCACACGAACTCTTCGGCGCCTTCAGCAACAGACCATAGGCCGGTGTTGCGTGCCGTTCACTGCGGCAGTTGCCCCGCCTCGGGGCCCTCTTCTTCTGCCGGGATCGCGGGCGGGACGGTCTGCGCCCACTCCGCCCAGTCGGCGAGCGCGTCGTAGAAGCGGACCGCCGCCTCCGGCGCCACCCGCATCGATCGGGTCGGGGCACTGGTTCCGAAGTCGCCGCGGTCCTTTGCCGCCGCACAGGCCCGAGACATGGCGGCAACCTCGGTGAAGAACTGCTGCTGCTCGCGCTGGAGGTGCGCCAGCAGTTCTTCCGGTTCCATGAGCCAGAAGAAGAAGGAGCGCAGGACAGACTCGCTGCGCAGGGTGTGATCGACGTCGTCCTCGGCCAGCCAGCGGCGTACCTCCGCCAGTCCGGCGTCGGTGATGCGATAGGCGGGGGTCCAAGTACTACGCGACCCGCGAGCCGAGGTTGGTGTCACATCCGTTGACGCCGAGCGTGGACGAAGTGGTGGTCGACGATGACCGTGTTGGCCTCGCGCAGCGTCTCCTCCCGCACATACCACTCCATCGTCCAGGCCAGCACGTCATAGGACACCCCGCACGCCTCCGACATCCGGGCCAGACCCAGGTTCGTGGACATCGCGATGAGCACGGCCAAGATGTTGCGCTTGGTCTCCACGGACGTGCTGAGCTTGCGCCCGCCGGCGTGGGTGAAGCAGTCCAGGAAGTGCGTGCGCGCGTCCAGCTCGATCAGCAGCGAGGCGACGAGCAGGTGCTCAATCAGGGGTACGGCTTCGCCGACACCGCAGCGTCCCTGCCCGTCGATCCGGACCGTACTACCTGCTCGCCCAGCTGTCCAAGGACCCCCGCCTGGGCCGGGGCGTCGCTGAACAGATGCAGCACCGCCAGTACGCCGACCACCCGGACCTGCCGGGTATGGGCTTCATGTTCGAAGAGGTGGTTCACCGGGGCCACCGGATGCTGGTCAAGTATGGGGACATGCCCGGCATGCACGCCTTCATGGCCCTGCTGCCGCAGGAGGGCATCGGTGTGCACGTCGTCTCCAACGGGGACGGGACGGGCGGCGAGGGCGTGAATGGCCTGACTCTGGCTACCAAGATCGTCGATCGCTATCTCCAGCCCGAGGAGCCGCCGGCCCAGGTGCCCGCCGCGCTGGCCGGGCTCGGACCGTACGCGGGCTGGTATCTGGGTAGCAGAACCAGCGACCACAGCGTGATGAAAATCAGCGCCCTGGTCGCAGTCCCCATCCAGATCACGGCCGGGACCGATGGCGGCCTCCTGATCAGCGGCCTGGAGGAGGCGCCGACGGACTCCGTCTGGCTCGCTGAAGGGTGCCGACCGGTTGACTAACCGGATGGTTAGCCCTAGCTTCTCCAGCGGAAGCAAATTGGATAACTAGTTAGTCAGGATTGCGTCATGGCCAACCGCTTGTTCATCAACAACCAGTGGGTGCCGGCCCAGGAGATGATGCCCGTCATCAACCCAGCCACCGGGCAGCCCTTCGGCACTGTCCCATCGGCCTCGCGAGGTGACGCCGCAAGGGCGGTGGCCGCCGCTCGCCAGGCCTTCGACAATGGCCCGTGGCCGCACACCACTCCCCGCCACCGTGCGGAGCTGCTTCGCCGCCTGGGCCAGGCCATGCACGGGCGCCGGGACGAGTTCGTCGACCTGGTCGTGCGCGAGAGCGGCTTCCCGCGGCCGCTGGCCGAAGCCGTCCACGTGCAGAGCGCGATCGACTTCCTGTACGACGTGGCCGACCGGCTGTTGCCCTCCATGGCTTTCACCACGCCACTCAACCCGCACGCGGCCTCATCAATGACCGGGCAGCCGCAGACCACCCAGGGCGTGGTGGCCAGGGAGGCGATCGGAGTGGCCGCGCTGCTCACGCCGTTCAACGCCGCCGTCCCGCTGACCGTGCACAAGCTCGCCTCGGCCCTGGCCGCCGGATGCACCACGGTGATCAAGCCGTCCCCGCACACGAGCCTGCAAGTCCTGCTCATCGCCGAGCTCGTCGAGGAGGCCGGATTCCCGCCCGGCGTGGTCAACATCATCGCCGGGGACGTGGCGGCGGGCGTGGAGCTGACCAGCAACCCCGGCGTCGACATCGTCAGCTTCACCGGCTCCGACACGGTCGGCCGCACCATTGCGGCGCAGGCCTCGGCCACGCTCAAGAAGGTGGTCCTGGAGCTCGGCGGCAAGTCCGCCAACATCGTCTTCGCCGACGCCGACTTGGACCGGGCGGCACTGGAGGTGGTGGGCAACACCGTCACCAACGCGGGACAGGGTTGTCTGCTGCTGACGCGTACCCTGGTGGACGCACGCGTGCACGACGAGCTGGTCGCCAAGGTAATCCCGATGCTGGCCGCCGTCACCATCGGCGACCCGGCGGACCCGGCGACGGCCATGGGCCCGCTCATCAGCGCCGCCGAGCGCGAGCGCGTCGAGGCGATGATCCGTCAAGGTCAGGCGGAAGGCGCCGTCCTCGCCTATGGCGGCAACCGCCCGCCTGGCCTCAGTCAGGGCTTCTACCTGGAGCCGGCCCTGTTCACCGGCGTCGAGAATTCCATGACCATCGCCCAGCGGGAGTTCTTCGGCCCGGTCAACGTGGTCATCCCCTTCTCCGGCGACGACGAGGCCGTACAGATCGCCAACGACAGCGACTACGGGCTCAACGCCGGGATCTTCACCCGTGACTTCGCTCGCGCCCATGCGGTCGCCCGCCGGATCCGCAGCGGCATCGTCAACATCAACGCCTCCTGGGGGGTCAATCCCGACGCGCCCTTCGGCGGCTACAAGCACAGTGGCCTCGGCCGTGAAGGTGGCGCCTACGGCATCGCCGAGTTCCTGGAGCACAAGTACATCTCCTGGCCGGTCGGCGTCATCTAACCGGTTAGTCAGCCTGTCACAATAGAGGCCATGTCCCGCGCCGAAGCCACCAAGAGCCGTATCCTCCAGGCCGCCACGGCGGAGTTCGCCGCCTACGGATTCGCCGGCGCCCGGGTGGACCGCATCGCCAAGGCGGCTTCGGTGAACAAGAACCTCATCTACGTCTACTTCGCGAACAAGGACACCCTCTTCGAGACGGTCTTCGCCGCCGAGGTCGCCAAGGGCCTGGATGCCGTTCCCTTCACCGTCGACGACCTGCCCGGCTACGCCAGGCGCGTCCATGAGCACTGCCATCGGCACCCCGAGGTCATGCGGCTGGTCGCCTGGCACCGGCTGGAGCGCGCAGACGGGCCCGATCCCACCGCGACCTCACCCGCCTACGCCGCCAAGCTGGACGCGATCGGAGCCGCCCAGCGCGAAGGGCGCCTCGGCGACGCGTTCAGCCCAGCCATCCTCCTGGCGCTCATCGTCGCCTTGGCCACCTCCGACGGCCCCGTCGGCGCCACCGCCCCGCCCCACCGGCCCGGCCACGCCGACGAGATCACTGTGGCGATCGCCGAGGCAGTACACAGACTCATCGCCGGCGAACCATGACGATGGAACGCCGTTCGAGTATGCCGGACGATGTACCGGGCGCAGGGTGCCCGGCCCGAGTTTGAGAAGGCCCTGGGGTCTGCTGCACGGCGCTCCTTCGCCCTCGCGACCCGGTACGCCGCCAACCTTCCTTGCGGGTGGCACTCCGGTGGTCAACCCCGGCCAACACGCCTTACGTGCCTGACAAGATCATCACCTCTTGACCTGCGGCAAGAGGTCAAGAACCCAAGATAGCCTCGGACGACGCGGTACATCGACGTCGCCGTCGCCCAGCTCCAGGGCGAGGACATCGCCCGGCTTTCCCCGCTCAAGCACCGCACCCTGAATTCGCTCGGCCGCCATAGTCTCACCGCCTCCACCCCGGCCGCCGGAGTCCTGCGCCCGCTGCGTGATTCGGACGCCCCGGAACTGGACGACGACGACGGGAGCGGGCATGAGTAACGTGCCGGGCGCGCGTGTTCTTCGGCTCAGCTCACGCGCGGGGCCCCGTGACGCAGGCCATCGAGGAGGAGGGTGGTGATCTGCCGGGCCTCGTCGAGCCATCCCTCGGACACGCGCATGGCGCAGATGCCGCCCAGAGCCCGCAGCAGGGTGGGGCCAGTGACATCACCGCGAACAGTGCCGGCCGCACTGCCGGCGTCGAGCAGCCGGGAGAGGGCGCGGGTGCGGGCGTCGTCGAAGACCGGTGAGTCCGTCGCCATGATGTTCTCCAGCGCGACAGACATCCCCTTGCCCGCAGTTATCTAGGGTTGGAGGACCCTTCCAGCAGGTCAGAGGACGATGATCTCTTCTTTCACGTAGGCCAAGTTGCCGAACGCAGCCCGGACCCAAGAAGAACGGAGCGTGCGGAGAGTGCCTCGAGGTCGTAAAGGACGCGTCGCAGCGCTTCGACCTTTGGCGTTAAGTGATCTTGCTGGAGGGGGCGGAGGTGAACCGTGGCCCCGCCAAGGGCGGGGTCACGGTGGCGCGATTGTGGTTAAGCCTTGATTGGTGCGGCCGCCCTGGCGGCCAGTTCGATCTTCGCGCAGTAGGCTGCACGGGCTTCCTCGTCGATCTGCTCCTCGTATTCGGGGCGCAACCCGGTCCGGCCGTCGAGGCCCTCGCGCAGGATGTCGGCGTGCCCGGCATGCCGGGTGGACTCGCCGAGGACGTGGACCATGATGGCGAACAGGTTCGTGTGCCAGGTCGGCGTTGACTCCGGCCACCACGGCACGTGGCCGGGGGCGTCGAGGGGAAGCTCTTTGATCGTCGCGTCCGAGTGTTCCCACGTGCGCCGGTAGAACCCGATGATCTGTTCGCGGGTCTCGTCCTCGGTCGCCCAGTGGCTGCCGTCGGAGTCCTGCCACCGGGGCAGGGGTTCCGGGGAAGGGCGGTCGAAGACCTCGCCGAAGTACCTGGCCTCGACGGTGGCCACGTGTTTGACCAGGCCGAGGAGGTTGGTTCCGGTCGCTGTCAAAGGTCGGCGGGCGTCGTATTCGGACAAGCCGTCGAGTTTCCAGAGCAGCGCCTTGCGGTCCCGCCGCAGTCTCTCGTGCAAGTTGTCTTTCGCGAAATCGTCGATCATGGGTCACGATTCTGTCAGGCTGCGCCGCCGGTGGGCTCAGGTTGCGAGCTGCCTGGCGTCGGCTCCGCTGCGCGAACTGGTTGATCAGGTCGGCGAGGGCTTGCCGGTCCTGCTCGGGGAGGTCCTGCAGCAGGGCGGCCACCGGCTCGATCACCTGCATCGTGGCCACGGGCGTGATGGCGTCGTCGTCGCTGAGGTCCAGCCTGATGACGACCTCGGTGAGGGCTCTGGCAAGGGTTCGTTCGAGCGGGGTCATGATGGGGGCTCCTTTGGCCGGTCGTTGGGGGTGCGGCGTGTCCGGGGACGGGCTGCCTTGACGCGATGACGGTCGCGGTCAGCCCGCTGCCGGTTCGGTGAGGCGGGCTTCGAGGTCGGCGCTGCGATACCGCACCGGAGCTCCTTCTGGCGTACTCCGGCCGTACCCCCTCTTGGCCGTCGGCCAAGACGCCGGCCAAGCAGGACTACGGCCGCATCGTTGCCGTCACACCTATGCCACTCGTCTACGCCAGGGCGGCGCGGATCCAGCTCAAGTCCAAGCCCTCCTCGGCCTGGCCTCCATCGAAACCGCCACCCGCTACTTCCGCGCCGGTCAGAGCGAACAAGCCGCGGTCATCGAGCGCGTCTTCGAGTAGCCCTTCACCTTCCCACGGTTTCTCCCGGTCTCCTCATCCTGGAGGGCATCAACGACATCGGCATGAGCCGGGCCCCCTCGCCCCTCGGAGCGCCCACCGACGTCTCGGCCCGGCAGATCATCGCGGGGCATCGCGACCTGACCGGGCAGGCCCGCGCCAAGGGGCTGCGGGTCATCGGCGCCACCCTGCCGCCCGCCCTCCGACCAGGACCAGCTCGACCCCGCCTACGACGCGGGCGACCACCTGCACCTCAACGACGCCGGCTATCGCGCGACGGCACACGCCGTCGACCTCCGCTGACGTGGCCCCGCGTCGTCCCGCACCGGCTCGGCATGGTCCCGGCCGGCGTCAGGAGCTCGTGAGGATGACGAGCTGCTGGGTCGCCCGGGTCATCGCGACATAGCGGTCGACCGCTCCTTCGACGCCTTCGCCGAACGCCTCCGGGTCGACGAGGACGACCAGGTCGAACTCGAGCCCCTTCGACAGCTCCGGGCTCAGTGACCGGACGCGGGACGTCGCCCTGAAGGCGGGGTCGCCGATGACGCAGGCGATCCCGTCCGCATGCGTGGCGAGCCAGGCGTCGAGGATCGAGCCCAGATCCGCGGCGGACCCGTGGACGACGGGGACGTCGCTGCTGCGGATGGAGGTCGGCACGTTGGCATCCGGGAGCACGGCCCGGATGACCGGCTCGGCTTCCGCCATGATCTCTTCCGGCGTCCGGTAGTTGATGTTCAGGGAGGCCAGGCTGATCCGGTCGAGCCCGATCCGCTCAAGCCGTTCCTGCCAGGACTCCGTGAACCCGTGCCTGGCCTGGGCACGGTCCCCGACGATGGTGAAGCTCCGGGACGGGCACCGGAGCAGCAACATCTGCCACTCCGCGTCGGTCAGCTCCTGGGCCTCGTCCACGACGATGTGCGCGAACGGGCCGGCGAGCACGTCCGGCTCGGTGCCGGGCGCTGCGGTCTCGTCGATCAGGGCGTTCTTGACGTCCTGTCCGTGCAGCATCGTCATCACACCCTCACCGTCGTCGTCGGCTTCGAGCAGGATGTCGACGACCTTGGCCATGTGCTCGCGTTCGGCGGCGACAGAGGCGGCGTGCCGACGCTTGCGTCGCGACATTTCCGGGTCGCCGAGCCGCTGGCGTGCCGCGTCCAGGAGCGGCAGGTCGGACACCGTCCAGGCCTGGGCGTCCGCGCGCTGCAGCCGCCGGATCTCGTCGGCACTGAGCCAGGGAGCGCACTTGCGCAGGTAGGCGGGTACCGACCACAGGTCTCCGACGAGGTCGGCCGCTTCGATCAGCGGCCACGCGCGGTTGAACGTCGTGAGCAGCTCCCTGTTCCGCAGCAGCGACTTGCGGATCAGGTCGGCCGGGGCGTCGTCGTCTTCGTGTTTGTCCACCAGGATCCGGAGCAACTCCTCCCAGATCAGGTCACGCGCGTCGTTGTGCGGAATGCCGGGTTCCGCCGCTTCGAACGCCTCGGCCCAATCGTGCACGCTCAGCGAGATGTCGGACCAGTGGGTGGTGACCGTCATCCCCTTGGCAGGCAGGTTCTCGTAGAACCTGACGGCCGGCTCGATCGCCTGCACCAGGTTCGCGGACGACTTCAGGAGGGCCACGTCCGGGTCGGCCTCGATCGTCGCCGCGGCCCCCTCGGCGACGAGGTCCTTCAAGGTGCAGGTCTGCACGCCCTCCTCCCCGAGGCTGGGCAGGACGTCGGCGACGTAGGCCAGATAGGGCTGGTGCGGGCCGACGAACAACACGCCGCCCCGGTGATAACCGAGGCGAGGGTCGGAGTAGAGGAGGTAGGCGGAGCGGTGCAGGGCGACGACGGTCTTCCCCGTGCCCGGACCGCCGTCGACGACGAGAGCGCCGCTGGATCCCGCGCGGATGATGGCGTCCTGGTCGGCCTGGATGGTGCCGAGCACGTCTCGCATCCGGGGTGAGCGGTTGCTGCCCAGGCTGGCGATGAAGGCGGACTGGTCGTCGAGCGCGGCGTGCCCTTCGAACCCCTCCGAGGCGAACACCTCGTCCCAGTAGTCGCTGATCCGGCCGCGGGTCCAGCGATATCTGCGGCGGCTCGCCAGACCCATCGGGTTGGCGTGGGTGGCTCCGAAGAACGGCTCGGCCGCGGGGGAGCGCCAGTCGAGCAGCAGCCGGCGACCCGTGCTGTCCGTGAGGCCGAGTCGTCCGATGTACACGGGCTCGGGGTCGTCCGCGCTGACGATGTGCCCGAGGCAAAGGTCCAGACCGAACCGACGCAGCGCGCGCAGGCGAGCGGTCAGCCGGTGGATCTCCAGATCCCGGTCCATCACCTGCCTGCCTATGCCGCCGGGCGCCTTGCGTGCGGCATCGAGGCGGTCGGACAGGTCGGCGATCGACTGCGCAAGGCTCTCCGCGATGGCCGCGAAGTGCTGGTCGTCGGCGGCGATCAGTTTCGGGTCGGCCTTGGGGAGGAGATGGCCGGGCAGGTCGAACGCGCTGGTGGTCAAAGGATTCACAGATCAGCTCCGAACTGAGGTGGACGAGGTGCTTTCCCGGCTCGGCGATCCCGCCCGGTTCACGTGAACGCCGGCGGCGTCCTCCGGCTGATCACGCCGGGCGGCGACGCCTCCGGGCTGATCGCGCCGGGCGGCGACGTCGAGCAGCAGCGTCGCGGCCACCGTCGCTCCGTCCGTGCGGATCGTGCCGGCCACGGCGGTCGCTCGTGCGCGGGTCTCGGGCGTCAGAGCCGTCCTGAGCGCCGCCGACAGGGACTCGGCCGTCGGAGCCGGACCGTCGTGTGCCGCGCCGATGCCCAGGTCGGCCACCCGGCCGGCCCAGTAGGGCTGGTCCGTCGCCTGGGGTACCACCACCTGGGGCGCACCCGCCCGGGCGGCCGTCGTCGTCGTGCCGGCGCCGCCGTGGTGCACGACGGCGGCCACCCGGCCGAACAGGGCCTGCTGGTTGACCTCGCCGACGGCGAAGCAGTCGTCCTGGTCGTCCATCAGACCCAGCTCGGCCCAGCCGCGGGAGACGATCACGCGGCGGCCCTGCGCGCGGACCGCCTCGACGGCCACCAGGGCGACGTCCGTCGAGGCGCGCATGGGCATACTGCCGAAGCCCACGTACACCGGGGGAGCGCCGGCGTCCAGAAACGCCGCCAACCCGGCCGGAAGCGGCTGAACGTCGGGCAGGATCCACGCGCCGGTCTGGACGACGTCGAAGTCCGGCGTCCCCTGCCACGGGTCCAGGATCGGATCCGTGGCCAGCCACGGCCGGTCACCGATGACGTAGTCGCGGACGTTGTCCACCGGCGGCAGTCCGATCGACGCCCGGTTCGTGTTGAGCGCCGGGCCGAACAGCGCGTTGATGCTCTGGGCGTCCAGGTCCCACAACACCCGGTTGTCGGTCACCTCCGGCGGGAACGGCCGGCCCTGGTAGGCCAGCGGTGAGTGGCGCGGCGACGGCAGGGTGAGCTGCTGGAAGGTCACGGACACGGAGGGGATGCCCAGTTTCTCGGCCACCGACCGCGCGCCGGCCGCGGCCGGCAGCACGCCGGTCGCCACCAGCACGTCGCAGTCCTCGGCCGCCGGGATGACCGTCTCGAACTGCCGGGCGATCAACTCGGCCGCGCGCTGGGGGAGGGTTGACGGCGGCAGCGTCCCGGTCGTCAGCGCCCGCGCCGACCGGCCGACCGGCACCAGGGGCACGCCGAAACCGGCCAGCCGCCGCGCGAACTCCTCGTCCGGCGGCGCGCACATCCGCACCTCCGCGCCGAGTGCCCGCAAGTGCACCGCGAGTCCCACCAGTGGTTCGACGTCCCCCCGTGACCCATACGTCGACAACAACACACGCACTTCGTGACTCCCATTTCCGCAGGTTCTGGCCTCGGTCGACGATTCTGCGCCATGACCGGGGTCTTGCCGCAAGCCCCCTGGTGCGCTATACGTTAAGAGTGGAAAGGGGTGGGCGCTCTCCCTTTCCCCGCGAAGCCGCGGCGCGCCGCGTACGACGCCGCCGTCAGCCCGGGATCTCCCCAGCCCCCTGCACGTGCAGTTGCGCTGGGGGACAGCGCGCGCCGGTCGGCCCAGGCCCCCACCTCGTTACGGGCCGACTGGACCAGGATAGTGCAGATAGTCCTGGTCCAGCCCGGAGCCCCTATGGCCGGATGTTGTGGTTGCGGGCGAACAGGTTGCCGGGGTCGTACTGACGCTTCACCGCCGCGAGCCGCTCATAGGTCTCCGTGGGATAGATCGCGGCGATGTCCTCCTCGGTGGCGGAAGCGAGGAAGTTCGCGTAGGCGCCGTTGACGTGAGGTGCGAGTCGCGCCCAGATCGTGTCCAGAGCGGGACGGGCGGCCTCGACGACCGGCTCCGGACCCGCGATGGTGGTCACGAACATCAACTCCGCTTGGCGACGCGCGTAGGCGGTGGCATGGTGGGGGACTCGGGACACCGCGCCGCCGACGCTGCGGACGGCGATGAACGGCGACCCCTGCGACGCTCCCACCTCGGCAAGGATGCGGAGGACCGCGGACACCGACTCCTTGTCGACGAACGCGCTGCGGGTGACCAGCCGGATGCCGGGCGGCGGGATCGCGCCGTCCACGAGCGTGTCCGCATAAGGGGTGAGCGCGATGTCGTCACCGATCACCGTGCCGAGCCGGCGGATCGGGTCGATGGCCTGGGCCGCGAGCTCCGGGTCGTCGCCGTCGAAGACGACGTGGATCTCGACCGGCGCTTCGGGTCCGCCGGCGAAGGGGTTGGCGAAGTCCACGATGGACGTGAGCTCTTCGGGGGCGGTACGGAGATAGTCCGCCCAACCCTGGAGCACGCCGGCCGCCTCCGAGGCCGGGAAGGCGATCTTGCCGTGGAAGACGTCCGTCGTCGGATATGCCACGAACTCGAAGGCGGTCACGATCCCGAAGTTGCCGCCGCCGCCGCGGATCGCCCAGAACAGCTCCGGGTTCTCCTCCGCGCTCGCCCGCACGACGTCTCCGCCGGCGGTGACCACCTCCGCGGCGACCAGCTGGTCCAGGGCCAGGCCGTACTTCCTGACCTTCCATCCGATGCCACCGGTCAACGTCAGCCCACCGACACCGACGCTCTTGGTGTCGCCGGAGGAGATCCCCAGGCCGTGCGGAGCCAACCCGGCCGCGACCTGACCCCAGGTGGCGCCGCCGCCGATCCGCACGAGGTGACGTTCGTCGTCGGTGATCTCCACGGTCGCGAGCCTGCTGAGGTCGATCACGACACCGTCGTCGTTGGTGCCGAAGCCCGCGAAGCCATGGCCGCCGCCGCGCACGGACAACGTAAGCCCGGCGCCGGCCGCGAAGCTGACGCCTGCCCGCACGTCCTCGACGCTCATGGGCCGCAGAACGTGGGTCGGGCTGCCCGAAGCCAGGAGCGAGCCACTGGCCGCTTCGTACTCCGCCCCGCCCGGTTCGATGATGTCGCCGCCGAAGTCACGGCGCAGGGTTTCAAGTGCTGAGCTCATGATGCGATCCCTTGTGTTGTCGGGTGTTGCGATGAACGAACACAAGATGCCGACGCACCGATCCTTGTGACAGCGCGGCCGCGTGACGTGCGCCACAATCAGCTGCTCCGGCACGATGCCGTGCGGCGTCGTTGCGGGGACCGTCTGCATTCTGCACATCCGGCCGGTGCACGGGGCACTACCAGCGGGAACGCGTGCGGAGCAGGATGGGGGCATGAGTTCGGAGATCACACCCTTTCGCATCGAGGTCCCGCAGGAGCAGCTTGACGATTTACGCGACCGGCTCGCCGCGACGCGCTGGCCGGACGAACTGCCGGGAGTCGACTGGTCCTATGGCGTTCCGGTCGCGTACGCGCGGAAGCTGGCCGCGTACTGGCGCACCGGCTTCGACTGGCGCGCGGCCGAGGCGCGGTTGAACGCGTTCCCGCAGTTCACCACCCATATCGACGGACAGAACGTACACTTCCTGCACGTCCGCTCGCCCGAGCCGGACGCGCTCCCGCTGATCATCACGCATGGCTGGCCCGGCTCGGTCGCGGAGTTCATGAACGTCATCGGCCCGCTCACCGACCCGGCCGCGCACGGCGGCGAGCCGGCCGACGCCTTCGACGTCATCGCCCCGTCGATTCCCGGCTTCGGCTTCTCCGGGCCGACCACCGAGCCCGGCTGGGACCTGAACCGGGTCGCCGGGGCGTGGGCCGAGCTGATGAGCCGCCTCGGCTTCCACCGCTACGGCGCACAGGGCGGCGACAGCGGGGCGGTCATCTCACCGGCGCTCGGCCGCGCCGACGCCGCGCACGTCGTGGGCGTCCACGTCAACGGCGGCCTCGGCTTCCCCACCGGCGACCCGGCCGAGTTCGCGGGGCTCACCGAGGCCGAGCTCGGCCGGCTCGGCCAGTTCCAGGACCAGGACCGCGCGGGTTACGCGATGATCCAGGCGACCCGGCCGCAGACCCTGGCGTTCGGCCTGCACGACTCGCCCGCCGCGCAGATGGCGTGGATCGCCGAGAAGTTCAAGGAGTGGACCGACCCGGCGCGGGAACTGCCCGAAGACGCGGTGGACATCGACCAGTTGCTCACCGACATCAGCATCTACTGGTTCACCGGGACCGCCGCGTCCTCGTCCCGTCTGTACAAGGAGACGCAGAAGGCATGGGGCGCCGCAGCCGAGTATTCGGCGCTGCCGCACGGCGTCGCCGTCTTCCCGGGCGACCCGGGTGTCCGGCGGATCGCCGAACGTGAGCACAGGGTCGTGCATTGGTCGGAGTTCGACCGGGGTGGCCACTTCGCCGCCATGGAGACGCCCGAACTGCTCGTGGAGGACATCCGGGCCTTCTTCCGCACGCTGCGGTGAGGATGGCGCGAGACGATGCAGGCCCTCGCCTGCGCAGCTGACCCGCTCCCCGGCCGCAGCGTGCCGGGCCTGTGACGGAGGACGACAACCTCTCCTCCGTCACAGGCTGGCCGGGTCACGCATGGGGACCGTCAGATCTCTTCGACGCTGCTGGGCTCACGCCGGGACAGATCGATACCGAGCTCCTCCGCCGCGCGGAAGACGTCCTCGTCGGTGTCGCGCAGCGCGATGGACATGCCGTCGCTGGAGAGCACCTCGACATTCAGGCACAGCGACTGCATTTCCTTGATGAGGACCTTGAAGGACTCGGGAATGCCCGGC
>NZ_JBSFVA010000042.1:0-74251 GCF_053592075.1 Nonomuraea sp. NPDC002799
CGTGGTCTTGTCCATGTCGCCGATCTCGGCGAGCTGGATCTGCGTCCGCTCCTCCTGCAAGGCGTGGACCAGCACACAGTGCATACGCGCCGTCAGCCCGATCTCGGCCAGTGCCGCGGCCATCCGGGTGCGCAGCACGTGGCCGGCGTGGTCCAGCAGGAACGACAGGTCCGGTCTCGTGGGAGCTGGTGCCATGGCAGTCATAGTCTGAGCCTACCAACAAGTCCCGTTCCGGATTATCTGCCAGAAACCTACAGGGGTGCGTCGGAGCGCCCCGGAGCGGAGGGTCATGCTGGCGGGGCTTCGTCGTGGTACGCTCCCAAGCGAGCGCTTGGTTTACCGCTGAGGGGCCGCCGCATGAAGTTCTCGACCTTCCACCTCTTTCACCGCTTCGACGGGCAGAGCTTCAAGGACGTCTACGACTATCACCTGGAGCTCATCGAGCTGGCCGAGGAGCTGGGGTTCGACGGGGTGCGGCTGGCCGAGCACCACTTCCGCGACTACGGCGTCGTCCCGAACCTGTTCACCATGCTCGCCCACGCCGCCGCCCGCACCTCCCGCCTGCGGCTCGGCACCGGCATCGTGGTGCTCCCCCTGCACAATCCCGTGCACGTGGCCGAGGAGGCGGCACTGGTGGACGTGCTCTCCGGCGGGCGGCTGGACCTGGGGATCGGGCGGGGGTATCAGAGCTTCGAGTTCGAGGGCTTCGGGATCGATCTGGCGGAGGCGCGCGACCGGTTCAACGAGGCGCTGGAGGTCGTGGTCGGGCTCTGGACGCAGGAGTCGTACCAGCATGAGGGGAAGTTCTACAAGACCGGCGCCGAGGTGTCGCTGGCGCCCAGGCCGCTGCAGTCGCCGCATCCGCCGCTGCACGTCGCGGCCGTCTCGCCCGAGACCGTGACCATGTACGCCGAGCGCGGCCTGCCCATCCTGGCCGACCCGGCGGCCACGTTCCGCAAGGTCGTCAAGGCGGCCGAGACCTGGCGGGAGACGGCCGCGCAGGCCGGCCACGCGGCGCAGGACGCCGACCTGGTGGTGGCGCGCAGCGTGTACGTCGCCCCGACCCAGGAGCAGGCCCGCGCCGACCAGGCCAGGTTCGAGGCGTCGTTCGACCGCTCGCGCATCTTCAACGAGCGCAGCGCCCCCATCGACCAGAAGACCGGGCGGGCCGCACAGGGCTTCGAGTACTACCAGGACCGTTACCTCAAAGGCGGCTCGGTGTCGGCCGACTTCCGGTGGGAGCAACTGGAGGTGATCGGGGATCCAGGGCGGGTGATCGAGCAGATCGGCCTGCTGAAGGAGGCCGGGTTCACCAACCTCCTGTGCGACTTCGGGAGCACCCGGCCGATGCCGCTGGAGGACATGAAGCAGGTCATGCGCTTCTTCGCCGCCGAAGTCATGCCCGCCTTCGCCTCTGGAGACCGACGATGATCCACAACCTGACGCTCTCCGACGTCCTCGCCGACCACGCCCGCAGCCGTCCGCAGGTCACGGCGGTGGTGGACGGCGCGGTCCGGCTCACCTACCCGGAGCTCGACGACCGCGTGAGCCGGCTGGCCGCCGCGCTGGCGGCGCGCGGCGTCTCGGCCGGGGACCGGGTGCTCTGGCTGGGCCAGAACGCGCACGCGGTGCTCGAACTGCTGCTGGCCTGCTCGCGTCTCGGCGCCGTCTGCTGCCCGGCCAACTGGCGGCAGTCGGCCGACGAGCTGCGTTTCGTGCTCTCCGACCTCAGCCCGGCCGTGGTCGTCTGGGAGCCGTCGGACGCCCTCCGGCCCCTGCGCGACGAGGCCACGTGGGTGGCGGCGGGCGACGAGTACGAGCGGCTCGTCGCGAGCGGCACGCCCCAGGACTTCCCCCAGGTGGCCGACACCGAGCCGGTCCTGGCGCTCTACACCGCCGCCTTCGACGGCCGGCCCAACGCCGCGCTGCTCAGCAGCGCCGCCCTCGTCGCGCACGCCACCTCCCTGCTGGTGATCCGCCAGATGGAGCCGGGCTTCACCTTCCTCAACAACGGCCCGCTCTTCCACGTCGGCACCATGATGTTCTGCCTGGCCACGCTCCAGATCGGCGGCACCAACGTCTTCACCCCCGCCTTCGAGGCGGAGGAGGTCTGCCGGCTGATCGACGCCGAGCGGGTCACCCAGGCGTTCCTGTTCGGACCGATGATCGACGCGGTGGCCAAGGCGAACGAGGCGGGCAAGTACGACCTCTCCTCGCTCAGGTTCGTCTCCCACTCGCGCGAGTGGGACGACATGATCACCGTGGACGACTCGCCGTGGTGCCGGTCCAAGATGGGCGGCTACGGGCAGACCGAGGTGGGCGGCATGCTGACCTTCCTCGGTCTGGCGCAGGGCGGGTCGGGGTTCGCGGGCCGGCCGTCGCCCCTGGTGCAGGTGCGGATTCTGGCGCCCGGCGGGGACGAGGTGCCGGCGGGCGAGGTGGGCGAGATCTGCGCGCGCGGCAAGACCCTCTTTTCCGGATATTTCGCCCGGCCCGACTTAAATGCGGTCAAGTCGCGGTACGGCTGGCACCACACCGGCGACCTCGGCCGCCGCGAACCCGACGGCACCATCACCTTCATCGGCCCCAAACTCCGGATGATCAAATCGGGCGCCGAGAACGTCTACCCCGCCGAGGTCGAACGCGCGCTCAAGACCCACCCCGCCGTGGCTGACGCGGCCGTCATCGGCGTCCCCGACCCCGATTGGCACCAGGCGGTCAACGCCGTCGTGGCGCTCGAACCGGCGGCCACCGCCACCGAGGACGAGCTCATCGAGCACGCGCGAACGTTGCTGGCGTCGTACAAGAAGCCGAAGCGGATCGTGTTCGTCGACGAGATCCCCAAACGCGGGTTCACCCCCGACTACGACGCGCTGGACGCCGCCCACGGCGGCGGCAACTATCCGGGCGCCTGATCACCGCAGCGGCAGCCCGGCCTCCAGGTGGGCCATCGCCCGGTCGAACTCGGCCGCCGCGTCCATCTCCGGATCCCGCACCCAGTCGAACCAGAGCGCCATGAGCACGCCCACGATCGCCCCCGTGACGTTGCGGATCTCCGGATCGGCGGCATCGCGTCCTTCGCGCGCCGCCAGATGCTCCTGGATGCCGCGGATGACGCCGGTGACGTTCGCCAGGCTCGCCGCCCACAACTCCGGGACGGTGAACATGAGCTTCTCCCGCTCCACGCTGTCGGCGAGCTCCTCCGGCGTCCGCCCGTCGATCATGGCCCGCATCGCCATGCGCATGGCCGCCACCGGCCCGGCCTCGGCCGGCACCGCGCGGAGCACCTCCATGAAGGGGGAGAACTGGTCGACCAGCACCAGATCCTCTTTTGTGGCGAAGTAGCGGAAGACGGTGCTGGGCGCCACCTCCGCCGCCTCCGCGATCTGCTCGATCGTCGTCGCGACGTAGCCCTGCGCACGGAACAGCCGCAGCGCCTCCTTCTGGATCAACGCCCTGGTCTTGGCCTTCTTCCGCTCACGCAGGCCCGGTCCGTCGCTCATGACTCCGCATTCTCCGTGGTACGGGTGATGCTCGTCCACTCGCGAGAGAGATCTAGCTTTCGCTATACAACTGTCAAATCGGAGTCTACTCTCATAATTATGCGCCTTCCCATCGCCCGCACGCCGGGCTGCCCCTTCGACCCGCCGCCCGAGCTGCGTGGCCTGCCGCCGATGAGCCGGCTGGAGTTCGCCGACGGCCATCTGGGCTGGCTGGCCACCACCGGCGCGACCGCCCGCGCGGTGCTGGGCGATCCCCGCTTCAGCGCCCGGCAGGAGCTCCGGCACGCCCCCGTCCACGCCGTACGCCCCGGCGGCCCCGCCAGCCCGGCCCCGCCCGGCTTCTTCGCCGCCACCGACCCGCCCGAGCACTCCCGCTACCGCCGCCTGCTCACCGGCCGGTTCACGGTGCGCAGGATGCGCCTGCTGGAGCCGCGCATCGAGCGGATCGCGGCCGATCACCTGGACGCCATGGCCGAGGCGGGGCCGCCGGCCGATCTGGTGACCGCCTACGCCCTGCCGATCCCGTCGCTGGTCATCTGCGAGCTGCTCGGCGTGCCGTACGCCGACCATGACTTCTTCCAGGAGCGCAGCAGGCGGATCGTCACCCCTGACAGCGACGGCCTGGCGGCCATGGGAGAGCTGACCGCCTATCTGGGCGAGCTGGTGCGCCGCAAACGGGCCGCGCCCGGCGACGACCTGCTCAGCGGGCTGACCGGTGAGCTGACGGACGAGGAGCTCACCAACGTCGCCCTCATCCTGCTCGTCGCCGGCCACGAGACCACCGCGAACATGCTCGCCCTCGGCGTCTTCGCGCTGCTGGAACGCGGCACGCCGTTCGAGGAGGGGGCCGTGGAGGAGCTGCTGCGCTGGTTGTCGATCCTGCATCTGGGGGCGCCGGTCCGCACCGCGCTGGAGGACGTGCGGGTGGCCGGCGAGCTGGTCAGGAAGGGCGAGACCGTGGCCCTGTCGCTGCCGGTGATCAACCGCGACCCGGCCGTGTTCGAGGATCCGGACGCGCTCCGGCCGGGCCGCCCGGAGGCGCGGCGGCATCTGGCGTTCGGCCACGGCGTGCACCAGTGCCTGGGGCAGCAGCTCGCCCGGATCGAGCTGCGCATCGGCTACCGGGCGCTGTTCGAGCGCTTCCCGGGGTTACGGCTGGCCGTCCCCGCCGCCGAGGTGCCGTTGAAGGAGGACGCCTCGGTGTACGGAGTCGAGCGCCTGCCGGTGACCTGGCCGGGCGCAACGGCCTGAAGACCGGCGATCTGGCCCGGCGAGCGGCGGCCTAAAGGATCGCCAGCGGGGTGATCGGGCTGCCGGTGCCGCCCTCGATCCGCAGCGGCGCCGCGACGAACACGAACTCCGCCCGCCCGGCCGCGCCCAGCTCCTCCAGCCAGAGCATCTCGACCAGGTGCACGCCGTGCCGGTGCAGCAGGATGAGGTGCAGGTCGTCGGCCACCGATTCGTCGGCGAGCTGGCGGTCGTTGAGCCCGCCGATCGCGGCGTTGTCCGAGGCCACGGCCGCCACGTCATGCCCGGCCAGCCAGCGGCCCGCGCCGGCGGACAGGCCGGGCTGCCCCGACCAGTACTCCTCCGGCGAACGCCGCCACACCAGCGGCCAGCCCGTACGGATCACCGCCACGTCCCCGGGGCGCGGCGTGGCGATCTCCGCCAGCAGCTCGGCCGGAATCCGGAAGTCGCCGGGCAGGTGGTCGAGACCGAGGTGGCGGGGCACGTCGAACAGCAGCCCCCTGGCCACCACGCCGCCCACGTGCTCGATGCCGCACCTGGTCGCGCCGTAGGAGCGGACGCGGGCGGCCGGATGGCCGTTGTAGAGCCGGTCGCCCGACCACATGTGGCACAGCGCGTCCATGTGGGTGGTCGTGCCGTGGTGGGTGACGACCAGCGCGTCGTCGGCCACGCACAGGCCGTCGCCGACGGGTTTGGCCCCCGCCGCGTAGTCGCCGCCGTCCACGGACATGAAGTGTTGCGGCAGCGGGCGGCCCCGCAGGTGCGGGACCGTCGTGGGCGCGGGTGAGGAGGTGGCGCCCCTGATCGGCATGGCCAGGCTCAGCACCTGGCCCGTGACCGCGCTGCGCAGGGCGTCGAGCACCACGGCGGGGGTGAGGAGGTTGAGGGTGCCCCGCTGATCATCTGGGCCGAAACGTCCCCAGTTGTTAGGCTCGTGAACCAAGTAAGCGCTCCCTTCTGTGCGGAGGTCCGATGTACTGCGATCCGCGTTTCTCCGGCGTGCGAGAGGTGTTCGAGCGGCATTTCGCCGACGGCGAGGAGCTGGGCGCGGCCTTCGCCGTCTACCACGACGGCGAGCTGGTCGTCGATCTGTGGGCCGGGGTCGCCGACCGGCACACCGGCCGGCCCTGGGAGTCCGGCACGCCCGCCCTGGCCTACTCCTGCACCAAGGCGATCACCGCGACCGTGCTGCACCAGCTCGCCGAGCGCGGGCTGGTGGACGTGTCCGCGCCGGTCGCCGACGTGTGGCCGGAGTTCGCGGCCCAGGGCAAGGGCGCGATCACCGTCGAGCAGTTGCTCACCCACAGCTGCGGGCTGCCCGTGGTGGAGGAGCAGGTGCCGGTGGCGGAGTTCGAGGACCAGGCGGCCATCGCGGCCCGGCTCGCCGCTCAGGCGCCGCTCTGGGAGCCGGGGTCGGCGCACGGGTATCACGCGCTGACGTACGGGTTCCTCGTCGGCGAGGTGATCAGGCGGGTGACGGGCAAGTCGGTGGGCGAGCTGGTGGCCGCCGAGATCGCCGGGCCGCTGAATCTGGAGTTGTGGGTGGGGGCGCCGGACACCGTCATCGCCCGTGCGGCACGGCTCAAGGCCGGCGAGCGGCCCCGGAGCGGCGGACCGGCGGTCACGGAGACGCGGCGGCCGGGAGACGTGCTGGCCGCGATGACCGCGGCCGCGGCCGACCCGCAGAGCCTGATGAACCGGGCCCTCGGCAACCCCGGCATCCACCGGCTGGAGGGCGGCGCCAACAACCCGGTCGTCCTGCGCGCGGGCTGGCCGGCGGCCGGTGTGGTCACCACGGCCAGGGGGCTGGCCGGGTTCTACCGCGCGCTGGCCGCCGGTGACATCCTGCGCCCGGAGACGCTGGCGGACGCCATCCGCCCCCGCGTGAGCGGCCCCGACCGGGTCCTGCTCCTGGACACCGTGTTCGGGCTCGGCTACATGCGGCCCTCGGTCACGTTCCTGATGCCGTCGGAGAGCGCGTTCGGGCACACGGGCATGGGCGGCTCCATCGGCCTGGGCGACGTGGACCGCGGCCTGGCCATCGGCTACGTGATGAACAAGATGGCCGACTCCATCTCGGGCAACCTGCGCGGGATCCGCCTGGTGGAGGCCGTCTACCAGGCGCTGTGAGAGGTTCACTGCATGGTCACGCCGCCGCTCACCGACAGGATCTGCCCGGTGATGTAGGCGGCGCGATCGGTGCAGAGGTAGGCGACCAGGCCCGCCACGTCGGCGGGCGTGCCGAGGCGGCGCAGCGGGATGCCGCGCGCGATCCGGTCCACGAGCCCCGGCTCGGCGGCGGAGATCCGCTGGAGCATGGGCGTGTCGGTGGGGCCGGGGCAGACCACGTTCGAGGTGACCTGCGCCTTGGCCGCCTCCCTGGCGAGCGTCTTGGCCAGGCCGAACAGCCCGGCCTTGGTGGCCGCGTAGGCGCCCTCGCCGCCGGATCCGGCGCGGGCGCCGTCGGAGGAGACGAACACGAGCCGGCCCCATCCCCTGGCCGTCATCTGGGGCAGCAGGAGCTTGGTCAGCAACATCGGCCCGCGCAGGTTGACCTGCCACATGAGGTCCCAGTGCGCCGGGTCGCTCTCGGCGAACGGCTCCACGAACGACACCCCGGCGTTGTGCACCAGGATGTCCACCGGTCCCGCCGCGCCCGCGAACTCCTCGACCGAGGCGGGCGAGGCGAGGTCCACGGGCAGCGCCCGCGCGCCGGGCAGGACCGCGGCGGTCTTCTCGGCGTTCGGCAGGTCCACGTCGGCGATCACCACGCGCGAGCCGAGCGCCGCCAGGTCCGCGGCGATGGCCGCGCCGATCGCGCCCGCTCCCCCGGTCACCACCGAGACGCGCCCGTCGAGCCGCAGGCCGTCCATCACTTCCACGCCTCGACCAGGTCGTCCGTGCCGGCGCGGGTGGCGAGCAGGCTGATGGTGTGCTTCAGTACGGCCCGCGCGTAATCCTCGGGAATGCCCGCCACCGCGTCCGTGACCACCGTCACCCGGTAGCCCAGGTTCACCGCCTCCAGGGCCAGGCCGGGGATGCCCAGGTTGAGCGAGACCCCGATCGCGACCACGGCGGAGACGTCCAGCGAGCGCAGCGTCATGTCCAGCGAGGTGCCGGTGAACGGGGAGAAGCCGTGGTGACGGCGGCTCTCCAGGTCGCCGCCGTCGCGCAGCTCCGGGATGATCTCGACGGCCGGTGAGCCCTCCAGCATGTGGCCGGGGTCCTTGAGCAGGGCGACGATGAACGGGCTGTTGCGCGCGTGCGAGCCCGCCCGGTCGGGGCGGAAGGCGGCCGTGCAGTGGATCACGGGGATCCCGGCCGTACGGGCCGTGGCGAGCAGGCGGGCGGCGTTGGGGATGACGTCGTGGCGGGCGCACGCGTCCACCAGATCCGGAAATTTCGTCAGATCGCCGACGACGCCCCTCTGCATCTCCATCACGAGTACGGCCGTGCGCTCCACCGGCGGCCCCCTTGCATTTAGCCGAGCGCTTGCTTGGGAAAATCCGAGCATAACACCCACCACATAGCGTCATAGGCCATTAACGCCGGGCGAAATATCTCAACTCGTGACAACCCGAACCCCGGGTGAGACCGTCGAACCGATGACGGCCGCATATGGGGGTTCGACTTGGTCCCTGGTTACCGCGAAGTACGCCAGCTCGGCGCCGGCCGCACCGGCCGTGTGTTCCTCGCCACCTACCAGTCGACCGGCGCCTACGTGGCGATCAAATACCTGAACGCCACCCTGCGCAGGGACGCCGAGTTCATGGACCGCTTCAGGTCCGACACCCACGAGCTGGTCGAGATCGACGACCCGAACGTGGTCCGGTTCTACGAATACGTCGAGACCCAGACACGCGCCGCCGTGGTCATGGAGCTGGTGGACGGCGTGTCACTGCGCACACTGCTGGCCGAGCACGGCAGCACCAGCCCGGAGGCCGCCCTGGCGGTGCTCAAGAGCACGCTGCTGGCCCTGGCCGTCGCGCACGAGAAGGGCGTGGCGCATCGGGACGTCAAACCGGACAACATCCTGGTCCAGGCGGACGGGACCAGCAGGCTGGGCGACTTCGGGGTCGTCGTGCACGCGGAGGAGCCGGGGGTGCCGGCGGGCAGCCCCGCGTACATGTCGCCGGAGTTGTGGACGCAGGACAGGGCCGGGGCGCCGGCGGATCTGTACGCGGCGGCGTGCGTGCTGTTCGAGACGGTCAGGGGGCGGCCGCCGTATCGGGCGTACAAGGAGGGGACGGACGGCGAGCAGGACGTCCCGGCGCTGCGGGACAAGCACCTGGTGGAGCCCGTGCCCCTGGAGGTCGCCCCCGACACGCTGCGCGACCTGCTCAAGCGCGGGCTGGCCAAGGATCCCGCGGCCAGGTACACCTCGGCCCGGCAGTTCGCCGCGGAGCTGGAGCAGGACGCGGTCGCCGGGTACGGCCCCGAGTGGGAGCAGCGCGGACGCCGCCACCTGGGCGAGCTGGCCACGCTGCTGGCCCTGCGCTTCCCGCTGGCCAACACCGATCACCCGACGGGCGCGGCGGCGATCGTCCGCGAGCGGATCTCGCGGATGCCCCGGCTGCCGCCGCACCTGTGGGTCGCGGGCGCGACGGTGGTGGCCGTGGCGATCGCGCTGGTGATCTCGGGCGGGCGGCTGCCGCCCGGGCCGGGGGCGATCCTCATGCCCCCGCCGCAGGCCCAGAACGAGAGCGAGCCCGAGCCGGTCCCCACGCCGCCCGAATCCTCCCCTGCGGCTCCCGGCCCGACCAGGACGGCGGCTCCCAGGCGGACGACCGCCGAGCCTGCGCCCGTCACGAGCTCGCCGCCCGCGCCGCCGCCCAGCAGCGCGCGGGCCGGGACCTCCGTGCCGGGTCCGGCCGTCCAGGCGGCCGGGATCGAGCGGTGGACCGGCACGGCGGGCTCGATCCGGGTCGCGGTGAACGGGGTGGGGGCGGTGCGGTTGCGGATCACGTACACGCGGCGGGACGGGGAGGAGGGAGCCGCCAGGACGGTGCGCAGGGAGACGCGCACGCTGCGCGGCAGCACGGCCTACACCAGCGGCGTCACGCACGATCCCGGGCGGGTGGCGTGCGGCGGGCGGGCCTACGTCGGGCTGCTCGTCATGACGGAGCCGGCCGCGGCGAACGGGCCGCAGGTGAGCGAGGCGGTGCTGGACGGGCCCGCCTGCGCCACCCCCGCGCCGACCCGGACGGTCCCGCCCACTCCGACGCCGACGCCGACGCCGAGCCAGGCGCGCAGCACGTCGGCCTTCGGCACTCCCACGCCGTCGGACGAGCCCACGGAGGAGCCCACCACGCTTGCCGGGTAACCAAGCGTGCGCTAGCTTGGCAAGCGATGAGCGGTGACACCTCTGCCTACCGGGCCGCCTGCGGACGCGGCGAGCTGGTCGTCCAGCGCTGCACGTCCTGCGACCGGCGGATCCACCTCCCCGAGGCCGCGTGCCCCTGGTGCGGCGGCGACGCGCTCGTCTTCGAGCCGGTCGAGGGCGAGGGCGTGGTGCACACCTTCACCGTCGTGCACCGTTCGTTCGCGCCGGGCTACCGGGGCCGCGAGCCGTACGTGCCGACCTGGGTGGACCTGCCGGCCGGCGTCCGGGTGTTCGGGCACGTGGTGGGGTGCGCGCCGGAGGAGGTGCGCATCGGGATGCCGGTACGCGTGACATTCGTGGACGACCTGCCGCATTGGAGGCCCGCGTGAAGCTGGGCAACGTGCTGATCCCCGTCGCCGACCTGGACGAGGCGATCGCCTTCTACGGGCTGCCGGTGAAGTTCCGCGACGGTGACAGGTTCGCGGCGCTGGACGCGGGCGGGGTCACCGTGGCGCTGGCCGGGCCGGCCGAGCACGTCACCGCCTCGGCCGCGCCGTCGTACAAGGTGGTCGACCTCCAGGCGGCCGTGCGGGAGATGTCGGCGCGCGGCGCGGAGGTGGTGCGGGCGCCCGAGGACGGGCCGCACGAGCGGCGGGCCGTGCTCCGCGATCCCTCAGGAAACGTCTTCGTGCTCTATTCGCCCCGCTGATCTGGAGGCACCCCCATGGCGCGATCACCCTACGGCAACTACGGCCACGCGATCCTGACCGCCGGAGCGCTGCGCACGCCCGAACGGGTGGCGCTGACCTACTGCGGCGAGCAGAGCCTCACCTACGACGAGCTCAACAAAAGCGTCAACAGGACCGCGCACGCCCTGCTCGCGACCGGGATCACGCCGGGCAGACGGGTGGCGGCGCTGCTCAACCAGACGTTGCGGGTGGCCGAGGTCTACCTGGCGCAGGCCAAGATCGGGGCCGTGACGGCGGCGCTGAACCCGTACTGGCCGGTGGAGACGCTGCGGGACGTGGTGGCGGCGTCGGGGTGCACGGCGTTCGTGTACGACGCGACGGTGGAGGACGTGGTCGAGCAGATCAGGGGCTCGCTGCCGGACGTGACGACGTGGATCGACGTGCGGGACCTGGCGGGCGCCTCGGAGGAGGAGCCGCCCTTGGGCGGCGGATACGACGACCCGCTGGCCCTCTACTACACCTCCGGCACGACCGGCCTGCCCAAGGCGGTCGTGCACACGCACGCGTCGTCGCTGGCCACGGCGCAGATCTGGCTGGACGTGCCGCGCGGGCCCGGTTCGGTGTTCGGCACCGGCGCGATCATCTGGGGCATCGGCTTCCCCGCGATCGTCGGCCCCGCCCTCTACACCGGCATGCGGCTGGTGCTGGAGCAGGACTGGGGCCCGGCGAACTTCCTGCGCGTCGTCCCCCGCGAGCGGGTCACGCATGTGTCGCAGATCCCCTCGTTCTACGCGGCCCTGCTGGGCTCGCCGGACCACGAGGACGTGGACCTGTCGTCGATCGAGGTGATCATGCTGGGCGGGGAGCCGCTGACCGCGACCATGCTCGACCGGATCAAGGCCAGGCTGCCCCAGGCGGGCGTGTTCTCCTACTACGGCCAGACCGAGGCGCCGTACACCTGCATGGGGCGCGTGGACGACGGCTCCATCCCGCTCGGCTCCTCCGGACGCGCCCGCACGGGCAACGCGGTCCGCGTCACCGGCCCGTCCGGCGCCCCGGTGATCGACGAGGTCGGCGAGATCAACCTGGCCGGGCCGCATCGGATGACCGGCTACGACGGCCTGCCGGAGCGGACGGCGGAGGTGCTGCGCGGCGAGTGGTACGTCGGCGGCGACCTCGGCACGATCTCCGCCGACGGCGTGCTGCGCGTGCTCGGCCGGCGCGAGGACGCGATACTCAAGCACGGCGTCTGGACGCAGCCCTCCGTGATCGAGGAGGCGGCCTCGGCGCTGGACGGGGTGGCCGAGGCGGGCGCGGTCGGCGTGCCCCAGGGCGCGGCGGACCAGCAGGTGCTGCTCGCGGTCGTGCCGCGGGCCGGGCACACGCTGGACGCCTCCAAGCTGGCGCTCGCCCTGGCCGACACGCTGCCGGAGCACCGGCGGCCCGACCACATCGTGGTGGTCGCGGAGCTGCCGCACTCGCAGGACGCCTCCGGCGGTCCCGGCAAGCTGCTGCGCGGGGAGATCCGCGGGCTGCTCGGGTGAGCGCTTACGAGCATGAGGTCCGCCAGCATGAGGTCAACGAGCACGAGGTCAACGAGCACGAGGTCAACGAGCACGAGGTCAACGAGCACGAGGTCTACGAGCACGAGGTCAAGGCGCTGCTGCGCGAGGCCGGGGTGCCGGTGCCGCGCGGGGTGGTGGTGGACGGCCACGACTTCTCCCCCGCCGCCGGGCTGGCCGAGCCGCTGGTGCTGAAGGCGTTCGGGCCCGGGCTGGTGCACAAGACGGAGGCCGGGGCCGTGGCGCTGGGGTTGCGGCACGCCGGCCTCGGCGCGGCGGCGGCCGCGATGCGCGGCCGGGTGCGGGCGGCCGGGTTCCTCGTCGAGGAGCAGGCCGCGACCGGCGTCGAGCTGATCGTGGGCCTGGTGCGGGATCCCGGGTTCGGGCCGGTGCTGCTCGCCGGGCTGGGCGGGGTGTGGACGGAGGTGCTGCGCGACACGGCGCTGCGGCTCTGCCCGATCTCGGAGAGCGACGCGCGCGCCATGCTGGCGTCCCTGCGCGGGTCGTCCCTGCTGTACGGTCACCGCGGCGCCCCCGCCGTGGACGTGGACGCGGTGGTCAAGCTGCTCATGACGGCCGGCGGCCCCGGTGGGCTGTGGGAGCGGCTGGAGCTGGGCGAGTTCGAGCTGAACCCGGTCATCGCCACGCCCTCCGGAGTGATCGCGGTCGACGCCCGTTACCTGCCCGCCGAGGCCCCCGCCCCGGCGCGCGGCCAGGAGACGGACTTCCGGCCGCTCTTCGAGCCCAAGGCCGTGGCCGTCGTCGGCGCCTCCGCCACCAGGCCGAACTTCGGCAACATGTTCCTCGGCTTCTACCGCGCCACGGGCGTCGCGCTGGTGGCGGTGCATCCCACGGCGGCGGAGGTGTCCGGGGTGCCGGCTGTGCCCTCCCTCGCGGCGGCCGAGGTGGACTACGCGCTGGTCGCCGTGCCCGCCGAGCGCTGTGCCGAGGTGCTGCGGCAGGCGCGCGGGGTGCCGTTCGTGCAGGTGATGAGCGGCGGGTTCGGCGAGGCGGGGCGGCCCGACCTGGAGGCGGAGCTGGTCGAGGCGGCGCGGGCGGCCGGGACGCGGCTGCTCGGGCCCAACTGCATGGGCGTGTACTCCCCGCAGGGGCGGCAGACGTTCGTCGGCGGCGGGCTCGGCCCGGCCGGGTCGGTGGCGCTGATCTCGCAGAGCGGCGGGCTCGCGGGCGAGGTGATCAAGGTCGGTGAGCGGCGCGGGCTGGCGTTCAGCCGGGTCGTCACCGTCGGGAACGCGGCCGACGTGACCCCCGCCGAGCTGCTCGGCTGGCTCTCCCGCGACCCCGGAACGCGAGCCGTCGGACTCTATCTGGAGGATCCGCGCGGCGGGCGGGAGTTGTACGAGGCGCTGTGCGCCACCCGCCTGCCCGTGGCGCTGCTGGTCGGCGGGCGCACCGGGCAGGGGCGGCAGGCGGCGGCCTCCCACACCGGCGGCATGGTCGGCGACCGGCGCGTCTGGGAGGCGGTGGCCGCGCAGGCGGGAGCGGCGCTGGTGACCAGCCAGGACGACCTGATCGGGGTGCTGGCCTACTTCCAGGCCCATGGCGCGCGCGTCCCCGAGGGGGACGGGGTGCTGGTGGTGGGGCCGAGCGGCGGCGCGAGCGTGCTGGCCGCCGACGCCTTCGACGCGGCCGGGGTGCGGCTCGACCCGTTCCCCGCCGACGCGCTGGACGGGCTCGGGCTGGCGGCGGACGGCAATCCACTCGAAGTGCCCGTGGGGCCGCTGGGCCGGGCCGGGCTCGTGCCCGAGGTGATCGAGGCGGTCCTGCGGCGGCGGCCGTACGCGGACGTGGTCGCGCATGTGAACGTCCAGGCCTTCTTCACGTACGGGGACGCGGCCGAGCCCCTGTACGCGTACACGCGGGCGCTGGCCGGCGCCGCCCGGCCCGGCGTGCGGATCACCCTCGTCACCAGGAACGGCGACTGCGCTCCCCCTGGCGTCGAGGACGAGGTGCGGCAGATCGCGGCGGCGGCGGGAATCCCCGTCTACCGCTCCATGGAGGCGGCCGCTGTGGCCGTGGCGGCAGGAGGACGTTATGGGACTGCTTGACGGCAAGGTCGCGTTGATCACCGGTGGGGCCCGCGGGATGGGGGCGGCGCACGTGCGGCTGTTCCTGGAGGAGGGGGCGCGGGTGGTCTTCGGTGACGTGCTGGACGAGGAGGGGAAGGCGCTGGCGGAGGCCAGCGGGGCCACGTACGTGCATCACGACGTGACGAGCCTGGCGGACTGGGGGCGGGCCGTGTCGGCGGCCACGGAGCTGTTCGGCAAGCTGGACGTGCTGATCAACAACGCCGGGATACTGAAATTTCGCCGCATCGACGATATGTCGCCCGAGGACTTCGATCGGGTGATCGACGTCAACCTCAAGGGCTCCTGGCTGGGCATCAAGTCGGTGATCGAGCCCATGAAGGCGGCCGGGCGCGGGGCCATCGTGAACATCTCCTCGATCGAGGGGTTCGTCGGGGCGGAGGGGTTGTCGGCGTACTCGGCCTCGAAGTTCGGGCTGCGCGGGATCACCAAGTCGGCGGCGCGGGAGCTGGCCCGGTTCAAGATCCGGGTGAACTCGGTGCATCCGGGGGCGATCAACACCTCGATGGCCATGGACCCGGACATGATGAACGAGATCGACGCGGAGACCTTCCTGAAATCCATGGTCATCAAGCGCTTCGCCAAGCCCGTGGAGGTGTCCCACGTGGTGGCCTTCCTGGCCTCCGACCGGGCCAGTTACTGCACGGGCAGCGAGGTCATGGTGGACGGGGGCCTGCTGACCGGCGCAGGGTACTGACATCTCACCACAAGGTAGATCTTTTACGGTTAAACCACCTTCGTGGGGACATATCTGGCAACCTTGCTGACCTGCGGTTTCGATCCCAGAGTGACCCGAATCTCGCTTGAGCCATGCTTGAGCTGGGATTACTCCAGGGTAACCTCAGGCAGCACCGAAGACCCAGGCCTCCGTGGTGTCACATGAGTCCCGAGTTACCCCCCTTACCCAGGACTGCGTGGACAAACACGGACTTGTCCGGAAGGTTCCCTCGTACTTCCATGACGCCAGAGATGCAGAAACTCATCGACCTGCTCGAGAGCCAGATCGGCTACTCCGAGAAGTCTGCCGGCTTCACCAAGTTCGGTGACTGGTACGGCAAGCACGTCGAGTTCGACGCTGACTACAGCGCTGCCCCGTGGTGCGACATGTACCTGTCGTGGGCCGCGCACAAGCTCGGCTACGAGGACTGGGTCGGGCAGTTCGCCTGGACGGTGGCGCACGCGAAGTGGTTCAAGGAGCAGGAGGCGTGGGGCAGGACGCCCAAGCCCGGGGCGATCGTCTTCTACGACTGGAGCGGCTCGAACCGCGTCGACAACATCGACCACGTCGGCATCGTGACCAGGGTCGAAGGCAACACGATCTTCACCATCGAGGGGAACATCGACGGCGGCGTCGCCAAGCGCAAGGAACGTGACACGAGCAAGGTGGTCGGCTACGGCTACCCGGAACGCATCAAGACCCGGCTGGACAAGGCGGCCGCGAAGAAGGCCGCGGACGGCGCGATCCAGGTCCCCGAGGAGTCGCTCAGCTCGTTGATCCCGCGTGATGCGGGGCAACCCGCTCCCCTGCCCGGCCAGTCCGCCCGCGAGGACCGGATCCAGTCCCAGACGCCCGGGCGGGGCCAGGCGCAGACCCAGGGACAGACCGACGGCCAGACCCCGGCCGAGGCCCAAGGCCTGACCCAGGACCAGGCGCAGGGACAACCCCAGGGCCGGCCCCGCGATCAAACGCAGAATCAAACGCAGGACCGAACCCAGGACCGCACGCAGTCCAAGACCTCGCCGTCGAAGTCGGCCTCCTCAGCGGACACGGGCTCGCCGGCCGACTCGGGGCCGGGCTCGGCGGCTGTGTCCGGGTCGGCGACGACCCCGCAGGCCGGCGCCTCTTCCGCGCCCACCACCGCCAAGGCGGGCAAACACGCCAAGCCGGCGACGGCGGACACCACGGCGGCGACCGCCGAGCCGCTGCCCACGCACGTGGACGCCGCCGCCGGCAGCCCGCTGCCGGGCCTCGACTCCCCTGCCCTGATCGGCACGGCCCTGGTGGCCGCCCTCGCGCTGCTCGCCGTGGCCAAGACCCGCCGCGTCCGGATGGCTCCGGCCGCCGCCGCAGCGGGCCCAGCGCCGCGCCCGGCCGGCTCCCACGCCGCCCGCCGCCGTCGTCGCCGCTTCGCGCGGAAGGCCCCGCTCCTGGCAACGGCCGAGACCACCGCCACCGGCGGCCTGCTCGCCACGAACCCGGCCTCACTCACCGCCACCCCGGCCACCCCCGGCCGCCTCACCACCCCGAACCCCCTCGGCGCCGTCACCGCCCGACATGCCCTCGGCCACGGCACGTCCTCCGACGCCTCCCGGCACAGCACCTCCTCCGACGCCTTCGGGCGCCTCACGGCCCCCGGCTCGACTCGGCCCGGCGCCGGGGACGCCGGCCGGCGCGGCGGCGCCCGGCACGCCAGGCGGGGGCGGCGGCCGCTCGACACCAGGCCGTTCGACCTCGCCACGGACGCCACGCCGGACCACGTCCCCTCGGACCTCCCCCAGCACCGCAGCGCCGCCCATCCCCTCAACCCGGCCTTCGGCACCAATGCCGCCGAGTCCCCCTTCGCCACGAACCCTCTCGAATCCGGCTTCGCCGCGACCCCCTTCGAGTCCGGCTTCGACCAGGACCCCTTCGACATGGCCTTCGATCGAGACCCCTTCGACCGGGACCGCTACGAGTTCACCGACGACACCGGCCCGATCGAGGTCGTCCTGGACACCGGCCCGCTCCAGCGCATCGTCGGCGCCGGCTCGTTCGAGCGCGTCATCATCCCGGGCGCCACCAGCACGTTCGACGCCTTCAACCGCCCCCGTCGCACCGGTGGGAACCTCTTCGACCCGTCGGGCGGCATCGGCGCCACCCACCGGGGCCGCCGCCACGCCCGCCCCGACGGAGAGCCTGCCCGCCACCCGGCCGACCACCCCGCCGAGTCTCCGGCCCGTGGCCGCCGCCACCGCGAGTTGGTCGGCGCGGGCAGCACGACCGATCCGTTCACCCAGGACGCCCCGCTGCGCGGCCGCCGCCACCGCGAGCTGGTCCGCGCGGGCAGCACGACCGAGCCAGGAAAGGGCCGCCACCGAGCCTGATCACAACTCGCCGCTGCTCCTGACGCCGTACTCGGCGGCGAAGGCGGCCAGCCGGGAGACGGCGTCCCGGCTGCGGGTCCACGGCCGGACGATCAGCCGTTCCACCCCGAGCGACTCCCAGGCGGGCACCTCGTCCGGAGCGGCCAGCGCATAGGCGTGGGCCGTCACGGGCACGCCCGCCCCGAGCCGGTCGAGCTGCGGCCTGATCGACTCGATCGTGTGCGGCATGCTGATCCACCCGTCGCAGTTCCGGGCGGCCCGGCGCAGCGCGGCCGCCGACTCGCCCCCCGCGAGCACGGGCAGCCGCCGCTGCACCGGCTTGGGCTCGAACGCGACCTCGGGAAAGGTGTAGAAGGCACCCGTATGGGCGACCACCGGCTCGGTCCAGAGCCGCCTGACCACCTCGATGGCCTCGTCCAGCCGCGCCCCCCGGCCGGCGAACGGCACCCCCGCCGCCTCCCACTCCCCCCGGTACCAGCCGGCGCCGACCCCGCAGATCGCCCGGCCCCCCGAGAGCACGTCGAGCGTGGCGAACGCACGGGCCGACACGAACGGATGGCGCAGGCCGAGCAGGTACACCGCCGTGCCCAGCCGCACCCTGGAGGTCAGCGCGGCCAGCCAGCACAGGTACGCGGGCGCGTCGAACAGCGGCGTCGTCGGCTTGATCCCCGGATCGGAGGTGCCGGGGTAGACGGCGAGCGACAAATCGGTGGCGAAGACGAGATGCTCGGGCAACCACACCGACTCGAACCCCAGCTCGTCGGCCGCCACCGCCACGTCCTTCCAGGCGTCCGGATGCAGCAGGCCGAGCGGCACACCGAACTTCACCCGCGCCACCTCCGCCGGGAAGTCATGGGTACCTCCGCAGGTCGCCACCGATGAGGGCGGTGCGCAGGCGTTCGCGGTGCACGGCCGTGGTGCCGTACGCGGCGGACAGGGACCAGGCCCGCGCGAGCCAGAACCGCAGGTCGAGCTCCTCGGTGTAGCCGATCGCGCCGTGCACCTGCAGCGCCACCCGCGCCGCCAGCGCGGCGGCGTCACCGGCGGCGGCCTTGGCGGCGCTCACATCCCGCTCGGCGACACCGTCCGGCAACGCCGGCGCGTCCACCGCCCCGTCGCCGGCCGGCAGACCTGACGCGTCCACCGACAGGACCGCCCCGTCGGCGGCGTCGTCCGGCGGACCGGACGCGTCCACCGACAGGGCCGCTCTGTGCACCAGCGGCGCGGCGAACTCCACGGCCACGGCCACGTCGGCGAGCTGGTGCTTGACCGCCTGGAACGACCCGATCGAAGCGCCGAACTGCGTCCGCGCCCGCGCGTAGGCGACGGTGACCGCCAGCAACTCCCTGGCGACCCCGATGAGCTGCGCGGCGGTCGCGACCGTGATGCGCCGCAGCGCGGGAACGGCTGAGCCGCCCAGCCCCTCCGATTCCTCGAAGGCCACCTCGAACAGCGGCCGGCTCGGATCGACGCCCGGCCGGGGCGTCAGGCGTACGGACTCCCGGGAGACCAGCCGCAGCCCGTCGTCCCGCGCCACCACCAGCAGGTCGGCGAGGTCGGCGTCCGGCGCGTACACCTGACCGGGCAGCAGCACGCTGACGCACACGGCGCCGGAGGCCGGCTTGTGCGCGCCCGCCGGCAGGTACGGCGCCGCCACGACGGTCTCCACGACCGGGCCGGGCAGGCAGGCGCGCCCGGTCTCCTCCAGCGCGGGCAGCAGGTCGGTCAGCCCGAGCCCCAGCCCGTCGGCCTCGGGCGGCAGCAGCGAGCCGAACAGGCCCAGCCCGGCGAGCTGCGCCCAGCCCGGCCGCCGCTCGGACCGGAGCGCGGCCGGCGGGCAGTGTGCCCGGAGGACGTCACGCACCGCCGCGCCCAGGGCGAGCTGCTCCTCACTGAAGCCGAAGTTCATCGCCCCACCTCGGGCACCGGCGCGCGGCTCATCGGGGCAGCCCCAGGACCCGCTCGGCGACGATGTTGCGCTGGATCTCGTTCGTGCCCGCGTAGATGGGCCCGGCCAGGGAGAACAGGAACCCGTCCAGCCACGGCGTCTCCCCCGCCCGCTCCCCCAGCACCTCCATGGCCAGGGCGTGCATGCGCAGGTCCAGCTCGGACCAGAAGATCTTCCCCATGCTGGCCGCCGCCCCCACCTCGCCACCCGCCATGATCCGCCGGGCGGTCTGGAAGGTGTGCAACCGGTACGCCTCCGCCGCCACCCAGCACCTGGCGGCCCGATCGGCCAGCGCGGGATCGGCGCGGGCCAGCCCGACGAGCCGGTCGGCGGTGGCCAGGAAGCGGCCGGGGCTGCGCAGGGCGAGGCCGCGTTCGGAGGAGGTGGTGGCCATCGCGATCCGCCACCCGTCCCCCACCTCCCCCAGCACCATCGACTCCGTCACGAACACCCCGTCGAAGTGCAGCTCGGCAAAACCGGGCAGCCCGTCGAGCTGCGCGATCGGCCGGACGGCCACGTCGTCGAGGGGGAACAGGAAGTACGTCAGCCCCTTGTGCCGCGTCCCCGAGGTGCGGAAGAGCCCGAACCCGTGCGTGGCGTACGAGGCCCGCGAGCTCCACGTCTTGTGCCCGTGCAGCCGCCAGCCCCCGGGCACGGGCTCGGCCCTGGAGGTCAGCGCGGCCAGGTCGCTGCCCGCCTCCGGCTCCGACCACGCCTGCGCCCACACGTCCTCGGCCCTGGTCATGCGGAGCAGCCAGCGGTCGCGCTGCCCGGCCGTGCCGAATCTCATCAGGGACGGCGCCAGGAGGAAGATGCCGTTCTGGGTGACGCGTGCGGGTGCTCCGGCGGCCCAGTACTCCTCCTCGAAGATCAGCCAGTCGATCAGGGACGCGCCGCGCCCGCCGTACTCGACGGGCCAGGAGACGGTGGACAGCCGCGCGCCGGCCAGCAGCGCCTCCCAGTCGCGGTGCGCCGCGAAGCCGTTGGGGGTGTCCATGGACGGGAGCGGTGCCGGCACGTGGGTGCTCAGCCACTCGCGAACCTCGGCGCGGAAGTCCCGCTCGGCCGGGGAGAAGTCGAGATCCACATAAACCAACCTAGCGCACGCTTGGTACGGCCGCCAGCCCGCCGCACCGGAGTCAGACCTGGTACGCCCGCTTGAGCGCCGCCAGCCGCGCCGCCTTGGCCCGCTTGCTGAGCTCGGCCCCCGGCACCATGCCGTCGAACCCGTGAAAGGCCCCGGGATAGAGGTGGAACTCGGTGGACACCCCGGCCCGCGCCAGCCGCAGGGCGTAGTCCATGTCCTCGTCCCTGAACACCTCCAGCTCCCCCACGTCGATGAACGCCGCCGGCAACCCGGCGAGGTCGGCGGCCCGCGCGGGCGCCGCGTACGGGGACACGTCGCCCGTGCCCCGCCGGTCGCCGAGCAGGCAGGTCCAGCCGAACAGGTTCGCGGCCCGGTCCCAGACCACCGCGTCGGTGAACTCCTGACTGGACGGGGTGGTGTTGCGATCGTCCAGCATCGGGCAGACGAGGAGCTGGAAGAGCACGTCGGGGCCGCCCCTGTCGCGGGCGAGCAGGACGGTCCCGGCGGCCAGCCCGCCGCCCGCGCTGGCGCCGCCCACGGCCAGCCGCGCGAGGTCGATGCCCAGCTCGGCCGCCGACTTGGCGGTCCACACGAGGCCCGCGTAGCAGTCTTCGACCGGCGCGGGATCCGGATGCTCCGGCGCCAGCCGGTAGTCGACGGAGACCGCGACGACGCCGAGCCGCTCGACATAGTCGATCATCATCGGGTCGTCGAACTCGGGCAGGCCCAGGATCATCCCGCCGCCGTGGATCCAGTAGAGCCCCGGCCGCGCCTGCGACGCCTCGCCGGCCGGGCGGTAGACGCGTACCCGGAGGTCGGGCGCGCCGTCCGGCCCCGGCACCTGCCGGTCCTCGATCAGCACGTCGGTCTCGGGCGGCGGGGTGGCCGAGAGGAACGCGTGGGCCTGCGCCCTGACGTCGGCCAGCTCCGCGGGCGTCATGTTCGCGAGGTCGAACGCCACAAGGGGTGACTGCTCGATCACGGCACGAAGGCCAGGGTCGAGATTGGGGTGGAATGCCATGCGTTGTCCTTCCACGGGAGGTGAGCCGTACCCCTCGATCGTCGAAGTACGCGCACCGCCGCACAACCGCTCGCCGGCGCCGATCGGCCTCCGCGTGACCGCCGTTCGGCACTCCAGTCACCCCAGCATCACCCGCCCCGCCCATCCTGACTCCGAGCGGGTTTGGATAGCGTGACCTTTGAGGGGAATGCTGATCACATGTGCCATTCCACCGACAGCAGACCGCCCGCCCCGCCGATCCAAGGCGAGGTGGCCTCGCACGACTTGACGGAGCTGACCGCCGCCGACGGCAATCGGCTGCTCGCCTATCGGGCCGAGCCCGCCGAGCCCAACGGGCGCGGCATCGTGATCCTGCCCGACGTACGCGGCCTGCATCCCTTCTACCGTGACCTGGCCATCCGCTTCGCCGAGGCGGGCTTCCGCACGATCGCGATCGACTACTTCGGCCGTACGGCGGGCCTGGGCGACCGCGGCGACGACTTCGACTTCATGACCCACGTCAAGCAGGTCACCAGCGACACGGTCCGGGCCGACGCGCGGGCCGCCACCGAGGAGCTGAGCGGCCCCGTGTTCACGGTCGGCTTCTGCATGGGCGGCGCCCATTCGTGGCGGCAGGCGGCCGAGGGCGGCAACGGCCTCTCGGGCGGCATCGGCTTCTACGGCGCCCTGCGCGCCGTCGGCAAGCCGGAGACCGGGCCGGGCGCGCCACTGCTCTTCCTCAGAGCCGGAGCCGACACCGTCACGACGCCGCAGGAGTTCGACGCGTACGAGGCCGCCCTCCACCAGGTGGGCACCGAGCACGAGATCCACATCTACGAGGGCGCGCCGCACTCCTTCTTCGACCGCACGTACGGCGAGTGGGCCGAGGCCTGCGAGGACGCCTGGCGTCAGATCCTCTCCTTCACCGAGCGGCACGCCTGACCGAGCACCGAGCGGCACGCCTGACCGAGGCGGGACGCCTGGCGGCGGGTCCGAGCGGCACGCCTAGCCGAGGTAGGCGGCCCGGACGACCGGGTTCCGCCTGATCTCGGCGGGCGTGCCGGTGGCGATCACCTTGCCCAGGTCGAGCACGATGATCCGGTCACAGGTGTCCATGACGAAGCCCATGTCGTGCTCGACCAGCAGCACGGTCGTCTCCAGGGCCCGCACGACCTCGCCGAGGCGGGCGGTCTGGCCGGCGTCCAGGCCGGAGGTGGGCTCGTCGAGCAGCAGCAGGCGCGGCCGGTCGGCGAGGGCCCTGGCCAGCTCGACGAGCCGGCGCTGGCCGACGGGGAGCGCGGCGGCGTACGCGTCGCGCAGCGGGGTGAGCCCGCAGAGCTCCAGCACCTCGGCCACGCGCTCGCCGCGCTCGCGTTCGAGCCGCCGCCGGCCCGGCCAGCCGATCAGGTCGGCGGCGAGCCCGCCACCGCCGCCGTGCCAGTCGAGCGCGGCCAGCACGTTGCCGGCCACGGTGAGCCGGCCGAAGACCTGCGTGCGCTGGAACGTGCGGCGCAGCCCGGCCCTGGCCCGCCGGACCGGTGACACACCGGTCAGGTCCCGGCCCGCCACGCTGACGCGCCCTTCGCTGGGCCTGCGCAGCCCCGACACCACGTCGAACAGCGTCGTCTTGCCCGCCCCGTTCGGCCCGATCACGCCGCAGACCTGCCCGGCGCCGGCCTCGAACGACACCCGATCCAGCGCCTTGACCCCGCCGAACGCCACCGACACGCCCTCCACGGCCAGCATGTCAGCTCACCCCCAGGTAGGCGGCGGTCAGCCGTTCGCTGTCCACCTCGGAACGCGGGCCCGTCCACGTGACGCGGCCCAGCCGCATGAACGCCACCCGGTCGGCGATCGCCAACGCCTCCGTGGCCTTCTCCTCGACCAGCAGCAGCGCCACCCCGCGCGCCCGCAACTCGGCGAAGACCTCGAACACCTGCCGCACCACCAGCGGCGCGAGCCCGAGTGACGGCTCGTCGGCGACCAGCACCCGCGGCGGCCGGATCAGCGCCGGGGCCAGGGTGAGGAGCTGCTGCTCGCCGCCGGACAGCGCGCCGGCGAGCACGGTGCGGCGCGCCGCGAGCTGCGGCAGCCGCTCGTAGACGGGTGCGGGGTCGGGCAGCCAGGTCCGCAGGTTCTCCTCCACGGTGAGACCGGGGAAGACGCCGCGCCCCTCCGGGGCGAGCAGGATGCCCGACCGTGCCCTGCGGTGGGCGGGCCAGGCGGTCACGTCCACGCCGTCCAGCAGGATCCGGCCGCTGGTGGCGGGCAGGTCGCCGGCGGCCACCGCGCAGGCGGTGGACTTCCCCGCGCCGTTCGCGCCGAGCAGCGCGACCACCTCGCCCGGCTGGACGGCCAGGTCCACGCCGCGCAGCACGGTGCAGTCCGCGTACCCGGCGACGACGCCTTCGAGCACGAACAACGGCCGCCCGGCGACCGGCCCCGCCCCTCCCCCAGGCACCGCCCCGGAGACGACTTTCTCCGCCGGCGCGTCCTCCTGCGCGGAGACCGTCCGCGGCGGCCGGCGGCGGTGGCGGATTTCGGCGAGCTGGGTGAGCACCCCGTCGGGATGCCGGGCCAGGATCATCCCCCCGGCCCCGAACAGAATGGCCCCGACGTGCGCGGACACGTCCCAGACGGCCAGCAGCTCGGGCACGACCACGGCGACGAGCCCCCCGAGCACCGCGCCGCCGATCCGCCGCACCCCTTGGAGCACCACCACGGCCAGCCACACGAACCCGGCGAAGGCCGGCAGGTCGGTGGCGGTGATCGAGCCCTTGGAGATCGCGAACAGCACCCCGCCCAGCCCCGCGATCGCCGACGCCAGCACGAAAAGCATGATCTTGGTACGGGACGCCGACAACCCCGACGTGGTCGCGGCGGCCGGCGCCGACCGCACGGCCAGGATCGCCCGCCCGGAAGCCGACCGTTCGAGATTGCGTACCAGCAGGGCGACGAGCCCGATCAGCACGAGCAGCACCACCACCCGCACCCGCGGATCCGAGGTGTCGGCGAAGCCGAACCCGAGCGCCGGCAACGGCCACCCGATCGTCCCGTTGCTGAACGCGTCCACCTGGAACAACACCTGATCGGCCAGCAGCGCCAGGGCGAGCGTGGCCAGCGTCAGCACCCGCCCGCCCAGCCGCAGTGCGGGCAGCGCCACCAGCATCCCGACGGCGCCGGCCGCCAGCACGCCCAGCAGGATCGCCACGACGAACGGCAGCCCCGAGGAGAACGCCCACCCGCAGGTCAGCGCGGCCATCGAGGCGAAGGCGGCCTGAGCCAGGTTCACCATGCCGCCGATCCCGGTGACCACCACGAACGAGCAGAAGATCAGCGCCAGCACGAGCCCCTGCGCGGCCACGCCCACGTAGTACTCCGAGGCCAGGAAGGCGAAGGCGAGCAGCGCGGCCAGGCCCAGCGCCCACGGCAGTCGCCGGCGCCAGGGCGGCAGCCCCGCCAGGTGGTCCGGCGGCGGCGCGTCCTCGCTGGCGCTGCCCGCGATCCGATCACGCGACCTGTTCAGCAGGACGAGACCGGCGAAGAGCAGGATCACCGGCACCGCCGTCCGCAGCCCGGTGACCTCTTCGAGGAAGTCGGTGTAGCCGGCGACCAGGTTCTGGACCACGCCGAGCGCGAGCCCGGCCGCGAACGTCCAGGGGATCGACCGCAACCGCCCGAACACCGCCGCCGTGGCCGAGGCGAACAACAACACCGTGTACGCGGTCGCGTCCAGCCCGAGCACCGACACCGCCAGCACCCCGGCGAGCCCGGCCAGCCCCGAGCCGAGCATCCAGGCCAGCGCCGAGGTGCGGTCGGCGTCGATGCCGCGCAGCGTGGCCAGGCGGCGGCGGTCCACGGAGGCCCGCATGCGCAGCCCGTACGGGGTGTGCCGCAGGAACGCCCACAGTCCGGCCGCGGCCACCGCCGAGAAGGCGAACGTGATGAGCTGATCGGTGTCCAGGCGCACGCCGAGCACGTCGAGCGGGCGGGCCGGATGCGGCCCGACGCCACGCGGCAGCGAGGTCGCGTCCGCGGGCGGCAGCCCGGCCAGGTCCACGATCAGCAGGCCCAGCGCGGGCAGCGCGATCGTGAGCCCGATCGTGGCGACGATCTGCGCGGTCTCCCCCGCCCGGGCGAGCCCCCGGAACATCACCTTGTGCAGCACGTAGCCGAGCGCGGGCGCGAACAGCACCACCGCGATCAGCGCCGACACCCAGGCGGGCAGCCCGGCGGCCACGTTGAGCTCGTAGAACAGCAGGGCGGACAGGAATCCGAGTGCGCCGTGGGCGAAGTTGAACACCCCGGTCGCCGCGTACGACAGTGTCAGGCCCGATCCCATGATCGCGAAGATCGCTCCGGTGACCAGGCCGCTGAGCACGTAGCCAACGATCATTTGAGCGGCACGTTGTCGAAGCACTTCATGCTCTTGGCCACCTGGAAGGCGCCGCTCTCCAGCTTGACCAGGGCGCCGCAGCCGTTCGGCTCGCTGTGGTCCCTGGGATACTGGATCTTGCCGAAGCCCGCGTTCTCGTAGAGGTAGGAGCCGTTGCCCGTGGCCAGGAACTTCTCCCTGGTGAGGTCCTTGCCGGTCTTGTTCAGCATGTCGAGGAAGATGTCGGCCGCCCAGTAGCCGATCGCGAGGTGCTGGGTGAGCGCGGTGCCCGGGGCGGCCTTCTCGACGTCCTGCTTGAGCTTGGCGATCTCCGGGGCGCTCGACTCGAACGGCTCGAACATCGGCGCGGCCAGCACGCCCTCCAGGGCCTGCGCGGTGGCCTGGTCCTTCAGGATGGCGGCGTCATAGCTGGTGGCGTCGGTGAGCACGCCCTTGTACCCGGCCCGTTTCAGCGCCCCGTAGAGCCCGACGTTGAACTTCGTGCCGGCGATCACGGAGACCACGATGTCCGGGGCCTGGCCGTCGTTCGAGGTCATGATCTTGTTGACGTACGGGAGCCAGTCAGGTGGTGGCGCGGCGGCCGGCAGGCCCGAGTTCACGCCGGCCAGCTCGAATCCGGCCGCGGTGAACGACTGGGAGATCGTGGTGCCGCCGTACTTGCTGCCGCTGGAGTCGGAGGTCTGGACGTAGACGCTCTTGCCCGTGGCGCCGCCGAGCAGGTCGGCCATCTGCCGGCCCCACCACGTCTGCGAGCCGGCCCCCTGCTTGGGCGCCAGGCAGCCGTTGTAGCCGAAGCCGGTCTTCGTGCCGCACCACTGCGGGCCCGTCGCCCAGCCGAACCACGGGACACCCTGCTGCTCCAGGAAGGCGGCGCCGCCGAAGTTGGGGGCGTGCACGGGGATCAGGGCGAACACCTGGTCCTTCTGCACGAGCTTCTTGGCCGCCGAGTCGCCCTTGGCCGCGTCCTGCCCGTCGTCCTCGGCCCCGAGGAACTCGATCTTCCGCCCGTGCACGCCGCCCTCGGCGTTGGCCCGCTCGAACCTGGCCTTGGCCCCGATCTCGGCGTCCTTGGTGGAATATCCGCTGGCGCTGGTCTTGGTCAGCACGCCGCCGACCTTGATCGTCGTGTCGGTCACGCCTGGGGCGGACGCGCCGCCCGTGCCCTGCTGCTGGGCCGCACACCCGGCGACGAGCAACGTCGCCATGAGTACCACCGGGCCCCGCCGTACCATGATGGCCTCCTGCGATTTGGCCTAGCGCTCGCTTGGTTTTGCGCCGAGCGTAAATTCGCCCGCCAGGGGTGTCAACGGGCTCCCGAGCAACCGCTTGCTCACGATATGCGGCCGGGTTACCGTTTGGCGCATGCTGATGCGCGCGGCCGTACTGACCAGGTTCCACGCCCCCATGGAGATCCGCGAGGTCGAGATCGCCGACCCGGGCCCCGGCGAGGTCCGCGTGCAGATCAAGGCGTCGGGCGTGTGCGGCTCCGACCTCAAGGCCATCGACGGCAAGAGCCCCGTGGTGAGCAGGTTGCCGTTCATCCTCGGGCACGAGAGCGCCGGGGTCGTGGAGAGCGTCGGTACGAACATCACCACCGTCAAGCCCGGCGACCACGTCATCATCTCCATGAGCGGCCCCTGCGGCCGCTGCCGCCCGTGCGGCGCGGGCCGCTTCCACCTGTGCTCGGGCCCCGCCAGGCTTCCGGCCATCATGGGCGGCCTGCCGAGGATCACGCTGGACGGCGTGGAGACCCGCCGCTTCATCGGCATCGGGGCGTTCGCCGAGTACGCGGTGGTCGGCGAGCCCATGTGCGTGAAGATCGCGAAAGACGCCCCTTTCGACGTCATGGGCCTGCTGGCCTGCGGCGTCGTCACCGGCGTCGGCGCGGTCCTGAACGTCGCCCAGGTTCCGCCGGGCGCCGGCGTCCTCGTCGTGGGCTGCGGCGGCGTCGGGCTCAACGTCATCCAGGGCGCGGTGCTCGCGGGCGCCACCACGATCATCGCCGCCGACGTGGCCGAGCAGAAGCTCAAGCTGGCCGAGCGCTTCGGCGCCACCCACACCCTGCTGGCCACGGATCTCCCGCGCCAGGTGGGCGAGCTGGTCAAGGGCGGCGTCGACTACGCCTTCGACGCGACGGGCGCCCCCGGCGTGCTGGCCCAGGCGTTCGCCGCGACCCAGCCGGGCGGCACCACGGTCATGGTCGGCAGCCCGCCCGCCGGCCATCCCCTGGAGCTGGACACGGGCCTGCTGTTCTCCTCCCGCCGCCTCATGGGCACCCAGGGCGGCGACGCCGCGCCGCACCGCGACCTGCCCATGCTGGCCGGGCAGTATCTGCGGGGCCGCCTCGACCTCGACGGCCTGATCTCGGAGCGCCTGCCGCTCGACCAGATCAACGAGGCGGTGGAGCACGTCCGGCAGGGCTCGGTGGCCCGTACGGTCATCATCTTCTGAATCCTGTTATTCTACGTTTCCTTAGAATATTAGAGGAGGCGGCATGTCCTACCCCGAACCCCGTTACTTCGGCGAGCACGGCGAGCGCGGCGGTGACTTCAAGGAGGCCGGCCGCAAGCCGGACCTGTCCATCGGCACCGGCGGCACGCAGGTGCACTACCTGGCCACGGGCGGCTCCACCAACGGCGCCTACGGCCTGTACCGGTGGGAGATGGGCCCGCGCCCGTCCGGCCCCGACCCGCACTTCCACCGGACCATGACCGAGTCGTTCTACGTGTTGTCCGGCACCATCCGGCTCTACGACGGCGTCACGTGGGCCGACGGGCGGCCCGGCGACTTCCTGTTCCTGCCCGAGGGCGGCGTGCACGCCTTCAGGAACGAGTCGGGCGAGCCGGCCACGATGCTGATCCTGTTCACGCCGGGCGCCCCCCGCGAGGCGTACTTCGAGGAGCTGGCCGAGATCGCCGCCGGCGGGCGGCAGCTCACGGCCGAGGAGTGGACCGACGTGTACCTGCGCCACGACCAGTACATGGTCTGATGACGGCGTTCCCGGAAGAGCCGATCTACGAGCAGCTCGCCCGCATCTCCAAGGCCCTGGCCAGCCCGGTGCGGCTGCGCCTGCTCGACGTGCTCGACCAGCGCGAGCGCACGGTCGAGGAGCTGGCGCGGGCGGCGGAGATCCCGCTCAAGAACACCTCGGCGCAACTCCAGCAGCTCCGCGCCGCCCAGCTCGTCACCAGCCGGCGGGAGGGCACCCGCCTCTACTACCGGCTGGCCGACGAACGGGTGTCGCGCTTCCTGGGCGAGCTGCAGGAGTTCGCGCACGACCGGCTGGCCGGCCTGCGTGAGGCCGTGCGGTCGCGGCTCGGCTCACTGACGGGCGTGACCGCCGGCGAGCTGGCGGAGCGGCTCGCCGATCCGGGCACGGTGGTGCTCGATGTGCGCTCGGCGGCCGACTACGCGGCCGGCCACGTCCCCGGCGCGATCTCGGTGCCGCTGGCCGAGCTGCTCGACCGGCTCGACGACCTGCCGGCGGACGCGGAGATCGTGGCGTACTGCGGCGGGCCGTACTGTGTGGTCTCCCCCGAGGCGGTGCGCCTGCTGCGCGAGCACGGCTACGACGCCCGGCCCCTGGACGGCGGCTACCTCGGCTGGCGGCGCGCGGAGCAACCGCTGGAACATTGAGCGATCGACCGCATACGCTGAGCGACGTGGCGAACACGACAGAGGCAGGCGCGGTGCGCATCGGACGAGCCGCCACGGCCGGCCTGCTCACGGCCCTGACTCTGGGCGGCCCGGTCCCCGCCCAGGCCGCGCGCCTGTACGACTTCGGCTCCCAGGGCGTCGTCATCTGGAGCGAACCCCGGGCGGACTCCGGCCGCAACGGCCTGGGCCACCCGGGGCAGGGCTTCGAGTCCGTCTGGTCCCAGCAGCACGGCCTCTTCCGGTGCGCCGACTTCGAGAGCACCCTGTGGCACCACGGCCGCAACGTGACCACCGGCATCTCCGGCTGGGTCCCCGCCTGCGACCTCGCCGACACCGACTGACTCGGAGCCCCGTCAAACGCCAGCCTTGACCGGCTCCGGGCGCGGGGGCGCGACCTCGTCCTCCTCGTGGCCCTCCACCGACAGGTTCGGCAGCAGCCGGTCCAGCCAGCGCGGGCACCACCAGTTCAGCCGGCCCAGCAGCACCATCGTGGCGGGGACCAGGAACCCGCGGATGATCGTCGCGTCCACCGCGACGGCCACCGCCAGCCCCACCCCGAACGTCTTCACCATCGCGTCCGGATAGGCGATGAACGCCACGAACACGGCCACCATGATCAGCGCGGCGGAGGTGATGACCCGCCCCGTCGTGCCGAGCCCCTCAGCGACGGCCCGCGAGTTGTCCCCATGCTTCGTGTACGCCTGCCGCACCGCCGTCAGCAGGAACACCTCGTAGTCCATCGACAACCCGAACAGCACCGCGAACAGCATCAACGGCACATAGCTCTCGATCGGCACGCTGAAGAAGAGCGTCTGCAGGAACGAGGAGCTCACCGGCGGATCCATGCCCACCAGCCCGCTGCCCAGACCGATCGAGAACACCATGGCCAGCGCCCCGAACGCGGCGCCCAGCGACACCAGGTTCATCACCGCCGCCTTGATCGCGACGACCGGCGCGCGGAAGGCCAGCAGCAGGAGCAGGGCGCTCAGCAGCACCACCACGCCGATGACCAGCGGGGTGCGCTCCGCCATCCGGTCCCCGGCGTCGGTCAGACCGGCCACCTTGCCACCGACGTGCACGTCGATGCCGGGCAGCGCGATGGCCCTGATGCCCCTGACCACGTCGGCGGCCCGGCTGTCGCTGGGGGCGTAGTCGGTGACGACCTGGAGCAGGACCGAGCGGCCGGAGGTGTTCACCTTGGGGTCGCCCAGGTGCGCGACGCCGTCGACGTCCTTCACCTCGCGGGCGAGCTGGTCGACGATCGGGTCCTTGGCGCCGGCCACCTTCGAGGGCAGCTCGGCCACCACGATGAGCGGGCCGTTGCTGCCCGCGCCGAAGCCGGTGGCCATCAGCTCGTACGCCCGGCGCGGCTCCGAGCCCTGCGCGCCGTACCCCTCGTCGAGCGGGCCCAGCTTCAGCGCGAGGGCGGGCGCGGCCAGGGCGGCCAGGACGAGCGCGCTGGCGAACAGCACCCGCCACGGGCGGCGCGCCACCCACGACCCCAGCCCGGCCCAGCCGGTGCCGGCCGAGCCGCCGCCGCGCAGGAAGGGCACCTTGAGCGCGTTGACCCGGTGGCCGAGCAGCCCGAGCAGGGCGGGGACGAGCGTGATCGAGGTCAGCACGGCGGCGACGACCGAGATGCCGGTGACCCAGCCGAGCGTGGCCAGCAGCGGGAAGCCGGCCAGCATCAGCGCGCTCAACGCGATGATCACCGTGCCGCCCGCGAACACGACGGCGCCGCCCGAACTGGCCACGGTCCGGCGTACGGACTCCACGACGGGCACCCCTTCGGCCAGCAGCCGGCGGTGGCGGGACAGCAGGAACAGCGCGTAGTCGATGCCCACGCCGAGCCCGATCATCGTGGCCATGATGCCGGCCTGCTTGGGCATGTCGACCACCCAGCCGAGCAGCCCGATCAGGCCGAGCCCCGAGGCGACGCTGACCAGCGCGACGAAGATCGGGACCATCGCGGCCACCAGCGTCCCGAACGCGAACACCAGCACCAGCAGCGCGCAGATCACGCCGATGATCTCGCTGGGCCCGGTCTTGATCTCCTTGTCGGCGGGCGTGGAGCTGTCGGCGGGCACCACTTCGAGCCCGGCGGCGCGGGCCGGATCGGCGGCCTTCGACAGGGCCTGGGTGGTCGCGGCCAGCTTGGTGCTGTCGTGACCCTCCATGCGGATGCCGATGAGCCCGATCTGCAGGTTGGAGGAGATGCCGCCCTTACGGAAGGGCGTGTCGACCTGGACGACGTGGGGCATGTCCGTCAGCCGGTCGATGGCGTCCTCGACGGCCTCCTTGCGCGCCTTCTCGATCAGCGGCCCGCCGGCGGAGTACACGAGCAGCTGCACCGTGCCGCCCGTGCCGTAGCCGGGGCCGAAACCCTCCTTCATGAGGTCGTGCGCGCGCTGCGCGTCGGTGCCGGGGATGCTGGCGTCGTTGCTGGTGGGGCTGGCGAACACGAGGTTCGAGCCCATCAGCGCGCCTGCCGCGACCACCCATAAGATCAGCACGATCTTCCCGTGGCGAGCACACCAGCCACCCAGCCGTCCCAGTAACCGCGCCATCGTCCGCCCCCACCTCGACGCCCGTCCTGTACGGTCGTACAGGACATACGATAAGACGGGGGACGTCCGGAAGGCTCATCCCGCAGGGAAATGAGACGATGACCACATCCGAGACCACATCCGAGACCGCAGCCGATGACACCCGCAGCCGAATTCTGGCGGCGGCCCGGGAGTTGTTCGCCGAGCGCGGCTACGCGGGCACCTCCCTGGCCGACATCGCCGCCGCCGTCGGCCTGACCAAGACCGCCGTCGCCTACCACTTCCATCCGAAGGACCGTCTGGCCACGGAGTTGTTGTCCCCGGCGGCGGGCGACATGATCGCGCTGCTCGACGCGGACCACGCCACGCGGGCGGACTTCGTCGAGGCGCTGGTCGCGTTCGCGGTGCGCTACCGCTCGGTGATCCGCCTGTTCATGGAGGACCTGGCCGCCGACGACTCGGTCCCGCAGGGCACGGAGCGCATGACGATCAGGACGTTCAGGGACGAGATCTACACCAAGCTCGCGGGTGACGATCCCGATCCGGAGACCAGGCTGCGGAGCTGGGCGCTGCTCGGGGCGCTGCAGTGGGGCGCGGTCAAGACGATGGACCTGCCGGAAGAGCAGGTCAGGGCCGTGCTGCTGGCCACCTGCCGGGCCTGCTGAAGTCCAGGCTCACGCACAGGTCGGCCGCATGCCCGACGCTCTCACGCACAGGTCTGCCGCATGCCCGACGCTCTCACGCACGGGTCGGCCAGATGCCGGCGCGATCGACGACGACATCCGGCCGACGCGAGACCGTCACCCTGGAAGAAGCCCCTGGGTAACAGCGCGGCGGGCGCTCTCAAGAGATCCGGACACGCTCCCGGTGCGGGCCCTTGCGCCCGCCATGGTGCAGGAGATCGTGCCGGCCCCCGTGCTTGTCATGGTGCCGGCCCCGGTGCTTGTCATGGTGCCAGAAGCCGTGGCCGCTCTGCTGCTGAGCCTGGAGCCGCTGCCTGCGCTTACGGCCCAGCAGCCAGCCCAGCGCCAGGACGGCCAGACCGATCGGCGTGGCGGCCATCTTGCGGGCCATCATGAGCTTGAGAAGTTTCATCATGTGGCCCTAGCTGCCCAAAAGCGGACACACCACGCCACCCCCGCAGGTCGCCCGGTCACATCCCCGGCCACACCGGCAGACCACAGCGGTATGACGTCAATCGCCGGCGATCGGGCCGGTCGAGGTGGTCGGGGTGGGGGTCGTCTCGTCGGGGTCCGGGCCCGACTGTCCCGCCCGGCCGACCACGAGCGTCACCGTGGATCCCGCCGCCGCACAGGTGCCCGCCTGGAGGCTCTGGCTGAGCACCGTGCCCACCCGCGCGGGGTCCTCGACCACCTGTCCCGTGGACCGCACCACGAAACCGGCCCCGACCAGGGCGGCCCGGGCGTCCGCACGGGTCTGGCCGGCCACGGACGGCACGACGGTGCCGGCGCGTGCCACCGTGAGCGCCACCGAGGCACTGCCCTGAACACGCCGGCCCGCCTTCGGCTGTGTCGACAACACCTGCCCTTCGGGCTGCTCCGAACAGGATCGCGTGACGGCGCCGACCGTGAGACCGGTCCTGGTCAGCACCGCCGCGGCGGCCTTGCGCTGCAGGCCCACGACCGAAGGCACCGGCAACCCGGCCGAGACCTGCAAGGACACCTTGGTGCCCTTGGCCACGACGGAGCCGGCGGCGGGCCTGCTGCCCAGCACCAGGCCGATCTTCTGCGCCGAGTCGAGCTCGGACACGGCTCCCGGCACCAGCCCGGCCCTTTTGATGGCCTTGGCCGCCGCTTCCCGGCCCATCCCCGCCAGCGGCGGGATCGGCACCGTCACGGGCATCGCCACCGGCGGGTCCGCGGTGGGTTTGCGCCCGGCCGCCGTCGGCTGGCTCTTGGCCGGGGACGACTTGGCCGGCGTGGGCTGGGACGCCGCCGGCCGCGACGACGACGGGGCGGGCACCGACGGTCCGGCCGCCTGCGACGTCTGCCCGCTGTCACCGTTCAGGGCGGAGTAGAGCACGGCGATCAGCACGGCGGCCGAGACCAGCAACGCGACGCAGACGGCGACGGCCGCCCTGAGCCAGCCGGTCCTCGAAGGCCCGGCCTGGCCCCCGCGCCACCCAGCGTCCTGGCCCGCCCCAGCAGCCCCGGACACCTGACCATCGGGCGCCTGACCATCGGACACCTGACCATCCGGCATCCGACCATCCGGCGCCTGACCATCCGGCTCCTGAGCACCGAACACCTGAGCACCGGAGCCGGGCAGCAGGTAGCCGCCGGGCGCCCCCGTGGCCTCGGGATCGGCCAGGGGCGGGCGCGGCTCGGGGACCAGCGGCGGCGTGACCCGCAGGATGTGGGCCGGCGGCGAGCGCAACACCTCCTCCGGCACGTCGTCCCTGTCCCCCAGCAGCGCCAGCAGCAGGTCCCGGCTGGTCGGCCGGTTGCGGGAGTTCTTGTCGAGGCAGGCGTCCACGAGCGTCCGCAGCCGCCCGTCCAGCCGCCCCAGCTCCGGCTGCGCGGTCAGGATGCGGTGCAGCACGGGCGCGACCGAGTCCTGTCCGAACGGCGCCGTGGCGTTGGCCGCGAAGCACATCGTCGCGCCCCAGGAGAAGACGTCCGCCGCCCCGGTCACGGCTGAGGCCGTGATCTGCTCGGGAGCCATGTACGCCGGCGTCCCCACCCCCCGCCCGCTCACCGTGGCCGCCGCGTCCAGCGCCCTGGCCAGGCCGAAGTCGATCACCCGTGGCCCGTCGGAGCCGAGCAGCACGTTCTGCGGCTTGAAGTCCCGGTGCACGATCCCGGCCCGGTGGATCGCCGCCAGCGCGGTCGCGGTGCTGACCGCCAGCCGTTCCAGCGCGCCGCCCCGCCGGGGCCCGGTGAGCGCGACCTCCCGCTGGAGCGAGGGCCCGTCGACGTACTCGCTCACGATGTACGGCCGGCCCTCGTCGAACCCGGCGTCGATCACCTGGGCCGTGCAGAACCGGGCCACATGCTTGGCCAGCTCCACTTCCCGCAGGAACGCCGCCCGCTCGTCCCCCACCGGCCCATGCAGCAACTTGACCGCGTACGTATCCCCGCTCGTCGAACCGAGGAACACCGTGCCCTGACCGCCCTCGCCGAGCCGTCCGGAAAGCTCATATTCCCCGAGTCGCTGGGGGTCCCCCGTTCTGAGCGGCTGCGCCGTTGGCACGGGGCGCCTCCCCTCGCCGCCACCCCTTCTGCTCTGCTCTCTACTGAATGCAACGGGCCCCGATCAGTCAACGGTGCTCACGGCAATCGCGGCCTGACCGTGACACAGGGGGTCAGGAAACCCGGGCCACCTTGCCCGAATACGTCACGTCGTCAGCACCCTGGCGGGTCACCTTGATGGCCAGCTGATGTGCGTCGGACGTCGGGAACAGGCGCAGCGTCCCCGGATAACACTCCGCGCCCGTGACCCGATCGAGGGTGAAGACCGTTCCGCTCCCGATCCGCCCGAGCCGCCCAGAACAGTGCAGGTCCGCGCCCCACCGGAACGACCCGCCGGCGGCGGCGAGCTTGAGCTCGACCGGGAAGACGCGCTCGGCGGTGACGTGCTCGGCCGAGCCGGTCCACGTGCCCTCCAGCCCCGGCCCCTGCCCGCCGCGCAGCCAGAACACGAACCCGGCCACCGCCATCGCCAGCCCCGCCACCACGAGCACCGCCTGCCAGACCCGAACCCGCCGCCGCCCCGGCCGCACCCCGGCCACGGCACCCACCTGCGCGGCGCGCTCAGGCACGGTGCTTTCAGACGCCGTGCTTTCAGGCGCGGCGCCCACCTGCGCGGTGCGTTCGGCCGCCGCGCCCACCTGCGCGGTGACCTCGGGCACGGTGATCTCGGATGCGGTGTCCTGGGATGCGGTGTCCTCGGATGCGGTGACCTTCTGCGCGCGGGGCGTCGCCGGTGTGCCCCGGCCGGACGCGGTGACGACGGGGAAGCTCGTGGTCGGGTCGGGATCGGTGATCACCCCCGGAGCGGCTTCTGAGGCGCCGAGCGTGACGATCGAGCCGAGTCTGGACACCGGCGCCGGCCCGGCCCGCCCGACGGCGGCCATCGCTCCCGTCGGCAGCACGTCGCCACCGGCCACATCCTGCCCGAGCAGCCGCCGCAGCACCTCCTCGGCATCCGGCCGGTCGCCGGGCTCCGGCGCCAGGCAGGCCCGCACGATCTCGCGCAGCCGCCCGCTCAGCACCCCCAGGTCCGGCTTGCCGTACAGGATCCTGGCCAGCACCTCCTGGTGCGTGTCCGCCGTGTACGCGGCCCGCCCCGTCGCGGTGTACACGACGGTCAGCCCCCAGGCCCACAGGTCGGCGGCCGATCCGGCGGCCTCGCCCTTGATGCGCTCGGGCGCCATGTAGGCGGGGGTGCCGATGGGCGCCAGGTTGGTGGTGGCGGTGGAGCCCGCGAGCCGGGACACACCGAAGTCGATCACCCGGGGCCCGTCGATCCCGAGCAGCACGTTGCCCGGCTTGAAGTCCCGGTGCACGACCCCCGCCCGGTGGATGGCGCCCAGCGCGGTGGCGGTGCCGATGGCCAGGCGGTCGAGGGAGCCACCCCGTCTGGGCCCTTCGGCGATCACGTGCTCGCGCAGCGAGGGCCCTTCGACGTACTCGCTGACCAGGTAGGGGCGGTCGCCTTCGAGGTCGGCGTCGAGCAGTTGCGCCGTGCAGAACGCCGCCACCCGCCGCACCGCCTCGACCTCGCCGAGGAACCTGCGGCGCACGTCCGGATCGCCGGACAGGCTGGCGTGCAGCAGCTTGACCGCGACCTCCCCGCCTTCCGGCTGGTGGCCGAGGTAGACGACGCCCTGGCCGCCCTGACCGAGTCTGCGTGTCAGCCGGTACGATCCCAACTGCCGGGGATCATCGGCACGTAGCTCGGACATAGGCTGCCATTATGCCCGCCACCGGGTGAAAACGCGTGATCAACCCACCTTTCCGACCAGCGTCGCATACTCATCCAGAACCGGCAGCACCACGTCGGCCGGGCCGCTCGGCAGTGTGGCCACCGCCTCCCCGATCCCCAGCCCCGCGAAATAGTCGAGCTTCTCCCTGGTGGGCCGCGTCCCGAACGGGATCACCTCGGCCATCTCCCGCCCCGCCTTGTCGCACGCCGCACGCAACGCGGGCAGCGCCGCCTTGATCCCGTGGCCGCCGATCGGCATCCAGCCGTCGGCGTACTCGGCGACGTGCGCGAACATCTTGGGCCCCGCCGCGCCGCCCACGTACACGGGAGGGCCGTTGCGCGGCTTGGGCCAGGACCAGGACGGCTCGAAGCCGTCGAAGACGGCGACCTCGTCCCGCCACAGCGCCCGCATCGCCAGCACGTTCCGCCGGGCGACCTCGCGCCGCCGCGCGTACGGGACGCCGTGGTTCTCGATCTCCTCGGCGTTCCAGCCGAAGCCGACCCCCACCACCACGCGGCCGCCCGAGAGGTGGTCCAGGGTCGCGACGGCCTTGGCGGTCACGATGGGATCGCGCTGGGCGGCGAGCAGGATGCCGGTGCCGACGCGCAGCCGGGTGGTCACGGCGGCGGCGTAGGAGAGGGCGACGAGGGGGTCGAGCGTGCGCTTGTACTCCTCGGGCAGCTCGCTCTGCCCGCCCGCGGGCGGCGTGCGGCGCGAGACCGGGATGTGGGTGTGCTCGGGCACGTAGAGGGAGTCGAAGCCGCGCTCCTCAGCCGCCCTGGCCAGGTCCTGGATCGGCATGCCCAGGTCCGTGACGAACATGGTGACCCCGAGTCTCATCCTGCCCTCCCGTCGTCAACCAAGCGATTGCTCGGCTAAGATTCCCAGAGTACCTTGCAGAAGACCGCCCGCGGAAAGAGGTCCCCGGTGAAGTTCTCTATCTTCCTGAATCCGCAGATTCCAGGCTCTGGCTACGCGGCCGAGGAGAACGCCAAGGCCAAGCGCCCGATCGGGCGTGACACGGAGTCGTATCAGAAGCTGCTGCACGAGGTACGGGAGATAGCCGTGCACGCCGACCAGGTCGGCTTCGACGCGCTGATGATGACCGAGCACCACTTCCACTCGGAGGGCATGGAGTTCTCGGTCAACCCGCTGATGTTCCTCACCGACCTGGCCGCCAGGACCGAGCGCATCCTGCTGGCGCCGCTCGGCCTGGTGCTGCCCGCCTGGGACCCGATCAGGGCGGCCGAGGACGTGGCGCTGCTCGACCAGTTCTGCAAGGGGCGGTTGCGGCTGGGCGTGGCGCGGGGCTACCAGAACCGCTGGATGAACGTCCTGGGCCAGCGCTGGCACACCGCCGCGGCCCGCTCGGACGGCTCGGCGAGCGACACCCGCAACTTCGACGTCTTCGGCGAGGTGCTGAAGATCATGAAGCTCGCCTGGACGGAAGAGACGCTCCGCTACAAGTCCGACGTGCTCGACTACCAGGTGCCCTATCCGTACGAGGGCATCGAGGGCTGGCCGGCCATCGAGTGGACCAGGACCTTCGGCGCGCCGGGCGAGTTGTCCGACGACGACAAGGTGCAGGCCGTCTCCGTCTGCCCCCGGCCGTACCAGAACCCGCACCCCGAGTTGTGGCAGCCGTTCACGATCTCCGACCGCTCGGTCATCAGGGCCGCCCAGGAGAACATCCTGCCGTGGATGTTCACCCCCAACCCCGACGACCACGCCGCCAAGGCCAAGCTGTACCAGGAGGAGTCCGCCCGGCAGGGCCGCGAGTACAAGCTCGGCGAGCACACCGGCATCCTCAAGATCGTCGGGATCGCGGACACCACCGAGGCGGCCATCAACACCTTCGGCCGCAGCATCCCCAAGGACTTCGCCGCCTTCTTCGGCCCGTTCGGCTATCTGGAGGTGATGCGGAAGAAGGAGGATGAGAAGCACAAGCCCATCTCCCCGGAGAAGGGCGACGCCAAGCGGATGAACGACGTGGAGATGGCTCTGTTCGGCACCCCCGACGACATCAAGCGGGGCATCCAGCGGATGCTCGACCGGATGCCGGACCTGGAGTGGTTCGGGCTCTACATGCAGGGCCAGCAGGGCGTGCTGCCGCTCGACACGGTCAAGCGGAACCTGGAGCTGTTCGCCACCAAGGTCGCCCCGGAGTTCCGATGAAAATCTGGCTGGGCGCCTCCTTCGTCGACACCGGGCAGTACCTGGAGCTGGCGCGGACGGCCGAGCGGTGCGGATTCGACACGCTGACGCTGTCCGACCACCTCTTCTACGCCGACTTCGCCTCGCCGTATCCGTACTCGAAGTCGGGCCGGCCGCGCTGGGACGCGCGGACGCACTGGCCGGACGTCTGGGTCACGATCGGCGCCATGGCGGCCGTCACCACGTCCCTGCGTTTCTCCCCCAACGTCTACATCGCGCCGGCCCGCGACCTGTTCACCGTGGCCAAGACGGTGTCCACGGCGTCGGTGTTGTCCGGCGAGCGGGTGACGTTCGGCGTCGGGGTCGGGTGGTGCAAGGAGGAGTTCACCGGGACAGGACAGGACTTCCACACGCGCGGGCGGCGGCTCGACGCGATGGTGCCGGAGCTGCGCTCCCTCTGGGCCGGCGAGACGGTCACCCTGGACGGGCTGCCCGCTCTGTCGATCTCACCGACCCCGGCCGGCCCCATCCCCGTGTACGTCGGCGGCGACAGCGAGGCGGCCCTGCGGCGCGCGGCCCGGCTGGGCGACGGCTGGATCGGCAACCGCATCTACACCGAGGAGCAGCTCGACCCCGTGCTGGCCACGCTGCGGCGGCACCTCGACGAGAGCGGCAGGACCGAGCCGTTCGAGATCATCGCGCCGCTCGCGGTGCTCCCGGACGCCGGCACCTACCGCCGCTTCGCCGCCAAGGGCGTGACCGGGACGATGGCCGCCCCGTGGTGGCTGGCCACGCCCGAGGAGAAGTCCCGGTACGGCGAGGGCACCCTGGAGCTCAAGGTCGCCACCATGGAGCGCTTCGCCGAGGAGGTCATCGCGAAACTCTAGGGTGCCGCCATGTGGCCGCCCACCTGGGACCGAGCGGGCGCGGGTGGGCGATAGCCTCGTCACGTGCTGGAAAAGATCGCAGCCACCCGTTACGTGACCCCGCTGCGGGAGGGTGGGTCGCTGCCGGGCGTCGTCGAGGCCGACGACCTCGGCACCTACGTGGTGAAGTTCCGTGCGGCGGGACAGGGCCGGCGGGTGCTGGTCGCCGAGATCATCGCCGCCGAGCTGGGGCGCCGGCTCGGGCTCAGGACGCCCGAGCTCAAGCTCATCGACCTCGATCCGCAGCTCGGCATCAGGGAGCCGGACGAGGAGGTGCAGGACCTGCTCAAGGCCAGCACCGGGCTCAACCTGGCGGTGGACTTCCTGCCGGGGGCGCTGGGGTTCGACCCGCTGGGCTGGGTGGCCGACCCCGTCTTCGCGGCCAGGGTGGTGTGGTTCGACGGCCTCATCCACAACGTCGACCGGAGCTGGCGCAACCCCAACCTGCTGATCTGGCACCGCGAGACCTGGCTGATCGACCACGGCGCGGCCCTGTGGTTCCACCACAACTGGCGCACGGCCGACCCGCGGCGCCTCTTCGACGCCGGTGACCACGTGCTCGCACCCTACGCCGGCGACGTGCCCGCGGCCGGGGCCGAGCTCGCCGGGAAGATCACGCGGGAGCTGCTGGAGGGCGTGACGGCCCTGGTGCCCGACGAATGGCTGGACGACGAGCCGGGATTCGACACGGCACGGGACGTACGCGAGGCTTATGTCGATCATCTGCTCCAGCGGGCGCACGGCCCGCACGCGTGGCTCGTGCGCTCCGAGCAGCCGGCGCGGCGGTCGGGGCCGGGGTCTGTCGGCGAGTTCTGGCGGGGAGGCGGCCGATGACCAGGGACGTCTACGAATACGCGGTGATCCGCGTGATGCCCAAGGTGGAGCGGGGCGAGCTGATCAACGCGGGCGTGCTGCTCTACTGCCAGCCGCGCGACTACCTGTGCGCGCGGGTCGAGCTCGATCCCGTCCGGGTGCGGGCCCTGGACCCGGCGGCCGACGTCGAGGAGATCCGCCGCGCGCTCGGCGCGTACGAGCTGGCCTGCGGCGACGAGCCCGGCCCGCTGGCGGTCGAGTCGCTCGGCAGCAGATTCCGCTGGCTGACGGCGCCGCGCAGCACGGTCGTGCGGGCGGGGCCGGTGCACGCGGGGCTGACCATCGATCCCGGCATCGAGCTGGCCCGCCTGTTCGACAAACTGGTGCGCCTCTAACGCACAGAACAGCACGGCAGCGGTCAGAACAGCACGGACATGAACGTGTCGACCTCGTGGAAGCCCACCTTGCGGTAGACGGCCCGCGCCGAGCGGTTGTAGTCGTTGACGTAAAGGGTGACCACGGGGGCGAAACAGTCCATCGCCGCCGCCACCACGGCGGCCATGCCCGCCGCCGCATGCCCCTTGCCCCGCAGCTCGGGGGCGACCCAGACGCCCTGGATCTGACAGGCGTGCGGCGTGACCGCCCCCACCTCCGCCTTGAACACCACCCGCCCGTCGTCGATGCGGGCGTAGGAGCGGCCGATCCTGATCAGCTCGGCGACCCGGGTGCGGTAGAGGGCGCCGCCGTCACCGAGGTTCGGCGAGACGCCGACCTCCTCGGTGAACATGGCCACGCACGCCGGCAGCAGGATGTCGAACTGGTCGGGCCGCACCCGGCGGACCAGCGGATCGGCGGGCACCGGCGACCGGCGCGAGGTGGCCATGACCGGCTGCGCCCACCGGATGGCGCGCGCCCTGCCCCAGTGCGGCTCCAGCCGCTCCCACAGCAGGGAGACGGCGTCGACCGGGCCCACGATGGAGGAGCAGCGACGCCCCTGCTTGCGGGCGCGGTCGGCGAAGGCGTGCACGGCTTCGGGACCGGCGTAGACGGGCACCATGTTGGCCCCGGCGTAACAGAGTGACACGAGGCCACCGCGCGGCCCGAATCCCCACATCTGCCCGCCGAGTCTCGCCGGATTGAGTCCGACGGCCCGCACGCGGGAGGAGACGAAGACATTGGCGACCGGATCTTTGTCCAGCAGGGCGCAGACTTCGTCCCGGTCGCTGTCGTCGAGCACGCGCGACGCCGATGTACGCAGCATCACATGGTCAGACTACGCGAAGGGTCCGCCATTAGCTCATCCGGCACCGCCCACGGTGACCGTTTCTTGACATCACCCTCCGGTGAGGAGCCCGAGCATCCCCAGCAACGGCCCCGCGTCCCGCTGCGCGGCCATGTGCGTGATCGCGGCCGGCGTGGGCAGCGCGGCGCAGGCCGCGCCCACCTTGGGCAGGGTGCCGTCCTTCAGGTACGCCGCCAGATGCCCGTCCGCGCACTGGTTCCCGGCCAGCGACACGCCGTGGTTGCCGCCGCTGTCGACCACCATGCGTGAGCCGGGGAACTGCTTGTGCATCTCCAGAGCCCCCTTGTACGGCGTGGCCGCGTCGCTGCGCGACTGGAGGATCAGGATCGGCGGCAACTTCTTCGACCCGTGCACCTTGACCGGCGTGCCGCCCGGCACCGGCCAGAAGGCGCAGGGGGCGTTGAACCAGGCGTTCGGCCAGGTCAGGAACGGCGCCTCACGGTGCATCTCGGTCATGTCCCGCCGCCACCGGTCCCAGTTGCGCGGCCACGGGGCGTCGCTGCACTGAACGGCCAGGTAGATGGCGTAGCCGTTCTCGTCGGCCGCGTCGTTCTTGGCATGCTTGTTGTAGATCGCGACCAGGCTCTTGTCGTCGCCCTTCCGCACATAGGTGGACCAGGCCTGGGCGAACTGGGGCCAGAGCTTGTCGCTGTAGCCGGCGATGGTGAAGATGTCGTCGAGCTCGCTCGGCCCGACGACGCCGCCGGCCGGCTTGCCGCGCAGCCGGTCGCGCATCGCGTAGAAGGCGAACGACGTCTGCTTGGCGTTGGCGCCCAGCTTGTAGGCGGCGTTGTTCTCGGCCGTCCAGGCCAGGAACTGGCGGTGGCGGCGCTCGAAGGCACGGTCCTGCTTGAGGTTCGACTCGTACCAGACGCCGGTCGGGTCCACGGTGCTGTCCATGACCATCCGCCTGACCCGGTGGGGGAAGAGCGTGGCGTAGACGCCGCCGAGGTAGGTGCCGTACGAGAAGCCGAGGTAGCTGATCTTCTCCTCGCCGAGTGCGGCACGGATGCTGTCCATGTCGCGGGCGGAGTTCTCGGTGGTCAGGTGCGGGAGAAACCAGGACCACAGGGTGCCGCACTGGCTCGCGTACTGCTCGGCGCGGGCGAGCAGCACCTTCTCCTGGGCCTGCCCGCGCGGCACCGCGTCCGGCCTCGGGGCCTTGTAGTAGGTGTCCGGGTCCACGCAGTGCAGGGCCGGCTCGCTGCCGCCGACACCGCGCGGATCGAACCCGATGACGTCGTATCGCTGCCCCAGCCCGGCCGGCAGGGCCGCCGACACGTACTCGGTCAGGTTCCGCCCCGACGCTCCCGGGCCGCCCGGGTTCACCAGCAGCGTGCCCAGGTGGTCGGCACCGGACGCCTTGGCCTTGATCCGGTTGACCGCCAGTTTGATCGACTGGCCCGCAGGCCGGCGATAGTCGAGCGGAACGCGCAAGGTGCCGCACTCCAGACTCGCCGACGCCGGCCGTCCCGCCACCTTGGGACAGGCACTCCATACCAGCCCGGCCGCCGGCGCCTCCTTGCTCGCGACGGCGCTGTCCGCGCTCACGATCCCGGCGACGATCACTGCCATCCCGGCGATAACCCCAACTAGCCGCTTCACCCGGCCCCCTCCCCTGTCATAGGCCTTGCGATGTTCCCGTGGGCGACCGGGGGGCGACACCGAGTATGGGGAATGCTTGCCGTTCTGTGATCGGCCCATGGCATGGTGTGACCGCTCTTGAGGGGATCAGGCACGTTCCGCCGTGGCGTGGAGCGCCCTGGCGGAGTCGCCGAAGTACGGGCCGTACATCGTGCGCTGGTCGTCGCTGTACTTGAAGCTGCTCAGCGACACGATCGTGCCCTTGCCCGTCGCCGCGTCGAACGTCCCCATCCACGGGCCGCCGCTCGAACCCGCCGTCATGTCGCAACCCAGCCCCTGGTCGCGCGACTGCCCGTACGGGTCCGCCCTCAGCCGCCCCGCGCAGTAGACCAGATGGTCCCCGCTGTACGGCGGATCGGCCGGATAGCCGAAGCCGAACGCCTGGCCGCCGCGCGGGCGGTTGAAGGCGATCTCCTGCGTGCCGACCACGTCGGCCACGTGCCGGCCGCGCGACGTGGCCAGGGCGACCATGCCCACGTCGTAGTTGTCGTCCGCGCTGCGCGACCACGGCCCCGCGACGAACATGCGGCGGGCCGCGTAATGGCCGTAGGGCTGCCGGCCGTCCGCCTCGTAGCCGGGCACGAACGTCCAGTTGGCGGCCCACTCGCCGGTGCCGTCCTTGACGCAGTGGCCGGCGGTGACCACGACGTCCCTGTTGCGGCTCCTGATGGTGCTCGCGGAGCAGACGAAGTCGGCCCCCGCCACCGTCAGGAACACCCGGCCCGTGGTCCTGGCCACCAGGCCGCCCGTGCCCCAGCGCGAGCCGACCGTGCTGGTCTGCGGCCTGGTGGCCGTGCCCTGGCCGAGCGGGGTGGCCGCGCGATGGCGGGTGATCGTCGAGTCGTGTCCGCCGGGGACCGCGAGCCCGGTCTTCCCGCCGGTCACGTGCGGGGCTGCGGCCAGGTCGGCGTGGCCGGTGAGGCCGCTGAGGAGATCGCCGCCGTCCGTCACCATGTCGAGCAGGCTGATCGGCAGGGCCTTGGCCATGCGCTGCGGCGTCCAGTAGCCGAGCACGCGCCGCTGTTCGGCGCGGGTGCGGGCGGCCACGTGCTCGACGACCTCGGTCCGCCGCGCCGAGGCGTCGGTGTACTGCGCCGTGGTCGCGGGTTGCTGCGCCGTGATCTCGTCCTGCTGCGCCGTGGCCTCGGCCGTGCGGGCGAGGGCGGCGGCGGGTCGGTCTGCCTGCTGCGGAGTGGGAGCCGCGCCGATGAGGGCGGCACCCATCAGCCCCGCCAGAAGCGGAGCGGCCGCAAGCAGAGGGGTGCTCAGGGTCATGCCCACCGAGTGTGCACCACGCGATGTGTTCTTGTGACTACTTTCGGTAAATACCGCAGAGTACGCCAGCGGTTCACACCGCTTGGCAGACGGCCTGCGCCCCATCCCCGAAATATGAGCCGAACATCTAGTTCGGGGTGAAATTGCGGCCCGCGACGAAGATGTGGTTCGCGCGCGGGCGCCGTTCGGCGTCGCGCATTGCCTCCGCCGTCGGCATGGGCGGGTCCGCCTGGCATTACGTGCCTCCCGATAGCGCACGCGGGACTGAGCGGCAGCCGTCGCAAAATGCAGATTTTTCGAGATTCACGAACACCGATATCGCCATATTCCGGCACTGATTGCCTGCAATATCTCACGTCACATAAGTGAGAGAGTTTCGTGACGACCGGGCACCCCGTGCCCGAGCGCGCCCAGCAGCGGGGACAATGGACAGGTGCATGAAGGAACCCTCCGCTCCATCGTCGTGCTCGGCTCCACCGGCTCGATCGGCACCCAGGCCCTCGACGTCGTCGCCGCCAACCGGGGCGCCTTCGAGGTCGTCGGGCTCGCCGCCGGGGGCGCCAAGGTCGACCTGCTGGCCAGGCAGGCGGCCGAGTTCGGCGTGCGGGTCGTGGCGGTGGCCGACCCCTCGGCCGTGCCGGCGCTGAAGGAGGCGCTGGCCGCGCACGGCTGCCCGGCCACGGTGCTCGCCGGGCCCGAGGGGGTCGCCGAAGTGGCGGCGTGGCCGTGCGACACCGTGCTCAACGGCATCACCGGCGCGCTCGGGCTGACCTCCACACTGGTCGCGCTGCGGGCCGGCCGCACTCTCGCCCTGGCCAACAAGGAGTCCCTGATCATCGGCGGGCCGCTGGTCAAGCGGCTGGCCCGGCCCGGGCAGATCGTGCCGGTCGACTCCGAGCACTCGGCGCTGCAGCAGTGCCTGTGGTCCGGCGGCCCCGACGGCGCCCGCCTCGGCAAGGTCAAGCGGCTCGTGGTCACCGCGAGCGGCGGGCCGTTCCGCGGGATGCGGCGCGAGGAGATGGCCCACGTCACGCCGGAGATGGCGCTGGCCCATCCGACCTGGTCCATGGGCCCGTTGATCACGATCAACTCCGCCACCCTGGTCAACAAGGGGCTGGAGGTCATCGAGGCGCACCTGCTGTTCGACCTCGCCTTCGACCGGATCGAGGTGGTGGTGCACCCGCAGTCGATCATCCACTCCATGGTCGAATACGTCGACGGCTCCACCATCGCCCAGGCGAGCCCGCCCGACATGCGGCTGCCGATCGCGCTGGCGCTCAACCATCCGTACCGCCTCGCCGGAGCCGCCCGGCCCATCGACTGGACCAAGGCGCACACCTGGACGTTCGAGCCCCTGGACGACCTGGCCTTCCCAGCCGTCGCGCTGGCCCGGCACGTCGGTGTCGCCGGCGGCACCGCGCCCGCCGTCTACAACGCGGCCAACGAGGTCTGCCTCGACGCCTTCATCGGCGGCGAGCTGCCGTTCCTGGGGATCGTCGACACGATCGCCAAGGTCGTCGAAGAGCACAAGGTCACCCCGGCCGACTCCGTCGAGGAGGTGCTGGAGGCCGATGCCTGGGCCCGGGCCCGTGCGGCCGAACTCACAGCCGGGCAGTCCCGCTGACTACCTAAACTGGAAAGCGTCGTCACAGTAAGGGTTGAAATGTCTCCTGTAGCTCTCGGCATTCCCGCGGTACGCCCCAAGCCGCTCGCCGAACGCCGTCACTCCCGCCAGATCATGGTCGGCAACGTGCCCGTGGGCGGCGACGCGCCGATCTCGGTGCAGTCGATGACGACGACGGTGACCGCCGACGTCAACGCCACGTTGCAGCAGATCGCCGAGCTCACGGCCTCCGGCTGCCAGATCGTCCGCGTCGCCGTGCCCTCGCAGGACGACGCCGACGCGCTGCCGATCATCGCCAGGAAGTCGCAGATCCCGGTCATCGCCGACATCCACTTCCAGCCGAAGTACGTCTTCGCCGCCATCGAGGCGGGCTGCGCGGCCGTCCGCGTCAATCCCGGCAACATCAAGAAGTTCGACGATAAAGTAGGCGAAATCGCCCGAGCGGCCGCCGACCACGGCGTGCCCATCCGCATCGGCGTCAACGCCGGCTCGCTCGACCCCCGCCTCCTCCAGAAATACGGCAAGGCCACCCCCGAGGCGCTCGCGGAGTCGGCGCTGTGGGAGTGCTCGCTCTTCGAGGAGCACGGCTTCCGCGACATCAAGATCTCGGTCAAGCACAACGACCCCGTCGTGATGATCAACGCCTACCGCCTGCTGGCCGCCAAGTGCGACTACCCCCTGCACCTGGGCGTCACGGAGGCCGGCCCGGCCTTCCAGGGCACCATCAAGTCCGCCGTCGCGTTCGGCGCGCTGCTGGCCGAGGGCATCGGCGACACCATCCGCGTCTCCCTCTCGGCGCCTCCGGTCGAGGAGGTCAAGGTCGGCGCCCAGATCCTGGAGTCGCTGGGGCTGCGCGAGCGTGGCCTCGAAATCGTCTCCTGCCCGTCCTGCGGCCGCGCTCAGGTGGACGTCTACACCCTGGCCGAGCAGGTCCAGGCCGGGCTGGAGGGCCTGAAGGTGCCGCTGCGGGTGGCCGTCATGGGCTGCGTGGTCAACGGCCCCGGTGAGGCCCGCGAGGCCGACCTCGGGGTGGCTTCGGGCAACGGCAAGGGCCAGATCTTCGTCAAGGGCGAGGTCATCAAGACCGTGCCCGAGTCGCAGATCGTCGAGACGCTGATCGAGGAGGCCCTGCGACTGGCCGAAGAGATGGGCGTCGACGTAGACCTCGACGACGACGCCGAGGTCCAGGTCACGGTCAGCTAGCGCGACCGGCTCCTGAGCACTCAGGAGCCGGTACGGCTGCGCCGTGAGCCGGTGCGGCTGCGGCCGAAGCCGGTGCGCCATGAGCCGGTGCCGCGGCGGCCGGTAAGCCGATCAGAGCGTCAGCCCCGTCAGCACCAGGACCTTCTCGTAGGTGAAGTCCTCCATCGCCGAGTGCAGCCCCTCACGCCCGATCCCCGAGTCCTTCACCCCGCCATAGGGCATCTGGTCGGCCCGGTACGACGGCACGTCGCCGATGATCACCCCGCCGACCTCCAACTCCCGGTTGGCCCGGAAGGCGGCGTCGAGCGAGCGGGTGAACACCCCGGCCTGCAGCCCGTACCTGGAGTCGTTGACCAGGGCGTAGGCCTCGTCGATCGAGGCCGCCGGCTGGAGGATCAGGACGGGCCCGAAGACCTCCTCGCAGGCCACCTTCGCGTCGTGCGGCACGCCGTCCAGCACCGTCGGCGCGAACGTGGCCCCCTCACGGACGCCACCCGCCAGGACGCGGGCCCCGCCGGCGACGGCCTCCTGGACCCACTGCTCGACCCGCTCGGCGGCGGCCTCGGACACCAGCGGGCCCACCTGGGTCTTCTCGTCGGCCGGGTCGCCGGTGACGAGGGCGCCGACCGCCGGGAGCAGGCGCTCGACGAAGGCGTCGTAGACCGGCTGCTCGACGATCACGCGCTGCACGGCGATGCAGCTCTGGCCGGCCTGGTAGTTGGAGTAGAGGGCGACGCGCTGGGCGGCCCAGTCGAGGTCGGCGTCGGCCAGCACGACGGCGGCCGCGTTGCCGCCGAGCTCCAGCGTGACGTGCTTGCGCGGAACCTGGTCGGCGATGGCGTACCCGACGGGCGCCGAGCCGGTGAAGGAGACCACCGGCAGGCGCGGGTCCTGGACGAGGGCCGAGGCCCGCTCGTTCTCGATCGGCAACACCGAGAACAGGCCGGCGGGCAGGTCGGTCTCGGCCAGGATCTCGCCGAGCAGCAGCGAGGACAGCGGCGTCGCGGGGGCGGGCTTGACGATGACGGGCGCGCCGACGGCGATGGCGGGGGCCACCTTGTGAGCGACCAGGTTCAGGGGGAAGTTGAACGGGGTGATGGCCAGCACGGGACCGTACGGCACGCGGGAGACGTACGCCAGGCGCCCGGCCGCCGCCGGCTCGGTGTCGAGCCGCTGCACACCGCCCGACCAGCGGCGGGCCTCCTCGGCGGCGAAGCGGAAGGTGGCGACGGCCCGGCCGACCTCGCCCCGCGCCCAGAAGATCGGCTTGCCGTTCTCCGCGGTGATCAGGTGGGCGATCTCGTCGGCCCGCTCCGCCAGGCGGCGCGAGACGTGGGCCAGCGCCTCGGCCCGTACGTGCACGGGCAGCGCGGCGGCCTCCTTGGCCACCGACTGGGCGGCCGCGATGGCCTCTTCCACCTGGGCGTCGGTCGGCACGGAGTACCGGCCGACCGCGCGGCCGTCATGGGGGTTGATCACGGTGAGCTCGGAATCCCCGGTCGCTGCGCGACCGGCCAGCCAGAAGGTACGCACGTCCATACCCAAGACGTTATGCCAAGGGCGACACAGGGGATTTACACCATGGTGCACAAGACGTCCCTGGGGGCCCACCGTTAAGTACAAGCCCCGATCTATACCCATGATGTAACAGAAGTAGACCTAATTCGGGATGTTTACCATGCGGAGTGGTTTGAGCGATCTCCGCTATGGCTAAGTCATCGAGTGCGGGTCTCCAGCGCGGCGGGCCCCCGACCAGAAAGGCGAGGGCCCCGTGACCGAGCCACGTGAGGTCACCAGGATGCTCGGCCCCTTGGGCGATGGGGAGGTGTCATGACCTCGGCGCCGCTGGGGCTGCAGGGCGCCTATCTGCTGGGTGAGCGCGCCGGCCATGACGAGTTGCGTTCCCGTCTCCTCGACGTGGCGGTCAACCTGCTGGAGTCCGACGGGCCCGAGAGCCTGACCATGCGCAGGATCGCCGCCGAGGCCGGGTGCACGACGACCGTCATCTACACGATGTTCGGCAACAGGGAGGGCCTGGCGGAAGCGCTCTACCTGGAAGGGTTCGAGCGCCTGCGCCGCTTTCTGGAGACGGTGCCGCAGCGGCGCAACGCGCTGGAGCACCTGTCCGCGCTCGGCCCCGCCTACCGTCAGGCCTGCCTGGCCGAGCCGGGCTACTACAGCCTGATGTTCGAGCGGGCGATCCCCGGTTTCGAGCCCAGCGAGCGCGCCAGGACCCTGGCCCGCGCCGCCCTGAACATCCTCGACCGCGTCATCGCCGACTGCATCTCGGCCGGCTACCTGATCCCGACCCAGCCCCGCAAGATCGCGGACGCGCTGTGGGCGGCGGCCCAGGGCGCGGTCACCCTCGAACGCGCCGGGCACCTGCGCGACGACGGCACCTTCGAGGCCGTCACGATGGCGACCATCTGCTGCTACCTGGTGGAGAGGAAATAGTGGTCGCCGGGTTCGGCAGCAGGTCTAAGCCGGAGGGGCACCTTCGGCGAAGTACCGCAGAACCATCTCGGCCAGCGCGTTGATGTCGGCGTCGGCCATCGGCTCGCCGGTCATGCCCATCCGGTGGAGCAAGGTTCCGACGACGACGTCGATGAAGAACAGGACCCGGTTCTCCGGCTCGCCGAGCGCATCCTGGAGTGCGAGCCGGTAGGGGTCCTGCAACCGTGCGGACAGGACCTCGCGCAGGGCCGGATCGCTGACCGCGTCACTGAACACGCCGGCGAACGCATCGCCCACCCCGGGCTCGCCGATCTTCGCCGCGATCCAGCGGATGGCCGAGGACAGCAGTTCGGCTCGGCCGGTGCCCTCCAGCGGCACCGGGCCGAACGCGTCGAGCAGGCAGTCCACGATCAGCGCCCCCTTCGACGGCCAGCGACGATAGATCGTCGTCTTGGCGACGCCGGCCGTGGCGGCGATGCGGTCGACGGTGGCCCGAGCGTAGCCGAGCTCGCGGACGGTGCTCAGTGTCGCGGCGAAGACCACAACGTTGACGCCGGAGCGCGGGCGACCGGGTGGCCTGGCGGATGTGGTCGATGTCATGCCCACACGATACCCATATGCGCTACCGTAGGTATCGAAACCTTCAGTAGCGAAACCATCGGACCGAGGAGAAGGCATTGAGTGAGAGCACTGCCACGGAGCGGCCGCCGCAGCCGGACCTGTTGGCGATGACGGTCGAGGAACTGCACGCCTACCGTGAGGCGGAGAACCGCTTCCGGGCCTCCAGCGCGGCGCGGGCGGTCACCGGGGATCCGGATCCCGGCGCCGCGATTCAGTGGCAACAGGTGGCGCTGCCCGGCCGCGAGCTCCCGCTCCGGGTGTACCGGCCCGCACCCGGGGGTGCTGGCGAGAGTGCCGGCCTGCCACTCGTGATCCACGTTCACGGAGGGGCCTTCGTGGGCACGGCGGTGCAGTGCGACTGGGCGAACAGCCACCTCGCCACCCAGCTGCCCGCGGTCGTCGTCTCGGTCGAGCACCGCCTCCTCGACTCGGAGACCCCGCTGTCGGCGGCCGTCAGCGACGGCTGGGACGTGCTCCAGCACGTGGTGCGGCATGCCGCGCAGTGGGGCATCGACCCCGCGCGGACCGCCGTCTTCGGCGAGAGCTGCGGCGCGTTGATCAGCGCCCTGGCCGCGATCCGGGCCAGAGAGGCCGGCCTGCGCCTGCGGGCGCAGGTGCTGGTCAACCCCGCCGTCGACGTGACCGAGACGATGTTCGACCACGCCTCCGTCACCCAGTACGCCGACAGCCCGACCCTCAGCCTGACGCAGCTGCGGCTGTTCCGCCGGTTCGCCGTACCGCCGGGAACCGATGCTCGTGGGTTGTCACCGCTGCACGCCGACAACCTGAACGGGCTGGCCCCAGCACTCGTGGTGGTGCCGACCCACGACCCGGTGGCCGATCACGGCCGCCGTTACGCCGAACGACTGCAAGCGGCCGGGACGCCGCACGGCTTACCGAATACCCCGAGGCGGGCCACGCGTTCCTCAGCATGCCGGGCGTGGCGCCGCAGGCCAAGGCCGCGCGGGCGGAGATCCTCGAGTTCCTCCGAGGAGCCCTCGCCGGGTGAACGGGTGGCGGACGATCGGTCACAGGCGGATGCGCGGGTCCCCGGCGCACCGCCTGGCCACCCGCCGGACCGGTCTCATGTCTCGGCGAGGGCGTCGATGACCGTCTGAAATCGGCGCGGGTCGAAGTAATCGTGGTAGGCGATGATCAGGCCGTCCTGGAACTTGAACACGGCGATGTTGTCGTTGGTGTACTCGACGCCGCCGGTGATCACTGCCTGGTTGGTGTACTCCACGCACACCGCGTCGGAGTCGGCGGCGGGGTAGATCGCGCTCACCGTGGACCGGAAGGACTCGTAGTTGCCGAACAGGCCCTGGAACGCGGCGAGGATCTGCGCCTTGCCGTCGATGCTGGAGCCGAACCCCTCCGGCGGGTAGGGAATGATGATCCGGCCATGCTCGTGCCACAATTCGATCCACGTGTCGATGTCTTTGGCGCCGAGCAGGTCGAAGAACCGCCGCACGGTCGGCACATGGCTTTCAGAACGCTCATCGGCGATGGGTGATGACACGATGGCTCCCTAGCGTGGGCGAACGCGCGAGTGATGCGGACATGCCGGCCACATGCGTCTTCCGCTGAATGGGCTTTCAGGCGATGCTCCCGTCCACCGTACTGAACCCTTCTTTCCTATCGGCTTCATGCCGCGCTCAGCTTCGGCGGGCGGCTTCGAGGGCGAGCCAGAGCTCGGCCCGCACCCCGGGATCGTCGAGGTCGCGGCCGAGCAGCTCGGCGACCCGTTTCATCCGGTAGCGCAGCGTGTGCCGGTGCACGCCCAGCCGCTGGGCCGCCGCGTCCCAGTGCCCGTTGTCACCGAGGTACGCGCGCAGCGACTCCACCAGGTCGGCCCGCGAGCCGTACCCCGTCAGCGGGGCCAGCAGCGCGGCCGAGAAGGCTTGGGCGGCGGCCGGGTCGAGCAGGTCGAGCAGCCCCTGACCGCCCAGCTCCCCGAACCGGACCACCCGGTCCCGGCCCGCCCTGGCGCTCCGCAGGGCCCGCTTGGCCTGGTCGAGCCCGCCGGGCAGGGTGGGGCCGTACCCGCAGGGCCGGCTGACGCCCACCGGCTCGTCCACGTCCGCGAGTGCCTCCGCCACCGCGTCCTCCGCCACCAGCACGACGGCCAGCGGCCCCGCCAGGTCGTCGCGCCCCACCGGGTCACGCCCTGCCGAGTCACGCACCGCAGGGTCGCGCACGGCCGAGTCACGCACCGCAGGGTCACGCACCGCCGAGTCGCGCACTGCCGGGTCTAGCACCGCCGCGAAGCCGTGCGCCGCCAGCGCCTCGATGGCCTCCAGGCCCGTCGCCAGCACCACCAGCGGCTCCTCCGGCAGCCGCCCGCCGAGCGGCCGCAACACCGCGCGCGCCTGCTCCACCGCCCCCGCCAGCAGCAGCTCCAGCGCGGCCGAACGGGCCCGCCGCTCAGCTTCGAGCTGGCTCCTGCCCTGCTCCAGGGCCAAGGTGAGCAAAGAACCCGCGGCGTTGATCACGGTGTGGGCGATCGGGGTGAAGGGCTGCCCGGCCCCGACGGCGAAGAAGCCGCGCGGCCGGGCCCCGCCGCCCAGGGGCTGAACCACGATGTGCTCACCCGGCCCCGAGAGCGCCAGGCTGGCGGGCAGACGGTCACCAGGCTCAGGAACGCGACCGCCGCGCAGGCGGGTCAGCTCGGCTGTCACGGCCTCGGTCTTCGCGCCGCGGGTGGCGTGCCGCACCTCGCCGGCCTCGTCCAGCAGCATCGCCCAGCCGCCGACCTCCTTGGCCAGCCGGTCCACCACCGCGTGCATGCCCTCGGGTTTGAGCGCCGCGCGCGTGAGCCGTCCCTGGGCGGCGAAGGCGCGGGTGACCTCCTCGTACTGCTCGGCCGCCAGCAGCTCGCCGACGACCTTGCCGACCGCCATGAACGGCGTCTCGCGCGGCACCTCCAGCAGCGGCAGCCCGGCCGCCTCCGCGGCGGCGACCAGCGCGGCGGGCACCTCCTCGTGGGAGACGCCGACGCCGAAGCCGAGCCCGGTCACGCCACGGGCCACCAGCCGGGCGACATATCCCGTCAAGTCGCCTTCCATCCGCAGCCCGGTGGTGAGCAGGAGCTCCTCCCCCTCCAGGTACGGCGTCGGATCCGCCAGCTCGCTGACCGCCACCCAGCGCACGGCCCCGTTCAGCGCCCCGCGACCGGAGATCCCGGCCAGGGGTCGCAGGCCCGTGCGGCGCACCACGGTCTGCAGCGAAGGCGGCATACGAAGTTGTCCATTCCGGCTAAGACGAGGACCCTAGTGTTACATATCGACCTATCGGCGCAGGTGGGAGCCCGCCGTAGCGTCAGAGCCATGAGCATTCCCCAGGAGCGGCGCGTCGTGACCGCGATCCCAGGCCCCAAATCCCAGGAGCTGCTGGCCCGCAAGCAGGCCGCCGTCCCGTCCGGCATCGGCACCACCCTGCCGATCTTCATCACCCGCGCGGGCGGTGGCGTCGTCCAGGACGCCGACGGGAACTCGCTGATCGACTTCGGCTCCGGCATCGCCGTCACGAACGTGGGCAACGCCGCGCCCAAGGTCGTCGAACGCGTCCAGAAGCAGGTCGCCGACTTCACCCACACCTGTTTCATGGTCACCCCGTACGAGTCGTACGTGCAAGTGTGCGAGAAGCTCAACGAGCTGACCCCCGGTGACCACGAGAAGCGCTCGTTCCTGGTGAACTCCGGCGCCGAGGCGGTGGAGAACGCGGTCAAGATCGCCAGGCACGCCACCGGCAGGCCGGCCGTCGTGGTGTTCGACCACGGCTACCACGGCCGCACGCTGCTCACGATGACGCTGACGGCCAAGAACATGCCGTACAAGCACAAGTTCGGGCCGTTCGCGCCCGAGGTGTACCGGGTGCCGCTGGCGTACCCGTACCGGTGGCCGACCGGGCCGGAGAACTGCGCGGAGGAGGCCGCCGAGCAGGCCATCGACATGATCACCAAGCAGATCGGCGCCGAGAACGTGGCCGCCGTGGTGATCGAGCCGATCGCCGGCGAGGGCGGGTTCATCGTGCCGGCCAGGGGCTTCCTGCCGCGCGTGGCCGAGTTCTGCAAGGCCAACGGCATCGTGTTCGTGGCCGACGAGGTGCAGACCGGGTTCGCCAGGACGGGCACCCTGTTCGCCTGCGAGGACGAGGGCGTCGTGCCCGACATCATCACCACCGCCAAGGGCATCGCGGGCGGCCTGCCGCTGGCGGCCGTGACGGGCCGCGCGGACCTCATGGACAAGGTGCACGCCGGCGGGCTCGGCGGCACCTACGGCGGCAACCCCCTCGCCTGCGAGGCCGCCCTCGGCGTGCTGGAGACGATCGAGGAGGAGAATCTCGTCGCCAGGGCCGGCCGCATCGGCGAGATCATGCTCCCCCGGCTCAAAGCCCTCCAGGAGCGCCACGACGTGATCGGCGACGTGCGCGGCCGGGGCGCCATGATCGCCATCGAGCTGGTCGAGCCGGGCACCAAGGTGCCGAACCCGGCCGCCGTCCAGGAGGTCGTCAAGCGCTGCCACGCCGAGGGCCTGCTGGTCCTGACGGCGGGCACGTACGGCAACGTGCTGCGCTTCCTGCCGCCGCTGGTCATCCCCGAGCATCTGCTCGAAGAGGGCCTCGGCATTCTGGAGAAGGCGATAGCCGAGCTTTAACCCAGAACCCCAACCAATCGGGCATCCAGCTTGCGGCTGGATGCCCGTTTTTGTTGGCTTAACTCCCGTCACTCGGGTAGAGAAATCACCCTGACTTGACGCTCAGCTAGACCCTCGTGGCCTCGCTCAGGGTTATAACGGTTGCGACATACGGATGGGCGACGACAGCTGGGAGCGTGATGAACTGGGGCCCGACAAGAACGGCGCGGAATATGTTGACGTTCGACCCTGAGGGCTTGAGCGCGGCCCAGCGCGACGGCGACGCCTGCGTCGTCTGCCACAAGCGGTGGCCGCGACCTCGCGCGCGCGTGGGCCGGCTGCCCGACGACTCGGCGGTGCACGCCTGCGCCGACTGCGCCGATGCGCTCATCCCGAATCCGCTGGCCACCGTGGTCTCTTTCCCGTCTCGCTGACGAGCCACGTCTCGCCGCCGAGCCACGTCTCGCCGCCGAGCCACGTCTCGCCGCCGAGTCACGTCTCGCTGCCGACCGCGGCGGGACGCCCCAGGACGGGGGGAAGGCCCGGGGCGTCCCTGCAGGCCGCGCCCAGCGGGGGATGGACGCGCCCGCGGCACGGTCACGTGCGGATGATCGGCGGCCCCCACTCACTCAGCGAGCTGACGCCACCGTTCGCTCCAGGCGGCATAGTCAGTGCATTCCCCGTCCTCGGCCCGGCAACCCCCGGGAGGCCGGACGGCGAAGGCCACCCGGTCGAGTTTCTTCCCCTTGCCCGCCCCGTACGCCTCGCACATCGTCTTGGCCCGCCCCTTGCACGCCTTGTCGTTGGCCGGCGCCAGCCCCGCCCACGCGGCGGCGTCACGCTGCGCGTCGGGCCCGCTCATCCAGTTGAGCCACCGGTAGGCGCAGGTGGTGTCGGGCACGTTCGCGCCCAGCATCCACGAGTCGACCCATCCGGTCGTCTTGGGCGTCGCGACGCTCTTGACCGGCTTGCCGGCCTTCTGCAGGAGCATGCGGTAGTAGGGGGTGGCCTGGGCGTAGTCGAGCGTCCCGGTGGCGAAGCCCATGACCAGGTCGACCGGATTGCTCCAGTACGTGCGCTCCTTCGTCTGCTCCAGCAGCGCCACCGCCCGGTCGAGCTGTCCCTTGGTCAGCTCGAACGGATCCTCGGCCGACCCCTCGGCCAGCGCGGCGTCGGCGATCGTCAGCGGGTTGTCCCGCAGCGCCACCCGGCCCGAGGAGAACGCCTGCTTCAGATCGCCCTTGACCTTCGACGAGTCGTAGACGAACTCGTGGTAACCCCACAGATAGGGCACCCCGTAGACCTTGCCCGACACCGTGACCATGTCGCGGAAGCGCTCGTCGACGTCCTTGTAGTCGCTCACCTTGGCAGGGTCGATGGCCTGCACCTGCTTGGCCGCGATCAGCTCGCCCGCCAGCACGGGCCCGGCCGAGACCACGTCGTAGGCCCGCTCCTTGACCCGGACGGCCATCTCCTGCGCGGTCTGCACGGTGTCGAGCCGGGCGATCCGGCAGCCGGTCTCCTTCTCGAACGAGCCCACCCAGTTGACCTTGGAGCTGGTGCCGCCGAGCTCGGCGTAGCCGCGGTAGGTGAGGATCTGCAGCGTGCCGTCGCTCTGCGTGGCGCTCGGGGTGGGGGTCGGCGTCGCCACCGGGGTAGGGGTCGGGCTTGGTGTCGGCGTGGCACCTGTCGCGCCCAGGCCGGCGACCAGCGCCGATGCGGCGAGCGCCAGAGCATGACGACGACGGCGATGCACGGTGTCCCCCTTGTATGTCCCCGTGGCCGGGAGCCTACCGGGGACTCCGAGCTTACCGGGGACGCGGACGGGAGGGACTCGAAGGAGAGGCCCTCCCGTCGGCGCCGGCGCTCACTTGTTGGTGGGGAAGCCCAGGTTCACGCCGCCGTGCGAGGGGTCGAGCCAGCGGGAGGTGACGACCTTGCCCCGGGTGTAGAAGTGCACGCCCTCGGTGCCGTGCACGTGGGTGTCGCCGAAGAGCGAGGACTTCCAGCCGCCGAAGCTGTAGAAGGCCATCGGCACGGGGATCGGCACGTTGATGCCGACCATGCCGACCTCGACCTCGTTCTGGAAGCGCCGGGCCGCGCCGCCGTCGTTGGTGAAGATCGCGGTGCCGTTGCCGTAGAGGCCGCCGTTGATCAGCTCCAGGCCCTCCTCGTACGAGCCGACGCGGACGACCGACAACACCGGGCCGAAGATCTCGTCGACGTGCGTGCGCGAGCCGGCGGGCACGTGGTCGAGCACGGTCGGGCCGAGCCAGAAGCCGTCGGTCTCCGACGCCTTGCCGCCGCCCAGGACCGCCGTCTCGCGGCCGTCCACGACCAGTTTGGCGCCCTCCTCGACGCCGAGGTCGAGGTAGGAGGCGACCTTGTCGCGGTGGACCTCGGTGACGAGCGGCCCCATCTCGGACTTCGGGTCGTCACCGGGGCCGATCACGAGCTTGCCGACCCGCTCGACGATCTTCTCGACGAGCTCGTCGCCGATCGGCTCCACGGCCAGCACGACGGAGATCGCCATGCACCGCTCGCCCGCCGAGCCGAACCCGGCCGACACCGCCGAGTCGGCCACCAGGTCGAGGTCGGCGTCGGGGAGCACGAGCATGTGGTTCTTGGCGCCGCCGAGCGCCTGCACCCGCTTGCCGTGCGCGGTGCCGCTCTCGTAGACGTAGCGGGCGATCGGGGTGGAGCCGACGAACGACACACCGCGGACGTCGGGGTGCTCCAGCAGCCGGTCCACGGCCGCCTTGTCACCCTGGACGACGTTGAACACGCCGTCGGGCAGCCCGGCCTCCTGCCAGAGCCGCGCCATGAGCAGCGAGGCCGACGGGTCCTTCTCCGACGGCTTGAGGATGAAGGTGTTGCCGCACGCGATCGCGATCGGGAACATCCACATCGGCACCATGGCGGGGAAGTTGAACGGGGTGATCCCGGCCACGACGCCGAGCGGCTGCCGCAGGGAGTAGGAGTCGACCCGGGTCGAGACCCCTTCGGAGAAGCCGCCCTTGAGCAGGTGCGGGATGCCGCAGGCGAACTCCACGACCTCCAGGCCCCTGGCCACTTCGCCGAGCGCGTCGGAGTGCACCTTGCCGTGCTCGGCGGAGATCAGCGCGGCCAGCTCGTCGCGGTGGGCGTACATGAGCTCGCGGTAGCGGAACAGCACCTGGGACCGCTTGACCAGCGAGGCGTCCCGCCAGGCGGGGAAGGCCGCGACGGCGGCGGCCACGGCCGCGTCCACGTCCGCGGCTGAGGCCAGCTTGACCTGCCCGCTGACCTGGCCGGTCGCCGGGTTGTAGAGCTCCGCCACGCGGGCGTCGCCGTCCTGAAGGGCTCCGTTGATCCAATGCCTGACGGACTTCACTGAGCCGCTGCCTCCGCGTTGATGATGTCGAGTGCGTGCACGATGATCTCCAGGCCCTCGGTCGCCTCGTCCACCGTGAGGGTGAGGGGCGGAGCCATCCGGATGGCGTTGCCGTACAGGCCGCCCTTGCCGGCGAGCAGCCCCGCCTTCCTGGTCTCCTCCATGAAGCGGCCGGCCTGGGCGGGGGTTTCGAGCTCGACGGCGAACATCAGGCCCTTGCCGCGCACGTCCTTGACGATGGGCAGGCGCTCGGCCGCCCGCTTGAGCCCGCCGATGATGATCTCGCCCGTGCGTGCCGCGTTGGCCTGCAGGTCGCGGTCGAGCACGTAGTCGAGGGTGGCGTTGGCGGCGGCCATGGAGACGGGGTTGCCGCCGAACGTGGACAGGCCCACGGCGTGCGGGCCGTCCATGAGGTCGCCCCTGGCCACGACGCCGCCGACGGCGAAGCCGTTGCCCAGGCCCTTGGCGAACGTCATCATGTCCGGCGTCACGCCGTGACCCTGCATGCCGAAGAACGCGCTGCCCGTGCGGCCCCAGCCGGTCTGCACCTCGTCGGAGATGAGGTGGATGCCCTCTTCGTCGAGCACCTCCTTGTAGGCGGCGAACAGCCCGTCGGGGGCCATCGTGAACCCGCCCACACCCTGGATCGGCTCGGCGATCAGCGCGGCCACGTCGTTGGAGACGGCCGTGGCGAGCACGTGGCGCAGGTCGTCGACGCACGCCTTGATGTAGTCGGCGTCGGACAGCCCCTTGAACTGGGTGAGGTGCCGGTCGGCGCCGTGCAGGAAGTGCACGTTGAGCGGGGAGAGCGAGCTGTTCTTCCAGGCGCGGTTGGAGGTGACGCCGATCGTGCCGAAGCTGCGCCCGTGGTAGCTCTGCCGCATGGCGAGGACCTGGTCGCTCTTGCGCGCGTACGTCGCGAGGAGGAGGGCGGTCTCGTTGGCCTCGGTGCCGGAGTTGGTGAAGAAGACCTTGGCGTCGGGGATGCCGGAGAGCCGCGCGATCTTCTCGGCGAGCTCGATCTGGCCACGCAGCAGGTAGACCGTGCTGGTGTGCACCACCCCCGTGGCGAGCTGCCGCTCGACCGCCTCGCGCACCTCGGGCACGTCGTAGCCGATCATGTTCGTCAGGATGCCGGCGAAGAAGTCGAGGTAGCTCTTGCCGTCTCCGTCGATGACGCGGTTGCCCTTGCCGCTGACGATCTCGATGGGGTCGTTGTAGTTGAGTGCCAGCCAGTTGGGCATGACCGCCCTGTGGCGCGCGAGTAGCTCCGACATGTGTTGAGTATCCCTGCTTCGACCTCGTGCCCGTAACCGCAACCTGTCGGCGTGCGGTCAAATCAGGTTACATGCTGTAAATCCACCCCCTAGGGGATGTCCCGTGCGCCGGGCGATGTAGGGATCGCCGCCCGGCTACGCCGCCGGAGGCAGGGCGGAAGAGCACTGGCGGGCGACGACCGGGGCCGCCTCCGTCGGCGACGATCAGGTCATCGAGACGAAGGAGAGATCGCGATGACCATCACCGCCGACCACCGCACCGAGGTTCCGTCCGGCCCGCCCAAGCTCGACCGCGACCGGCTCCGCCAGGCCCAGCAGGACACGCTGGACACCCCGCGGATGGCCTACAGCCTGCTGGCCACGATGATGTTCAAGCCGGTGGACCTCCTGTACGGCAGGAAGGGCTCGTACACGAAGTTCGCCATGCTGGAGATCATCGCCCGGGTGCCGTACCAGGCGTGGGAGCGGATGGGTTACTGGGCCGTGCACCGGCACGCGGGCCGCTCCGCGCTGGCCAGGAGGGTCTTCGAGCGGATCGTGGCGGCCCGCGCCGACCAGGACAACGAGCAGTGGCACCTGCTGATCGTGCAGGACCTCGTGCAGCGCGCCGGGCAGAAGCAGACCTGGCCGCTGCACAAGGCCGCGCCCTGGCTGATCGCGTTCTTCTACTACCACGTGTCCTGGGTGTTGTTCCTGGTCCGGCCCGACTGGAGCTACCGGCTCAACGCGGAGTTCGAGGACCACGCCGAGCACGAGTACATGACGTTCGTGGCCGAGAACCCGGACCTCGACTTCGTGCCCGACCCCGGCACGTACGCCGCCGAGTACGGCCGCTACCGCTCGGTGGCCGACCTGCTCCGGCAGATCGGCCACGACGAGCGCACCCACAAGCTGGACAGCCTGGAGGCCATGCGCGAGCCCCGTGTCCGCTAGACCGTCTCAGGGGTGGGCTCGGGGGCCACGACCGGGGCGGCCGGGCGCAGCACGACCACCGCGAGCAGCGCGGCGGCCACGCAGAACCCGGCGCCCACCCACGAGCCGAGATGCATGGCCGAGGTGAAGGCCGTGTTGGCCACGTCGCCGAAGCCCATCGGATGCGCGGCGCCGATCGACTCCCTGGCCGCAGCGGGCACGCCGGCCGGCATCTGCGAGGTGTACCGCCCGGCCAGCACGCTGCCCAGGATCGCGATGCTCAGCGCCATGCCGACCTGCTGGACGGTGTCGTTGAGCGCCGAGCCGACACCGGCGTGGTCCACCGGGATGGCGCCCATCAGCGAGCCGTAGGCGGACGGGCCCGCGAGCCCGCCGCCGACACCCATGATCACCAGGCCGACCATCAGCGGCGGATACCCGGTGCCCATGGCCATGACGGCGAAGCCCCCGGCCATCAGCAGCAGCCCGGCACCGATCAGCGCCCGGTTGCCGACCTTCTGCCCGAGCGCGGCGCCCACGCCGTTGAAGACGGCGGCGGCCGCGGCGTAGGGCAACATCGCCAGGCCGGCCCGCACCTCCCCGTAGCCCAGCACGTACTGCAGATACTGGGTGAGCATCAGCATCACGGCGCCGGCGCCGAACGACATCAGCAGGATCGAGAACGACGCGCCGCTGAAATTGCGGTTGGCGAACAGGTGCAGCGGCAACATCGGCTGCTCCTGGCGGCGCTCCCAGACCACGAACGCGCCCAGCGCGACGACCGCCAGCACGATGACCGGGATGTTCCACTCGCGTTCGATGATGACGTAGACGCCCGCGATCAGGCCCACGATCGACAACACCACGCCCACCGGGTCGATCCGCCGGCCGGCGGCGCGGGTCTCGGGCATGAGCACGACGGCGGCCACGATGGCGACCGCCGCGATCGGGACGTTCAGCAGGAAGATCGAGCCCCACCAGTAGTGCTCCAGCATGAAGCCGCCGAGCGTCGGCCCTGAGACCATGCCCACCAGGGCCACCGCGCTCCAGGCCGCCATCGCCTTGCGCCGCTCCGCCTCGTCGAACACGGTCATCAGGATGGACAACGTCGAGGGCATCATGATCGCGCCGCCGATGCCCATCAGGGCCCGCGCGCCGATCAGTTGCCAGGGCTCGGTGACGAGCAGGGCCAGCAGCGACGCGCCGCCGAAGAAGACCAGGCCGACGATCAGGAACAGGCGGCGGCCGTACTTGTCGGACAGGCTGCCGGAGGTGAGCAGCAGGCCGGCGAAGGCCAGCACGTAGGCGTCGATGATCCACTGGATGTCGGACGGCGTCGCGCCGATCTCCTCGCTCAGGGAGGGGATGGCCAGGTTGAGCACGGTGTTGTCGACGACCAGCACCAGAAGCGACAGACAGAGGACGCCGAGGATCCACCAGCGACGGGGGTCTCGTACGGTGTTCGAGTTCACTCGCACACCGTACGACATTCTTCGTACAGTGTGCGAGTGCCTTTATTGTTATGACATGACCGGCAAGTCCTTCAGCTCCGTCTGGCTCCGCGAGCCGCGCAAGGCCACCAGCCCCGGGCGCAGCCGCGAGGAGATCGTGCGGGCCGCCCTCGAACTGCTCGACGAGGAGGGGCTCGCCGGGCTCAGCATGCGCAAGCTCGGCGCGAAGCTGAGCGCGGGCGCCACCAGCCTCTACTGGTACGTCGCCAACAAGGACGAGCTGCTGGAGCTGGTCTACGACGAGGTGTGGGGCGAGATGACCGTCCCCGACCCCGAGCAGGTGGGCTGGCGGGACTCCGCCTCGGCCCTGGCCTACAGCATGCGCCACGTGATGCTGCGCCACCCGTGGTCGGCCGACCTGATAGGCCGCCTGCCGGCGCTCGGCCCCAACGCGATGCGCACCGCCGACCGCATGCGCGCGACGCTCAAGATCGCCGGGTTCACCGGCATGGAGATCGACTTCGCCAACGCCACGCTGACCGCGTACGTGTTCGGCATGACGACCCCGGAGATCGCCTGGAACAGCGCGACGTCCGACCACGCCTACGACGCCGGCGAGATGCGCGCCTCGGTCGCCAGGGCCGCCGCCCAATTCCCCGATCTGCTCGAGCGGATCACCGTGGACGATGGCGAGGATCCGCAGGTCCTGCGCGAGATGTGCTTCGACTTCGGCCTCGTGTCGGTGCTGGACGGCCTTGAGCGGCGGCTGGCGACGTAGCAGGATCCGGGCATGGACGATTTTCGTGCCGCCCGGGATTTCCTGCTCGACGCCGATCCGGCCACCGCCCGCCGCGACTTCCGCTGGCCGGAGCTCACCGAGTTCAACTGGGCGCTCGACTGGTTCGACGGGGTACTGGCGGCGGAGACGCCCGGCGCCGTCGCGCTCAAGATCGTGGGCGCGCGTCAGGCCACCTACACCTTCGCCGAGCTCTCGGCCCGCTCCGGCCAGGTCGCCGGGTGGCTGCGCCGGCAGGGGGTGCGCCGGGGCGACCGGATCCTGCTCATGCTGGGCAACCAGGCCGAGTTGTGGGAGTGCCTGCTGGCGGCGATGAAACTGGGCGCGGTCATCATCCCCGCCACGACGTTGCTGACCACCAAGGACATCGCGGAGCGGGTCGAGCGCGGCGGCGTCTCCCATGTGATCGCCAACGCGGCCGACACCGGCAGGTTCGAGGCGGGCGCGTACACCAGGATCGCCGTGGGCGAGGCCGGCGGCTGGCTGGCCTACCACGACGCGTACGCGGAGAGCGGGCCCTTCACCCCCGACGCGCCGACGCGGGCCGGCGACACGCTGCTGCTCTACTTCACCTCGGGCACGACCTCGCAGCCGAAGCTGGTCGAGCACACGCACGCCTCCTATCCGGCCGGGCACCTGTCGACCATGTTCTGGATCGGGCTCAGGCCGGGCGACGTGCATCTCAACGTGTCCTCGCCGGGCTGGGCCAAGCACGCGTGGAGCAACGTGTTCGCGCCGTGGAACGCCGGGGCCACCGTGCTGATCCACGACTACGCGCGCTTCTCCGCCCCCGCGCTGCTGGAGGTGCTGCGGGAGGAACGGGTGACCACGTTCTGCGCGCCGCCGACCGTGTGGCGGATGCTCATCCAGGAGGATCTGGCGGCGTGGCAGCTGCCCCTGCGCACCGCCGTGGCGGCCGGCGAGCCGCTCAACCCCGAGATCATCGACCAGGTGGCCAAGGCGTGGGGCCTCACGGTCAGGGACGGCTACGGCCAGACGGAGACGACGGCGCAGATCGGCAACGCGCCGGGCGATCAGGTCCGGCCCGGGTCCATGGGCCGGCCGCTGCCCGGTTACGACGTCGTGCTCATCGATCCGGTCAGCGGTGCGGCCGGGGACGACGGGGAGGTCTGCCTGCCGCTGGACGAGCGCCGCCCCCTAGGTCTCATGTCCGGATATGTCGGTGGATCTAGTGAAGCCATGCGGGGCGGTTTCTATCACACGGGCGACGTCGCCACCCGTGACCAGGACGGTTACCTCACCTACGTGGGCCGGACCGACGACGTCTTCAAGGCCTCCGACTACCGCATCTCGCCGTTCGAGCTGGAGAGCGTGCTGCTGGAGCACGTGGCCGTGGCCGAGGCGGCCGTGGTGCCCGCGCCCGATCCGGTGCGGCTGGCGGTGCCGAAGGCCTATGTGACCCTGGCGCCGGGATTCGAGGCGGACGAGACGACCGCGCGGTCCATCTTCGAGCACTGCCGGCGGGAGCTGGCGCCGTACAAGCGGGTGCGCCGCCTGGAGTTCGGCGAGCTACCCAAAACGATCTCCGGCAAGATCCGCCGGGTCGAGCTGCGCGTGCGCGAACCTCGCCGGGAATTCCGGGAGGACGATCTCAACCCGTGACAAAGCGTAAATCGGCGTGGAGCCGTTCTTACAAATTGATCGGCTAGGCTCTGCCCCGTGTTGCCCACCATCGCCGACGTCCTCGCCCTCGAAACCGTGCGCCGGGGCAGCCCGCGCGTGGTCGCGGGCGCCGACCGGCTCGACACCAAGGTGCGGTGGGTGCACGTGGGCGAGATCGCCGACATCGCCCATCTGCTGCGCGGCGGGGAGCTGGTGCTCACCACGGGCGTCGCGCTTCCCGAGGACCCGGAGAAACTCGCCGACTACATCGGCGAGCTTTCCTCCGTCGGCGCCTCCGGGCTGATCGTCGAGCTGGGGCGCAGGTTCGTCCGCGAGCTGCCGCGCGCCGTCGTCAAGTCGGCCGAGGAGCACGGCTTCCCGGTCGTCGTGCTGACCCGCGAGACGCCGTTCGTGCAGATCACCGAGTCGGTGCACGCCCGGATCATCGACATCCAGCTTGAGGAGTTGCGGGCCTCCGAGCAGTTGCACGAGGTCTTCACCGAGTTGTCGGTCGAGGGCGCCTCCCCGGCCGAGGTGCTCGCCCAGGTGGCCCGGCTGTCCGGCCGGCCCGTGCTGCTGGAGAACCTCGCCCACCAGGTGCTGGCGTGCGAGTCCGCGGGCCGCGACGCGGGCGCGCTGCTGGCCGGGTGGGAGTCGCGGTCCCGGGCGGTGACGACGGCCGAGCGCACCGCCTACGATCCGGCCGCCTCCTGGCTGGTCACCACGGTGGGGGCGCGCGGGCAGGACTGGGGCCGGCTGATCCTGATCTGCGACGCCGCGCCGTCGCCGCGCGACATGGTGCTGGCCGAGCGCGCGGCCACCACGCTCGCCCTGGGCCGCCTGCTGGAGCGCCACCAGGAGTCGCTCGAACGCCAGGCGCACGGCACGATCATCACCGGCATCCTGACCCACGCCTACGCCGACCCCGACGAGGCCGCCGCCCGCGCCCGCGCCGTGGGCGTGCCGCTCACCGGGCGCAAGCTGGTCAGCGTGGTCATCCGGCCGACGGAGCCCGTCGACCAGGCCCTCGACGGTCAGGCCCAGCTCGGCGAGCTGGCCGAGGCCACCGCCGCCGCCTGCCGCGACGCCCGGCTGCCCGCCCTGGTCGGCGCGCTCGACCAGGAGCGCGTCGGCATCCTGATGCCGCTGCCGCCGCGCACCCAGGCCGAGCCCGCGCTGACGGCGCTGGCCGAGCGGCTGCGCGTGTTGTGGCGGCCGGGCTCGGCGTTCGTGCTGGCGGCGGGCTCGGTGGTGGAGTCCATCAGGGACGTACGCCGCAGCTTCCTCGAAGCCGAGCAGGTGGCCGACGTGGCCGTCCGCCAGCCGGACGGCCGGGCCTTCTACCGGCTGCCCGACCTGCGCCTGCGCGGGCTGCTGCACCTGCTGCGCGACGACGCCCGGCTGCAGACGTTCGCGGAGCGGGAGCTGAGCCCGCTGCTGGCCCACGACGCGCAGCGGGGCGGCGACCTGACCCGCATCCTGCGCATCTATCTCGACGCCGGCCGCAACAAGGCGGTCGCCGCGCAGAAGGCCCACCTGTCCAGGCCCGCCTTCTACGACCGGCTGCGCCGGCTCGAACGCATCCTCGACACCGACCTCGACGACGTCGAGTCGTGCCTGTCCCTCCATGTGGCACTCCTGGCACTGGAGTCCTTCCGCAGGGAAGCCCGCTGAGCGGGAACCCATCTAACTGCTTAATGTGCTGAAATGAGCGATATGTCTGATGTGTTGATCCCCGATATGGCCGACCTCGGCCGCATGCTGGCCACCGCCGGCGCCTTCTCCGTCCCCGTGCACGACGTGCGGCTGACCCGGAAGGAGCTAGCCCCCGAGCAGATCGTCTCGGGGAACCCCGTCACGTCGTCGCTGGATCTGGGCGACGGCCGGGGCATCTGGGAGATCACCCCCGGCGTCGTGACCGACGTGGAAAGTGATGAGATCTTCGTGGTCCTGTCGGGCCGGGCCACGATCGCCGTCGAAGGCGGCACCACGATCGAGGTCGGCCCCGGAGACGTGTGCCTGCTGGCCGAGGGCGCCAGGACGACGTGGATCGTGCACGAAACGTTGCGCCAGGTCTATCAGAGCCGCCGATCCGGCTGACGCGCGGCGTCGCGCGCGCCGCCAGGGGCACCCGGCACCCGCGACGCCTTCGTGCAAAAAGCCCATCGCCGTCCTTCAGAAGCCCATCGCCGCCCGTACCTCGTCCAGCGTGGCGATCGCGCGTTCGCGGGCCGCCGCGTTGCCCTCGGCGAGGATCTGTCTCGCCGCCGCCTCGCCGAACTCGCGGCGGCGCTTCCTGATCGGCCGCAGGAACTCGTTGACCGCCTCGGTGACCAGGCCCTTGAGCGCGGCGGCGCCGCCGGTCCCGATCTCCTCGGCGATCTCCTGCGGCGGGCGGCCGAGACAGAGGCCGGCCAGCGTGAGAAGGTTCGCGACCCCGGGCCGGCCTTCCTCGTCGAACGTGATCAGCCGCTCGGAGTCGGTGCGGGCCTTGCGGATGAGGGCGGCCGTTTCGTCCTCACCCGCCGACAGGGCGATGGCGTTGCCCCGGCTCTTGCTCATCTTGCCGCCGTCGAGCCCCTTGAGCAGCGGCTGCTCCCCCATCAGGGCCTCCGGCACCGGGAACACCGCGCCGTAGCGCTCGTTGAAACGGCGGGCCACCAGCCGCGTCACCTCCACGTGCGGGAGCTGATCCCTGCCGACGGGCACCAGCGTGCCCTTGCAGAACAGGATGTCGGCGGCCTGATGCACCGGATAGGTGAACATCAACCCGCTGACCGCCTGCTGCGCGCTGTGCGCGATCTCGTCCTTCACCGTGGGATTGCGCCGCAGCTCGGCCACCGACACCAGGCTCAGGAACGGCAGCAGCAGCTGGTTCAGCTCGGGGATCGCGCTGTGCTGGAAGATCGTCACCTTGGCCGGGTCGAGGCCGACGGCCAGGTAGTCGAGGAGCAGCTCGGTGATGTTCCGCTGGATCTCGCCGGGCAGGTCGCGGTCGGTGATCACCTGGTAGTCGGCGATCAGCACGTACATCGGGCAGGTGTCCTGCAGCCTGACCCGGTTGGCCAGCGAGCCGAAGTAGTGGCCCAGGTGCAGCGGCCCGGTCGGGCGGTCGCCCGTGAGAACGACGTCGTTCATGGTGGTGCTCTCCTTCAGGTCAATGCCGTCCGGAGGAGGACCCGCGTCGCATGAGAGGCCGTCTCCAGGACGGCCCGCACATGGGGGGATCAGCGGCCGTCTACCGGCCGCCACCACATGCAGATGCGAGTCATACACAGATGGTATCGACTGGTAGCCACCAGGCGGTGTCAATCTCGTAACCTCTTTACTCGATTGGCGTGTTCTCCTGCCCCGGCGACCTTGATCTCGCCACTATGGTGCGGTCCCTTTTCCGCCCTCAGGAGAGTTCATGTCTCGACGCATCCTCGCCGGCGGCCTGGCCACAGCCGCGGCGCTCACCCTCACCGTGTTGCCCGCGACGGCGGAGCAGTCGTCGGTGCGGTTCCCGTCGGCCAGATTCCCGCTGGGTACGCGGCCCGTGCCGACCAAGGCCATGACCACCGTGACGCAGGGCATCGACCTGTACGACGTGAAGGCGGGCACGTCGACCGACGGTTACACGGTGACCGTCCTCATGCCGAGCGGCCGCGACTACGGGGCGCTCGCGACCGCCGAGGCCAGGGTTCCCGAGGTGGAGGCCGCCGGGGAGGCGCCCACCGTGCAGAAGGTGATCCGGCCCAGCGTCGCCGACGCGCCCTCTCAGACCGTGTACATGGTGCGGGTCGGCCTGTGGTCCCTGGAGGAGAAGAAGAAGGCCGAGGAGACGGCCAAGAAGCTCAAGGACGCGGGTCTGAAGGTCAAGGTCGACTACCTCGGCGACGACGGCCTCAAGACCACGGGCCCCTGGGACGCCAAGGTCGTCATGATCGACGCCAGGACGTTCCGCGGCAGCTACGCCGCCTCGCTCGGCACCAGCGTGGCCAAGCGCGAGACCGTCTCGTCGATGGCCAAGGCCCAGGGCGCGGTGCTCGGCGTCAACGGCGGCTTCTTCAACATCCACACCGCCAAGGAGCTGCGCGGGGAGCCGGTCGGCGCGTCCGTCGTCGGGGGCAGGCTGCTGAGCGAGGCCGTTCCGGGCCGCTCGGCCGTGGTGCTCAGGGGCCGTACCGCCAAGATCACGGAGCTCAAGTCGACCGTCGTCGCGCTCTCGCAGGACGGCGCGCGGACCGAGGTCAACGGCATCAACCGGGCCGCCGCGGCGGACGAGCTGGTGCTGTACACCGAGGAGTACGGCGCCAAGACGCCGGCCGACGGGACCGACGCGGTGCTCGACGCAAGCGGCAAGGTCGTGGGCCTGCGCGCCTCGGGCGCGGCGGTCGCCAAGGGCACGCGAGTGCTGCACGGCAACGGCCTGGCCTCCGACTGGCTCAACGAGCACGCCTGGGCGGAGTGGACAGTCAAGGTCGACACCAAGGTCGTGGACCTGCGTACCAAGAAGGCGCTCGCGCTGACCCCGGACCTCAGCGTGATCGCGGGCGGCGTCGGCCTGGTCAGGAACGGCAAGGTGAAGATCACCGCCAAGCGTGACGGCCACGACTCCATGAACATGATCCTCCGCCGCCACCCGCGCACCCTGCTCGGCGTCAGCCAGAACGGCAGCCTGATCCTGGCCACCATCGACGGCCGGCAGCCCGGCCTGACGGTCGGGGCGAGCTTCCACGAGGCGGCGCAGTTCATGCGCTGGCTGGGCGCCAAGCAGGCGATCAACCTGGACGGGGGCGGCTCGACGGCGATGGTGGTCGGCGGCAAGCCGGCCAACCGGCCGTCCGACGGCTCGGAGCGCGGCGTGGGCGACGCCCTCCTGGTGCTGCCCAAGTAACCCGGTGCGAGGAGCGGGGCCCACGGCGGTGGGCCCCGCTCCTCGCGTCTCAGCCCGCCACCGGCAGGCCCGTGTACCGCTTCACCACCTTCATCGCCAGATGCGAGGTCACCTGCGCCACCCCCGGCAGCCCGGACAGCGTGGCGGAGTAGAAGCGCTCATAGGCGGCCAGATCCGCCACGGCCACCCGCAACAGGAAGTCCGGATCGCCGAACAGCCGGTGCGCCTCCACCACCTCGGCCATCCCCGCCACCCGGCGCTCGAACTCGGCCACCGTGTCGCGATCCTCATACTTCATCACCACGGAGACGAACGCCTCGAACCACCTTCCGTGTGGTCACAACGGCCACCCTCGACGCCCATCAACCGTCTTCCGTCCAGTAGGCGAGCTGATCCCTGGTCGCGCGGGTGGCCGGATGGTCGGGGCCGAGCACCCGCTCCCTGACGGGCAGCAGCGCCGCGTAGTGCGCGCGGGCCGCCGCCGCGTCGCCCGCCTGGCCGGTCCACCGCGCCAGCTCGTGCCGGATGATCAGAGTGGACGGGTGCTCCGGGCCGAGCACGCGCTCGCGGATCGGGAGCAGCTCGGCGTAGTGCTCCCGGGCCGCCGCCGCGTCCCCGGCCTGGCCGGTCCACTGGGCGAGGTTCGCCTTGGCGGTCAGGGTGTCGGGATGGTCGGCGCCCTGGACACGCTCGCGCACCGGCACCAGATCGGCGTACAGATCCCGGGCCGCCGCCGCGTCACCCAGCTCGCCGATCCAGCGGGCCAGCTCGTGGCGGATGGTGAGCGTGTCCGGGTGGTCGGGGCCGGAGACCCGCTCCCGTACGTGGACCAGCGCCGCGTACTGGTCCCTGGCCGCCCGAGCCTCCCCCAGCTCACCCGTCCACCGCGCCAGCTCATGCCGGTTGATCAGGGTGGAGGGATGCTCCGGGCCCTGCACCCGCTCGCGGATCGGCAGCAGCGCCGCGTACTGGTCGCGGGCCGCCGCCGGGTCCCCGGCCTGGCCGGTCCACTGGGCGAGGTTCGCCCGGGTGATGAGGGTGTCGGGGTGTACCGGTCCCGACACCCGCTGTCGTAGAGGGAGCAACCTCGCGTACTGGTCGCGGGCGGCGACCGGGTCTCCCGCCTTGCCGGTCCACTGGGCGAGACTGTGCCGGGTGGTCAGGGTGTCGGGATGCTCGGGGCCGAGCACGTGCTCGCACCTGGGCAGCAGGGCGGCGTACTGGTCGCGGGCCGCCGCCGGGTCGCCCGCCTCGCCCGTCCACTGGGCGAGGTTCGCGCGTACGGTGAGGGTGACGGGATGCTCGGGGCCGAGCGTCCGCTCGCGGATCGGCAGCAGGGCCGCGTACTGGTCGCGGGCGGCGACCGCGTTCCCGGCCTCGCCGGTCCACTGGGCCAGGTTCGCCCTGGCGGTGAGGGTGTCCGGATGCTCGGGCCCCTGGACGCGCTCCCGTACCGGCACCAGATCGGCGTACAGGTCCCGGGCCGCGACCGCGTCGCCCAGCTCGCCGGCCCACCGCGCCAGCTCATGCCGGATGGTCAGCGTGTCCGGATGCTCGGGCCCCTGCACCCGCTCCCGTACCGGCAACAACTCCGCATACTGCTCCCGCGCCGACGCCGCATCACCCAACTCCCCCGTCCACCGCGCCAGCTCATGCCGGATGGTCAGCGTGTCCGGATGCTCGGGCCCCTGCACCCGCTCCCGAACCGGCAACAACTCCGCATACTGCTCCCGCGCCGACGCCGCATCACCCAACTCCCCCGTCCACCGCGCCAGCTCATGCCGGGCGGTCAGGGTGGCCGGATGCTCGGGTCCCATACTCGTGGTGAGCGCGTCACCGATCTCCTGGAACAGGGATCTGGCGGTGCGGTAGTCGCCGCTGGCGCCCAGGTACTGCCCGGTCTTGTCCATGCCGGGCGAGCCGGGCTTCAGCACCCTGCGGATGTGCGGCAACAGTGCGGCGTACCTCGGCCAGTTCCTCGCCTGCGCCGGCTGGTCCGGCAGCACGGCCTCCAGGAGCACGGCCGCGGCATTGCCCCAGCGGCGCTGCTCGCGGGAGGAGAGCCGGTCGAGGGTGACCGCCTGGATGAGGCGGTGCACGGACACGGTGCCGTCCACCGGCGGGCCGATGAGGCTGAGGCGGCGCAGCGCGCCCACGGCGGTGTTGATCGCCAGAGCGTTCTGCGGCAGCTCCTGCATGACCAGCATCGCGCCGATCCAGGGACGGAACCCGCGCAGCCGGTGCACCCGCGAGTTCCGCAACCGCCCGTACGCGCGATGCCGCCGCATGTCGGCGTTGCACAGCTCGCGCGGCGAACGCCGTTCGAGCTGCCCCAGCAGCAACTGGTAAGGGATGGCCTCGTAGGAGTAGCACGCCAGCACCCGCAACAGCGCGATGGCCTCCGGGTTGGCGCGGGCCAGCCGCTCGAACGTGAGCTGCCACGTGGTCGTGACCAGCTCGCGATGCCCCCACGCCTGCCCCTGCGCGAGCAGCTCGGCGCGCTGACCGTGCAGCAGGTCGAGGTACTCGGCCACGGTCAGGCCCGCCTCGGCCATGTACGCGGCGGCCTGTTCCAGCGCCAGCGGCAGCGCGCCCAGCTCGACCGCCAGCGCCGCGGCGGCCACCCGGTCGTCCCGCCCGGACCGCGCCAGCACCAGCGCCACGGCCGGATCCGGCTCCAGCACCGGCAGCTCCAGCGCCTGCTCGCGCGGCCAGCTCCCCGACCGGCTGGTGATCAGCACATGCCCCGGCCCCGCCGGCGGCATGAAGGGCCGCAGTAAGTCGATCTCCGGTGCGTTGTCGAAGATCAACAACCATGGCTCGGTACGTGCGGCGAGCGCGGCGTGCACCTGGTCCACCGGATCGGCCGCGTCGGCCACGCCCCGCGAGCCCAGCAGCGCCGCCAGCCGCGCGAACGCCGCCGACAGGACCGCCGGGTCCTCCGCTGTGAAATGCCACACGAGCCGATAGTCCCGCTGGTGACGATAGGCGTACTCCAGGACCAGGCAGGACTTGCCCACCCCGCCCAAGCCGTGCACCGCCACCGCGCACGGGCTCACCGTCACGGCGGTCAGCCGCTCCCGCAATCCGGCCACCACCTCCTCCCGCCCGAGGAGGCGGGGCGGCCGGGGTGGCAGGTGTACGGGACGGGTGGGGATCTGAGGGCGGGACGCCACGTGCACGTCACCGACGACCTTGACATGACCACCGGTCACGGCGATGGCCCCGTCACCGGTCATGGCCACACCGGTGTTGCCACCCCCCACGGCCACCGACCGCTCCGCACCCGCCTCAACACCCCTTTCGCCCCCCGACCCCCCCACTTCACTCTCCAGGCTCGCACCCTCACCCGCAGGCCCTCCCGAGACCGAACCTCCACCCTCGGGCCCTCTTGAGCTCGAACCTCCACCCTCGGGTCCTCCCGAGCTTGAACTCTCGCCTTCAGGCCCTTCCGAGCTTGAACCGTCACCCCCAGGCCATCCCGAACCCGCACCGTCACCCGCACGCCCCGGGCCTGGATGCGAACCCGCACCCCCGCCCTCGGGCCCAGCCGAACCCGCACACCCCGGACTTGTAGCCGATCCCGCACCCGCTGAGCCCACCTTCGCGCCGTGACCACCATCGGCCGCACCATCGCCGCCGTCGCCGTCGGAAGCGACCTCGGAGAGAAGCACTGACGCACCCGACGGAACCCGCGACCGCGAGCCCGACTCCGGCCATAACCCCAACCACGAGCCCGACCGCAGCCACGACCACGAGCCCGACCACGGGGACGCCCACGACCACAGCCACCGGAACGGGGACCGGGACCGGGACCCGGGCTGGGACCTGAACGGGGCGGTGAGTCTTAACCAGTCGGCGAAGAGGCCCGCCAGTCCTGCTGCTGCCAGGACGGTGAGCGAATGCGGTGTGACCGTTCTAACGGATGAGTGCGGACCCCGGCTATTACGCCCAGCCGGCCCTGATGTCTGCCCTGAAAGGGGAGAAGCCGTCACCCTCCCAGAGTGACGGCGTCACGTGCACCTCGCCACCACAATAAGGAATGGCGTACAAATGCGAAAAGGGCCCGACGCGTGAACATCGAGCCCTTCCCCCAAAAATTGTCCGGCGGTGACCTACTCTCCCACACCCTCCCGAGTGCAGTACCATCGGCGCTGGGAAGCTTAACTTCCGGGTTCGGAATGTAACCG